>JAYRQF010000155.1:0-27174 GCA_041910735.1 Limnohabitans sp.
CAGTGTGGCGTCGGTGACGGCAGGGGTAATGCCCAGGGCGTTGAGCGCGTCTTTGGTGAGCAGGGCCGCCAGTTCTGTCGGGATGGTGACCGATCCGTCCGGATTGGGCTCCAGGTTGGCCAGGGCTTGCAGGGCGTTGACCGTGGTCACCAGCGCTTCGATTTTGGCCGGGGTGTCGACGTCGGTTGTGGTTTTACCGCCAATCACGTCGTTGAGCAGGGCCAGGGTTTCCGTGTCGGTGGCTGCATTGGTTGAGCTGTATGCGTCGCTGGTGCCCGCGCCCAGGTTGACGCCGATGTTGGTGTAGTCGGTGGTGGTTGGGTCGGCCGGTGTGGCGTCCGCGGCGCTGCCGTTGGCTTCACCAAGGATTTTGTTGTAGCTGTCCACCAGACTCTGGATGCCCGCCTGGGTGTTGGGGTTGGCGTCTGGATCTTTGAGCGCAGCGTTGATGGCAGCCACGTTGGTGCTGGTCACACCTTCGACACCTGCAGCGGTGTAGGTGGTATCGGTGGGGTCTGTGGTGTTGGTTTGCGGCTCAGCAGCGTAGCCGGTGAGTGCACTCAACGCGGTGTTGACGCCCGTGACGATGCCCTGGAGTTCGCTCAGGCTGTTGGTAAGGTCACCGGTGGAGGCTTCGATTTTCTCGAGCACGGAGCCGATGTTGTCGGCGTTGACGTTTAGCAGGCCAATGAGGCCAAGATTTTCAGGCGTCAGAAGCGATTTTTGTGCCGGTGTGAGACTGCTCATACCGCCTTCGGCCAATGCTTGCAGGGCGTTGGCGATGTCCACCAGTTTTTGGACTTCGGCCACAGTGTTGACGCCATCGTCGGCTTGCTGGCCGATGAGGTCTTGCACAAGGGCGAAAGCCGTGTCGCCAGTGCCTGCAGTGCCCGCTGCGCCCAGGTTGACACCAATGGCGGTGAAGTCGGTGCGAGTCAAAGCCGTGGGCTCAATGGAGCCCGCCGACCCGGCAGCCCCGCCGTCGGCAGCTTTGAGGATGTTGTTGAAAGCGTCGACGATAGCCTGGATTTCGCCGGTGGTGTCGGCCTTGGCACCGGTGACGCCCGCACTGGCCAGGGCACTGTTGATGGCATCGACGTTGGCGGAGGTGACGCCGGTGACGCCGGCTTCTGCGTAGGTGGTGTCGGTGGGGGCCATGCCTCCGTTGGCATCGGCGTACTGGCTGATGGCCGTCAGCTGGTCTTGGGCATGGGCGACGATGTCATTGATCTTGGCAAGCGTGTCTGTACCACTGCCGTCGTTGGCCGCTGCACCGATGCCCGCCAGAACAGCTTTGAGGTTGCCTTCGTTGACACCTTGCAAGCCAATGGCGGTCAGGTCTGCTGTGCTCAGTGCAGGGGTGAGTGTGGACGGATCCAAACCGCTGGCCACGTCTTGCACTGCTTTGGCAATGCGGGCCAGGTTGTTGATTTCGTTGACGATGTCCACACCCGTGGTGGCTTTGCCGCCCACGGCGTCGTTGAGCAGACGCAGGACTTCCGGATCGTCCAGGCTGCTGATGTCAAAGCTGGTGGCTGTGCCGGAGGTGTTGTTGCCCACACCAATGGCCGCGTATTGGGCTTTGCCGAGTGCAGGGATATCGGCGGCTGTGTTCGCCGGGGCTCCGTCTGCTGCCGTGCGGATGGCGTTGTAGGCGTTGACGATGGCCTGGATTTTGGCTTGGGTATTGGCCTGCAGATCGGTGATGCCATTGGTGGCCAGCGCGTCTTTGATGGAGCGCAGGTTGGCGCTGGTGACATCAGCAATGCCGGCGTTGGCAAAGACGGTGGTGGTCAGCCCCGCGTCGCCCGTCAGCTGGCTGGAACTGCCGTCGTCGGGCAGGGCTTCGCTGGTCGTGTTGTCCCTTGCGAAGTTGGCAATCAACGTCAACGCGGCCTGTGTGTCGCTGACAAGAGTGTTGAGCTGGTCGATGGTTTTGGTGGCGCTGCCGTCGTCGGCCATTTTGCCGATCTGGGTGAGCACGCTACCCAGGTTGTCTGTCGTGACGCCTGTGATGCCAAGGTCAAGCAGGTTTTGCGCGGTCAGCGCCGGGCTGATGGTAGACGGATCGGTGCCACCTGCAATGGATTGCAGGGCGTTGGCCACTCGGGCCAGGGCTTCGATTTCTTTGACGGTGTCCACACCGGCGGTGGCTTTGCGGCCAACGGCGTCGTTGAGCAGGACCAGGTTGTTGGCCACAGTGGCAGCGTCACCGATGTCCGCACCGATGGCGGCGTATTGCAGGGCGGTGAGTGTGGGGACGGTTTCGGCAACGTTGTTGACGCTGGTACCCGGAGCCACGCCGTTGGCAGCAGCGAGAATAGCGTTGTAGGCATTCACAACAGATTGCACACCAGACAGGGTGTTGGTGTTGCTGTCGGTCAGTGGCAAGGTGGCCAGAGCATCGTTGTAGGCAGCAATGTTGGCACTAAGCACGTTTTGCGCACCGGCATCGGTGTAATCGATTTCAACCGGCTTGCTACCTGTGTAAGCGTCATCGGAACCATCGCCATCGGTGCTGCTGGTGGTGTTGTCCAGCGCAAATCTGGAAATGTGGCCCAAGGCCGTGTCGGCCTTGCCAACCATGTCTTGCAGTTTGGATAGCGAGTTGGTAGCCGAGCCATCGTCGGCACTGTCTTTGATTTTTTGCAACAGTGCGCCCAGATTGCTGTCGTTGACGCCCTCAACGCCCAGATTGGTCAGGTCCTGCCAGGTCAGCGCCGGACTGATGCTGGCCGGATTGGCGCCAGCCGCGATTTGCTGGAGGCGGTTGACGATGCTGACGAGGGTCTGGATTTCGGCCACGGTGTCGACACCGATGTCGGCTTTCTTGCCAATGGCATCTTTGAGCAGATCAAAGTTTTCGGTGTCATAGAGGCCCGTGGCCGCTGCGCCACCTGCCACAGCCGGGCTGCCCAGCAGGCTGGTGCTGATGCCGATGTTGATGAAGTCATCGATGACCAAAGCGCCGGGTTCGATGGAGCCGTCGCCCGGGGTACCCACTGCGCCACTGTCGGCCGCCTGGAGGATGTGGTTGTAGGCGGTAACAATGGCCTGGATTTCAAATGGGGTGTCGACTTTGGCACCGGTGATGGCAGCGGTGGCCAGCGCGTCGTTATAGGAGGCGACGTTGGCCGATGTGACGTCAGCGATACCGGCTTGTTTGTACTGGGTTTCAGTGGGGGCGGTGCCGGTGTAGTCGCCTGTGGCAGCACCTGCCCCATTGTCGCCTGTACCGTCCTGACTGCTGATGGTGTTGGCTTCGGCAAAGGCTCGGATGGCTTCGATGGCCGCGTTGGTGTCGTTGACGGCTTTCTGGATTTCAACAAAGGAGTCCATGCCCTGCCCGCTGTTGCCGCCACCTGCAGCGATGGCTTTGAGCACGGCCGCAAGGTTGCCACCGTCGGGGCTGTCGGTGACGCCCGTGATGCCGATTTTTTCGAGGTCGGCTTTGCCCAGCGCAGGCGTAGGTGTGCCACCGTTGGCAATGGTCTGCAGGGCGTTGGCGATGCGGGCGAGGTTGTTGACTTCGCCCACGGTGTCCACACCACTGGCGGTTTGGCGACCGATGATGTCGTTTAGGAGTTTGAGGTTGTCAGAGTCGTTGGCAGCATCACCGATGACGGCACCGATGGCGGCGTATTGGTCGGCAGTGGTGTTGGGGATGCTGGCCTGGTAGGCGGCATCGTCCGCGGTGCTGCCAGGCGCCGTGCCGTCGGCGGTGGTCAGGATGGCTTTGTAGGCATTGACGATGGTTTGGATGTCGTCTTTGGTGGCCACAGCTTTGCTGGTGCCCACGACACTGGTGGCCAGCGCATCGTTGATCGCAGCCAGGTTGCCGCTGTCCACACCAATCACCCCCGCGTTGGTGTAATCGGTGGCAGTGGGCTTGGTGACGGTGGCGTTGTTGCTGTCTTTGTAGGTGTCATCCGCACCGTTGCCGTCTGTGCTGCTGACGCTAACTTTGCTTGCAAAGTCGGTGATGCTGGTCAGTGCCGTGCTTGTGCTTTGCACCAGGGCATTGAGTTTGGCCAGGCTGTCGGTCGCGCCGCCGCTGTTGTCGGTCTTGACAATGGCCGCAAGCACACTGGCCAGTGTGGCGTCGGTGACGGCAGGGGTAATGCCCAGGGCGTTGAGCGCGTCTTTGGTGAGCAGGGCCGCCAGTTCTGTCGGGATGGTGACCGATCCGTCCGGATTGGGCTCCAGGTTGGCCAAGGCTTGCAGGGCGTTGACCGTGGTCACCAGCGCTTCGATTTTGGCCGGAGTGTCGACGTCGGTTGTGGTTTTACCGCCAATCACGTCGTTGAGCAGGGCCAGGGTTTCCGTGTCGGTGGCTGCATTGGTTGAGCTGTATGTGGCGCTGGTGCCCGCACCCAGGTTGACGCCTATGTTGGTGTAGTCGGCGGCGCTCGGGTTGGTCACTGTGGCATCGGCGGCGCTGCCGTTGGCTTCACCGAGGATTTTGTTGTAGCTGTCCACCAGGGTCTGGATTTCAGCGACGGTGTCAACGTTGGCGCCTTCGACGTTGGCACTGGCCAGGGCGCTGTTGATGGCGGCCAGGTTGGCCGTGGTGACACCGGTCGCGCCCACAGCCGCGAAGCTGTTGGCATCGGGGGCGGTGCCGCTGTTGTTTTCAGCATAGGCAACGATGGCGTCCAGTTGCTTTTGCGCATTGGCAACCAGGTCGTTGAGCTCTTGCACCGTGTCGGTGGCCGTGCCACCGTCGCTGTGCTGGATGGCCCAAAGCACAGCCTTGAGGTTGCCTGTCGTGACACCCGAGATACCCATGAGGGCCAGATTGGCGGCGCCGTTGGCGCCAAACAGGAGGTTGTACTGCGCTGCAGTCAGCGGGGAGTTGGGGTTGGTGGCCGGGTTGGGGTCGATGCCGTCGGCCAGGCTGGCCAGTTTTTGTATGGCGTTGGACAGGTCGGTGAGTGTGGACAGATTGCCAGCACTGGCACTGCCATAAGCACTCACGGCCGTGTAGTTTTTGAAGGCATCCACCAGCAGGGCGTTGGTGGCGGTGTCGGTGGCGCTTGGCGTGGCCGCCGATCCGGAGGTGGTGTTGCCGGCGGTGTTGACCGTGTTGCCTGCTGCTGCGGTCAGCAGGTTGGCAAAACTGGCGGTGTTACTGGCGGGGTCGGTCGAAGAATTGTTCTTGAATTCAAATTCGGTAGCGCCTGCGACCAACTGGACGTTGATGGCATCTATGGCAGCGGTGGTGCTGCTGCCGTTGGGCGCCTGGGCTTTGATGATGTCCGTCAGGCTGTTGATGGTGCTTGCCGTGCTGCCATTTTTCTGGTCGAGGCCGGAGAGCATGGCCAGCACCTGACCGTAGCGCTCCTGCGCGGTCACGCCGTCGGTATCGTTGTAGGCGCTGTTGGCGGTGACGGTTTTGCCGTCGGCGCTGGCCACCACCAGCACCGGGTCGTCGTTCATGATGTCACCCAGACCAAACAGGTTGGCCACCAAGGTGTTGCCTTGGGTGACCATGGCCGTGGTCAGGGGGGTGGCGAGTTTGCCGTTGGTGGGGTTGCCATTGGCATCGATGATGGCGCTCAAATCGACGATCTGCTTTTGCGCCAGCGTGGTCACCGGGTTGAGCTGGAGCTTGATCAGGGTCACGCCGTTGACCGTCTGGGCGTTGCCGATGCCGGTGAGGGTGACACTCAAATCTTTGAGTTCACCGGTGGTTTCGTCGATGTAGTTTTTGGTGGTGTTGCCGTTTTTGACCACCGCGATGACGGTGTCTTCCTTAGAGGTGAGGGTGGTCTCGAAGCTGCCGTCTGACTTGACCGCGATGTCGCTGGCGATTTTTATGCCGGTTTTGTCGTACAGATCGACTTTGAGGTCGGAGCCGTCGACGATGGGGCCTGCCGAGATCAGGCCCTTGATGAAGGTGCTTGTGCTCAGACTCACGCCACCACCACCGGCCCCTGCAAAGAAGCCCATGCCGACAATCAGTCCGCCCCAGGCGCCGCTCAGGCCGGCTTCGGCCACGGTGCTGCCGGTGCCGCTGAGGCCAACGCTGGCCACGTCGCTGTGGGCGGCAGCAAACGCTTCAGGGGTGCTGCTGACGCCGACACTGTTTTGCACCAGACCGTCAGCGGGTACAAAGTTCCAGCTGTGGCCTTCGAGGATCGCATCCTGCGTGGCATAGAAATCTTTGAGTTCGACCAGCGGCTCACCGTCGGCCCCCAGAATTTGCAGGTCCTTGCCACTTTTGTGCAGGCTGGGGGCTTTGTCTGCGCCAGGCGCCCTGTCGCCCTTGAGGGGCACGCCGTCCACGCTGATGGCGATCTGGCTGTGGGGCAATACCGTCACCTTGACCGGCTGGCCTGGCACTTTGACTTGCGCCTGGGTTTGCTGGGCGGTCTGGTTGGTTGGGGTCTGGACGATGATGACGCGCGTCATGGTTGGGCTCCACTTTCAGAAAGATGCGGGGTGGCCGAAGGGCTTGGGGCCATGTCTTCGGCGTAAACGTAGACACCCAGGCGCAAACGCCGGGTGGGTTGGTCGCCTGGACCAGATGAGGGGGAACGCTGGATGTCGGCTTCGTTGAGCGCGATGGCCTGCGGTGCCAGGGCCTGCAGGGCGGTTTGCCACCACTGGCGAAACTGCGCCTGCAGTTGTTCAACCGAAGCAGGGCTGATGCCGTCGACGTCCAGGCTTTGCTCCAGGAAGGGCGGCGCATCCGGGCTCTGGAGGTTGCAGAGCATGGCCAGCAACAGGTCGCGGCCAGCGCCAATGAAGTGACGGTCTGCTTCAATCTGTCTTTTGGACAGGGCATTACCGGCCAGCAGGCACACGCGATCGGCCTCAACCCGAACCAGGCCCTGACGCTGCATTTCCTGCAAAACAAGTGCCACCGAAAATCCTTGGCTGGTGGTTCGGTTGGCACTGTGTACCAATGCAGTGAAGCTGTCTGGCGCACCCGTAAATTTGGCTGTTGTGGGTACTTTGATCGGCAGCTCAGTCTGTACATCGCCGACCAACCAGCGGACAAGTACCTGATGCACAGGACTGATCTGCTGACTCGACGCCATCACGGACTGGCGCAACGCGTGTGCCTGATCTGTGACAGGCATTTGGCTGGCCAGTTTGTAGGCAAGGATGTCGCCTTTGTGCAGCCCCGACACCATGCTGAGCGCTGAATCACTGACTCGCGACTTCCGACGTGCCAGTTCATCCATCGCCTTTTCATAAAACAAGGGCTTGAGGGTCTTGCTGAATTGACCAAACCCGATGCCGCGCTGCACGCACCAAGCCACCAACGGCTCGGCCAGCAAAAGAATCTGGGCCAGAGCTTCCGAAACTTCACGATCAGAGTCGCTGCGTTGAACGGGTGGCATGGGTTTGTAAATTAAAAAATTTTTAATTTGTTGTTGGGCGCAATTTGAATCGACCCCATCATTCCTCCGACCTCAATTGAGAATTTATTGAGGAAATTTTTACTCATTTATTCAGAGACCAGGCTGCATCTCTGCCTTTGCCTTCCAGGCCATCGAAATCGGAAATTTCTTCTTATTTAGGTCATTGTTAGATTTTTATTTTTTTAATTTCGTATCAAATGATTCATTTGCTTGAAGTTTCAGGAGTCACATGTCTCAAGCACTGCACAAATTCAAACGCACACCGTTTTGGCGCGAATCGCATTCAATTGCCCATTGGGCTGGTATGGGTTTTTGTCTGATGTCTGCAGGTGTGCTGTCCCCTGCTGCCTTGTCCGATACGCTGCCAGCAACTTCTGCCCGGTCTCCAATCGTTGCACCAGCTACACAAGCCTTGTCTCTGCGCGAGTTGTTCGAGGGCGTGCTGGCCACCCATCCGGGTTTGCAGGCTTCCCGGCTGCAGGCGCGTGCAGCCCTGGAAGATGTAGGGGCTTCAGAGCGTTTGCGTTGGCCAACACTGGCGCTGACGACGGAATCGGACCGTTCGGGTAACAACAAGGCTTTGGCGCCGACCAAGGTTTTCACTGCAGAACAGACCCTCTGGGACTTTGGCCGGGTGTCGGGGAAAGTGGCCGAGTCGGAGGCAGGTGCCCGGGTGGCGGCCACACAGTCGGAGTTGACGCAACAGGATTTGTTTTTGCAGGTGACCAATGCTTGGCAGCAGTTGATCAGCGGACTGGAAAAGCAGCGTGTGGCGCTCAAAGCGCTGGGTTTGCTACGGGGTTACCAAACGCAGATGCAGCGCCGGGTGCAGGCACAGGCTTCACCTCAGATTGATCTGGAGTTGGTGGATGCGCGTGTCCTTCAGACGGAGGTGGAATTGACTTCGGCGCTTACGCAGATCACTCAGGCGGCCACACGACTGGAGCAGTTGAGTGGTCTCCGCGATCTGGCGGTGCGCGCGCGTTCGGTGCAGCCGGCGCCTACGCTGTCCCAGACAGATGCTTTTGCCCGCTTGCTGGAAAGTACCGATTGGGCCGAGGTGGCGCGCCAGCACACCACGGTACACAAGGCTCTCCAGGAGCGGGAAGTGCTGGAACAGCGTTTGGCCACAAAGCAGGCCGAGCTCAAGCCACAGCTGTACTTCAGAGTGACCAAACCATTGGACACGACCACTACGGTCACAAGCACGGACCCCAGCTATTTTGTGGGGCTGCGCTATACCCCTGCGGCGGGCTTGGCCGGGCATGTAGAGGCGCAGGCTCTGGCAACTCGTTTACAGGGGCAGGCGTTGAATGTGGAAGCCGCGCAGCGCGACATGCTGCAGACTTTACTCAATGACCGCGAGGAGTTTTTCAATGCGCGCTTGCGCATCCAGGGACTGGACAAGTCGGTCACAGGCTCGGAGGTGGTGCTGGAATCCTACTTGCGCCAGTTCCAGGCGGGGCGTAAAAGTTGGCTGGATTTGCTGAACACTGCGCGCGAGTTGGCACAAAACGAATATGCGCAGGCCGAGGCACGGGTAGCGATGGTGGCGGCCATGCACCGTTTGCAGTTGCGCATGGGGCAACGGCCCGACCAGCCCTGATGTTTCTGGAGTTTTCTTTTGTCTGAACCTCTGAACGATTTGTCCTGGGCGCTCAAGCGTCTGGCGCAGGCCCAGGGCACCAAGCTCGACACCTTGCGTCTGGCTGGCGGACTACAGGGCTTGCCTGAGACTTTGCCCCCCCAGCAGTTGCTGGGCGCCGTGTGTTCGCGCATGGGCTTTGATGTCCCGCGCTGGTTGTCGGCGCCGGATGAGGCGCATTGCCCTTTGCTGGCCTTTTCGACCGAACAGGGCTGGGGAGTGGTGTTGCAGTCAAGCGCCGCTGGCGCCTGGCTGCTGGCCACGCCCCGGGGGCGTGCCTGGGTCGCACCCGAGACACTGGCCCAGGGCACGGCCGTGGTGCGGGTGCGTTCGGTTCAGGTGTCGTTTGGCGTGGGGGCACTGGTTGGTCAGCGTGCCGAGGGGTTTGTGGGTCTGATCTATGACACGTTGCGCCTGTTTCGCCGGGACATCGTGGAGGCTTGCGCGGCTTCGGTCTTCATTGGTTTGCTGGCCTTGGCCACGTCGCTGTTTTCCATGCAGGTGTATGACCGGGTGATTCCCACGCGCAGTGAGTACACCCTGTGGATTCTGGCTTCTGGGGTGTTGCTGACGATCGGTCTGGAGTTGGCGATGAAGTTCGCGCGGTCCCAGTTGATGGACCACATGGTGGTGGGGCTGGACAACCGGCTGTCACGCGAGATTTTTTCACGGCTGTTGCAGCTGCGTGTAGATCAGCTGCCCGCTTCGGTGGGTTCGCTGGCCGGACAGATTCGGGGTTACGAGCAGGTGCGCGGTTTTTACACGGCCAGTACCTTGTTCACCCTGATCGACATGCCCTTGGGCATCCTGTTTTTGCTGGTCATCATGCTGGTGGGTCATCCGCTGGTGGCTGCCGTGCCGCTGGTGTTTGGCCTGATCGCATTGTGGATGGGTTTGAGCATCCGCACGCGCATCATGCGTCAGGCGCAGGAGGGGGCCAGTTTGTCCAATCTGAAAACGGGGCTGCTGGTCGAGGCGGTGGAGGGCATCGAGACCATCAAGGCCGGTTCGGGGCATTGGAAGTTCCTGTCGCGCTGGATCGGGGTGAACCAGGAAACGATCCGCAATGATTTGCACATGCGCCATCTTAATGAGAGTGTCGGCTACATGTCGGCTTCGATCCAGCAGGTGAGTTACGCGGGTCTGGTGGTGGCAGGCGCATGGGTGGTGATGCAGGGACACATGACAATGGGGGCCTTGATCGCCTGCTCCATCCTCAGTGGGCGGATTTTGGCACCCGTCATGGCTTTGCCAGGTTTGCTGGTGCAACACGCACATGCCAAGGCAGCGCTGGAGGGGCTGGAGCGTTTGTACCAGCTCAAGGTGGACAACCATGACGCCGATCAGGTACTGGTGCCAGAACGGCTGCGCGGTCATTTTGAGGTGCAGGAGGCCAAATTTGCCTATGGCGCCAATCCCCCGGCGCTGGTGGTGCCCAGGCTGGTGATTCAGCCGGGTGAGCGGGTGGCGGTGTTGGGCCCCATTGGCGCTGGCAAGTCCACCTTGCTGCGATTGCTAAGCGGCTTGTACCAGCCTGTGGAGGGGCGTGTGCTGGTGGATGGACTGGATCTGGCGCAAGTGCATCGGCAGGTGGTGACCCAGCACATTGGTTATTTACAGCAGGAACACCGTCTGTTTCAGGGCACGCTGCGCGAAAACCTGCTGGTGGGTCTGCCCGATCCGGGTGACGATGCCATTTTTGCGGCCATGCAGCGCACGGGCATGCACCGTTTCGTGGCCAGCCATCCCAAGGGCCTGGACCGGCCGATAGCCGAAGGGGGCAAGGGACTTTCGGGTGGGCAAAAGCAGTTGGTGGCTTTCACGCGCGTGGTATTGACCCAACCTGATGTGATGCTTCTGGACGAACCCACGGCGACCATGGACGAGGAACAGGAGCGCGCCTGCCTGCGTGTGCTGGCTGAAGAAGCCAGTGCCGGACGCACGATGGTGATCGTGACGCACAAACCCAGCATCCTGCCCCTGGCAACGCGCGTGCTCGTGATCGTGGGCAATGCCGTCGTCATGGATGGGCCTCGTGACGCGGTGCTGGCAGAGATGCAAAAGCGTAATCAACAAATGGCTGCGGATGAACGTGCCGCCGTGGCAGCAGCTGCACCGGTATCTGCGGCTTCAGCGCAACCAACACCATGAGCGAAAAACTGCCCCCTGTCTCCTCTGCAGATGCAACAGCAGATGTCACCGATGTCATGCCGCGCAGCCCTTTGCCCCGTTTGGCCCAGTCGGTGGGTGAGCGGGTACTGGCACCGCCGGGTCAGATGTTGGGTGATTTGCCTTCGCCCTCGCGGGCACGCTGGACTTTGCGGTTGATGTGGCTGAGTGTGGTCTTGCTGGTGCTGTGGGCTGCCGTGGCGAAGGTGGATCAGGTCACACGGGCACCTGCGCAGCTGATCGTGGCCGCACGCACGCAGTTGATCCAGTCGGCTGATGGCGGGGTGGTCACGCAAATGCATGTCAAGGAAGGTGATGAGGTCAGGGAAGGTCAGTTGCTGGCCACTTTGCAAAAGGAAAGGGCTGAGGCGGCTGTGGCCGACAGTGCAGCCAAGGTGGCGGCTTTGCGCATCACCTTGACCCGTCTGCAGGCCGAAGTGTATGAAAAGCCTTTGAAATTTGACCCTGATTTGAAGGAGTACGCCGAGTACATCCGCAATCAGACGGATCTGTACAACAAGCGGCGACGGGCGTTTCAGGACGATATGAATGCCTTGCAGAACATGCTGCGCCTGGCCGTGGCCGAATTGTCGATCAACCGTCAGCTCGAAAAGACAGGCGATGTCAGCCGTGCCGAGATTTTGCGTCTGGAACGTTCGGAGGCCGATTTGCGCGCCCAGCTGGCCAGCAAACGCAACAAGTATTTTCAGGATGCGCAAGCCGAAATGACCAAGGCGCAGGAAGATCTGAACACCCAGAATGAACAACTGCGTGATCGCAGCCAGGTGCTGGAACATACCGAGTTGGTGGCCCCGATGAATGGCATTGTCAACAACATCAAAGTCAACACCGTGGGCGGCGTGGTGCGCCCCGGGGATACGGTGATGGAGCTGCTGCCTACAGGGGATAACCTGATTGCCGAAGCCAAGATCAGCACCTCGGATATTGCTTTTGTGGCGGTTGGACAGGCGGCCAGTGTGAAGCTGGATGCTTACGATTCGTCCATTTTTGGTGCCATGCACGGTGTGGTGAGCTACATCAGCCCCGACGTCCTGACGGAGGAAACACGCAACGGCCCCATGTTGCATTACCGGGTGCGGATTCGCATTACGGGTACGGAGTTCAACGGGAGCAAGTCCCAGGAGATTCATCTTCGCCCCGGCCTGACAGCCCAGGTGGACATCAAAGCCATGGAACGCAGTGTTCTGAGCTATCTGACCAAGCCGGTGGTCAAGACATTCACCCAGTCCCTTGGTGAGCGGTAAAGCTGTCCATGCCACTGCTGTTCAGCAGTCACATTGGCACTCTTCAAAGCCCACTTTTTCAGTTTGGAGGTGAAGGGGAGTCGTCAGAGCGGCCGCTCCACCACGCCAGGGACCGCTCAATGCGGCGGTCAGGCACGAACCACATGAAGGCCACCAGCACATAAATCGCCGGTGCCACATTGGGCCAGTCCAGACTGAGAGCAATCGCCAGGGCGTAGAGCAAAATGGATGCCGTGCCTTTGTGGTCTTTACCAATGGCATGTGCCAATGCCGAAAACTCCCCATGGGTGTGAATGATGGTTTTTTGCAGCAACCACCATGAACCACCGCAGAACAGCAAAACCACGCCGTAAAGCAGGGAAGGCACTGCTGCAAAGTGGTTTTCCCCCATCCAGCCCGTGGCAAAGGGAAGCAGAGACAGCCAGAACAGCAATTTGAGGTTGGCCAGCAAAATGCCTCCCGTGACATGCTGCACGGTGTGCAACAGGTGGTGGTGGTTGCTCCAGTAGATACCCACATAGACGAAACTCAACACGTAGCTGAGGAAAACGGGCAGCAGGGGCTGCAAGTCATCCCATTGGGTGCCATGAGGAACCTTGATCTCCAGCACCATGATGGTGATGATGATGGCCATGACACCATCACTGAATGCTTCCAGTCTGCTTTTTCCCATTCGTGTCATGTTCACCCCCTGATGTCGTTGATGGCAATTTTCAAAAGAGCACCACGCCTTGTGTGCGCCAAAGCTGCGAACTTCAGAAACTGGAACCGGGTTCTCGCAGAAATTGGCACTCTGCCTCTGTAGATGGACGTCCCAATGCCCTGTTTCGATGTGGGTAGCGACCAAAACGTTCGATGATCGCTTTGTGACGCAGCTCGAAATCCAGACTCAGTCCCACAGCATTGAACAAGGGAACTGCCATTCGGTGGACATGCACAGATTCGCTGTGCATATAAGGCATGTAGAAAAAGACACGTCTCTCAGGAGGTAAACTCAGGTCATGACCGGCTGAAACAGCCTCTTGGGCCAAGGCCAGCGCCATGGCGTCTGCAGCAAATGCCTGAGGCGTGCCTCGATGGATGTTGCGTGAAAATTGGTCAAGTACGATCACTTCGGCCAAACGACCCGCCGGCTTTGCACGCCAGGAACTCAGCTCTCCCTGTACCGCCGCCCGATGCAAACTCCCAAAGCGTTCACGTAAATGCTGATCGAATACCGAATCCGTCTGCCAGTGCCTGGCTGGATCAATTTCGGTGAACCAGAAATGCAGCACGGAATCAAAGCCAGGATTTTCTTTCATGGCAAGGACAGTGACTTCAGCAATTCATCGCGTTTCAGGGAGTACGCCTTGCGTTTCCAGTCCAACCGCGCCACATGGTTATCAGCACGGCCTCGGGTTCGGAAGGGCCCGGTAACAACCAGGACACCCGGCTGAGAATCTGAAGCCGCATGCGACGTGAACAATCTGGCTTTGGCGAGCAATTTGTGGCTTGACTGAAATGCAAGTGCCTCAATCAAGGATTCATGGCGACCATGCACCACCACCCAGCTGCCCTCTGGCAATCTGCGCAGCCATTGCACGTCGGCGGCAGAAGTCAGATTTGTCGTGGCAGGAAAGGGCGACACAACGGGCTGGACCACAGCGGCAGCGTGAGTTGACGCTTCAGTCATCGGTTCTGATGCAGCCACTGCGGTTTGAATGGAAGCTTCAGGGGTGTCACTTGCCGTCAGCCAGGATGGGGAGGATTGTGTAATTGACACCCTGCGGGTCGTCTCAGATGCTGAGACAAGCTCATCGAAGCTCAACTTCTTTTGAATCAAGGCAACCAGCACCATCAGCAACACGAAGTTGCCAATCATGAAGAACCAAAGCCTGGAAAGCCTTGGTCGCGCCAACGAATCGCCGACTGAATCATCCATCGTGATGTGCACCGTACCTCATTGGGTTGAACCAGATTTGCCTAGAAAGGCAGCCATCTTTATACTTCAAAAGTAAGCAGGTTTGAGGACTTGCCTGGTTATCCCGGTATCCTGGGTTGTTTGCAGTAACTATCACAGTAACTCAACGAACGACACCGGTATTTCGCTCGGAATTCGATTCCGGCCCCGGGCACCACATCGAAGGCCGCACACGTTCAAAACGGTGCGGCTTTTTTGTTTTACCGGTCTGGATTCACTGTGCACGGCACATGATTCACAATGGTTTGATGGACAAGGACATCTGTACCCCGGTTGACAGCACTGGCAACGCCCGACTCAGTCTGCGGCGCATGCTGATCGACACCTACCACGAGAACGTGGCCTACATGCACCGCGGTTGCGAGGTCTACCGGACTGAAGGCTTCAAGGCCCTGTCCAAAGTGGAAATCCGCGCCAATGGCTGCAGCGTGCTGGCCACGCTCAATGTGGTCGACAACGGTGATTTTCTGGCCTGCAATGAACTGGGGCTTTCAGACGCAGCTTTTGAACAGCTGGGCATGCAGCCCGGACAGCTGGTCACCGTGGCCCAGGCCGATCCGCCCGAATCGATCCAGGCCCTGCACCGCAAACTGGCCGGCGAACGGCTGGAGCTCGATGACTTTCGCGCCATCATCCACGATGTGGCCGAGCACCACTACTCCAAGATCGAGCTGACCGCCTTTGTGGTGGCCACCAACCGCGATGAACTCGACCGCGAAGAGGTCTATTACCTGACCCAGGCCATGATCGAGGCGGGACGGCACCTGGACTGGAAAGAGCGCGTGGTGGTCGACAAGCACTGCATTGGCGGCATTCCCGGCAACCGCACGTCCATGCTGATTGTCCCTATCGTGGCCGCGCATGGCATGGTCTGCCCCAAAACCTCGTCCCGCGCCATCACCTCGCCTTCCGGCACGGCAGACACCATGGAGGTGCTGGCCGACGTCGAACTCTCTTTCGAAAAAATGGCCGACATCGTGCAGTCGCACCACGGTTGCCTGACATGGGGCGGCACCGCCCACCTGTCACCGGCCGACGATGTGCTGATCTCTGTCGAACGCCCCCTGTCGCTGGACTCTCCCGCCCAGATGGTGGCCTCCATCCTGTCCAAGAAAATTTCGGCAGGCTCCACCCACCTGGTGCTGGACATCCCGATCGGTCCCACGGCCAAGGTCCGCTCCATGCCCGACGCCCAGCGCCTGAGGCGCCTGTTCGAATACGTGGCTGGCCGCCTCAAGCTCTCGCTGGACGTGGTCATCAGTGACGGACGCCAGCCGATCGGCTACGGCATCGGTCCGGTGCTGGAGGCCCGCGATGTCATGCGGGTGCTGGAAAACGACCCCCGCGCCCCCATGGACCTGCGCCAAAAATCCCTGCGACTGGCCGGCAGGCTGATCGAATTCAGCCCGGATGTGCGCGGTGGTGACGGCTTTGCGATCGCCCGTGACATCCTCGACTCGGGACGCGCGCTGGCCAAAATGAACGACATCATTGCTGCGCAGGGCGCACGTGCGTTCGACCACAACAAGCTCACACTGGGCCCGCTCACCTTCGATGTGCGCGCCGAACGCGCTGGCGTGGTCTGCGGCATCGACAACCTCCAGCTGGCCCGGATCGCCCGGTTTGCGGGCGCACCCAAGGTACCGCAAGCGGGCGTGGATCTGGCCAGGAAACTGGGCGAGGAAGTCCGGGCTGGGGATCTGCTGTACCGCGTGCACGCGGCTTTCCCCGCCGATCTGCAGTTCGCCCGCCATGCCTGCGACAAATCGACGGGCTACACCATCGGCAGCGCAGCCGACGTCCCTCACGCTTTTGTGGAGTTCTGATGCCCGCTGCGACTCTTTTGCTGCATTTCGAAGACGAGCTCAGTCTCGCCCGCAAGCTGGCCGACGCGGCAGGCCTGACACTGGCCTGCGTGGATCGCCATGTTTTTCCGGATGGTGAGCTGAAACTGCGCCTGCCAACCCCCCTGCCCTCACGGGTGGTCCTGCTGCGCTCCCTGCACAACCCCAACGCCAAACTGGTGGAACTGCTGCTGGCCGCACACACCGCGCGCACGCTGGGCGCCCAACACCTGACGCTGGTGGCCCCTTACCTGGCCTACATGCGCCAGGATGTGGCCTTCCAGAGTGGCGAAGCCGTGAGCCAGAAAATCATCGGCCGCCATCTGGCCGACCTGTTCGACGCGGTGATCACGGTGGACCCGCACCTGCACCGCGTCGCCACTCTGAAAGAGGCCGTTCCGGCCACGCAGGCACTGGCCCTCACCGCCGCTCCCCTGCTGGCCGAATTCGTGCACCAGCAGTGTCCAGGTGCCCTTCTGATCGGCCCGGACGAAGAGTCCGAGCAATGGATCACCGTGGCCGCCGGACAACACGGTTTCGATCACGGCGTATGCCGCAAAACCCGCCATGGCGACCGGGAGGTCGAAATCACCTTGCCCGATGTGGCGGTGGCAGGCCGCGCGGTGGTGTTGCTCGACGACATCGCCAGCAGCGGCCACACCCTGGCGCAAGCGGCGCGCCTGCTGCTGCGCTCGGGCGCGCGGTCCGTGGATGTGGCCGTGACGCATGCACTGTTTTCGGGCGATGCCTTGCAGGTGGTGCGCGAAGCCGGTGTGGACCACATCTGGAGCACCGATTCGGTTCCGCACGAAAGCAACAGCATCGGCCTCGCGGGCCTGCTGGCCACCGCGCTGCACCAGCTCTGAAGCCGGTCAGTCCAGTCCGGCGCTCCAGCGTTCGTTCCAGGCCTTGTCGATCTGGCGCCGGTCTCGTTTGGTGGGGCGCCCCTGTTCTATGGCTTGCGCCGGCTCCATGGCCAGACGGCGTTGCTGCGCGGCCGCTTCGCGGGTCTGCAGGCTGTCGGGCGTTTCTTCGTAGAGCTGCTGCGCCACCGGCGCGGGACCTCGCACGGCGCTGATGCCACGCACCACGACCTCGCGCACCACCGGCCCCTGCCGCAAACGCACCCGGTCGCCCACTTTGACCTCGCGCGAGGCCTTGACGTCCTGCCCGTTGACCTGCACACGCCCCTTGCCGATCTCGTCGGCCGCCAGGCTGCGGGTCTTGTAAAAGCGTGCGGCCCAGAGCCATTTGTCGATGCGCAGGCTGTCCATGTTCAGCCTCCAAACAGGCCTGCCTGCGGGCTCAGGCCCTGCCGGACATGGGGCAACTGCAGCTTCAGACGCAGTTCTTTTTTCATCCGGCTGTTGTCGAGTCGGCGTGATTCGCTCATGAAACTCAGCAACATCAGCGGCAGTGCCTCGCTGGCCGTGGCCCGCGCCACACGCGGCGGACGGGGAAGGCCCATCAGGTCGGCCGCCAGATCGAAATAGTCACCCATCTTCATGTCGGTGTCGTCGCAGACGTTGAGCACGCGCTGCGCCCGGCCACGCCAGAGCGCCAGCAGGCAGGCACGGGCCAGGTCGTTGGCGTGGATGTGGTTGGTATAGACGTCGTCCTGCGCCTGCAATACCGGCGTACCCTTGAGCAGGCGCTCGCGCGGCGTGCCGCCTTCGCGGTCCTGCGCGTAAATGCCCGGCACGCGCAGGATGGTGCTGCGCACGCCCGCACGCCCCAGAAGACGCACCCACTGCTCGGCGTCCACCCGACGGCGTGCGCGTGCGGTATGGGGATTCACCGGCCGGGATTCGCTCACACGCTGGCCCCGGCAGTCGCCGTACACACCGGTGGTGGAGGCGTACACCAGCGCCTGCGGTGGCGTGCGCTGACGTAAAGCGCGCAGCAGTTCGCGCGTGCGCGGGTCGTGCGTGACCACGCCACGCACATCGCCTGGCGGCGGCGCCAGGTGCAACACCCGCTGCGCCAGACCCGACCGGCGTCGCAGGGTCTCGGGCCGGTCCGGATCGCCCTGCAACGGCGTGATGCCTGCAGCGCGCAGCAAACGCACACGTTCGGGCGTGGAGGTCAGCGCCAGCAGCCGCACGCGCCGGCTTTGCGGGGCAGCCAGCTGAGCGGCCACGCGCAGCCCCACATCGCCGCAGCCGACGATGAGCACACGCGGGCGGCGAAAGCGGGCCGGCAGGGCGCCGAGGGGGGTCTGGTTTGAGGGCAAAATCAGGGGTTCCGGGTCAGAAAACCCAGCAAGGATACCGAAAACATGAGCTTCCAGATCACCGTGCAACCCAGCGGCCGCAGCTTCCAGGCCGAGTCTTCCGAAACCCTGCTGGCCGCCGGCATCCGTCAGGGCATCGGCCTGCCCTACGGCTGCAAGGACGGCGCCTGCGGTTCTTGCAAGTGCAAAAAAATCTCGGGTAACGTGACCCACGGTCCGCACCAGGAAAAAGCCCTGTCGGCTGCCGAAGAAGCCCAGGGTCTGATCCTGACCTGCTGCGCCACCGCGCAGAGCGATGTGGTGCTCGAATCGAAGCAGGTGACCGAAGAAGGCGGCCTGCCCGTCAAAAAGATGCCGGTGCGCGTGGCCAGTCTGGAGAAAAAGTCGCACGACGTGATGGTGCTCAAGCTGCAGCTGCCCGCCAACGACCCAATGAAGTTCCGCGCCGGCCAGTACATCGAATTCATCCTGCGCGACAACTCGCGCCGCAGCTACAGCATGGCCAATGCGCCGCACACGCTTGAAGTGGCGCCGCCGATGGTGGAGCTGCACATCCGCCACATGCCCGGCGGCAAGTTCACCGACCCGGTGTTCTCCACCATGAAGGAAAAGGACATCCTGCGCGCCGAAGGACCTTACGGCAGCTTTTACCTGCGCGAGGACTCCGACAAGCCGATGATCCTGCTGGCCTCGGGCACCGGCTTTGCCCCCATCAAGGCGCTGATCGAGCACATGCAGCACATGGGCATCACCCGCTCCGCCACCCTGTACTGGGGCGGCCGACGCCCCGGCGACCTGTACATGGCCGACTGGGTCGAAGCGCAAATGAAAGCCATGCCCAACCTGAAGTACGTGCCGGTGATTTCCAACGCCGAAGCCGAAGACAACTGGACGGGTCGCACCGGCTTCGTGCATCAGGCCGTGCTGCAAGACCACCCCGACCTGTCGGGCTTCCAGGTCTATGCCTGCGGCGCCCCCATCGTGGTCGAATCCGCCCAGCGCGACTACGTCGCCCAAGGCGGTCTGCCCCCCGAAGAGTTCTACGCCGACTCGTTCACCTCCGAAGCCGACAAGGCCAAGGCCTGACGCCCTGAAGGAAACCGCCATGCAACGCCGCACACTGCTGCTCGGTAGTGCCGCACTCGCCGCTTGTCCCGTGTGGTCACAGGGCAAACCGATCCGGCTGATCGTGCCCTACGCGCCAGGCGGTCCGCTGGACATCACGGCCCGCGCTCTGGCCGAGCGGGTCAAGGACACGCTGGGTCCAGTCATCATCGAGAACAAGCCCGGCGCAGGTGGCAATCTGGGCGCCGATCTGGTGGCCAAGGCGGCGCCAGACGGCCACACCATCGGGCTGGCAGCGGTGGCCACCCATGCCATCAACCCCTGGCTGTTCAGCAAGATTCCGTACGACGCCAGCCGCGATTTCGCACCCGTCACGCAAATGGTGCGCGTGCCCAATGTGCTGGTGATGAACTCTGAGACTGCGCAGCGCCTGAACATCCGCACACTGGCCGACCTGATCGCCTGGGCCAAAGCCAACCCGGCCAAACTCAATTACGGCTCGGGCGGCAACGGCAGCGCCGGGCATCTGGCCGGCGAAATGTTCAAAAAGGCTGCCGGCATTTATGCGGTGCACATCCCCTACAACGGGGGCAACCCGGCACAGCTGGCCCTGCTGTCCGGTCAGGTGGACTTCAACTTTGACAACCTGGCCACCGCAGCGCCGAACATCCGCAGCGGCAAGCTCAAGGCCCTTGCCGTGACCACGGCCCAGCGCAGCAAGGCCCTGCCCGACATCCCGGCCATGGCCGAAACCCTCAAGGGTTTTGAAATCGACACCTGGTGGGGCCTTGTGGCCCCTGCCGGCACCCCGCGTGAAGCGTTGGACCGTCTGAACAAGGCTTTCACCGAAGCCCTTCGGGCACCCGAAACGCAGGCACGCTTTGCCCAGCTGATGGCCGAACCGGTGCCCACCACGCCCGAGCAGTTCGGCGCCTTCATGAAGAAGGAACTGAACCGCTACGAGCCGGTGGTCAAGGCCAGCGGCGCCCGGGTGGACTGAGCCTATTCGCCCAGATAGGCCGCCCGCACCCTGGGGTCGGCCAGCAGCTCCTGGCCAGGGCCGCTCATGGTGATCAGCCCGGAGTCCATCACATAGCCCCGGTTGGCCATGGCCAACGCGCGGCTGGCGTTCTGCTCGACCAGCACCACCGTCATGCCCTGGCTGTAAACGTCTTTCACCACCTCGAAGATCTTGTCGACCATGATGGGCGACAGGCCCATGGAGGGCTCGTCCAGCAGCAGCACACGTGGACGGCTCATGAGCGCACGGGCCATGGCCAGCATCTGCTGCTCGCCGCCCGACATGGTGCCGGCCAGCTGGTCCTTGCGTTCACGCAGGCGTGGGAAGGTGTGGAACATCTTCTCCATGTCGTTGGCGATCGCGGCATCGTCAGAACGCAGGTAGGCGCCCATCTGCAGGTTTTCGGTGATGGTCATGCGCGTAAAAACACCGCGACCTTCGGGCACCATCGCCAGCCCCTGTTTGACCAGATCCCAGGGACCTTGCCCCCTGATCGATTGGCCCAGGTATTCGATGTCTCCGTCCTGCGGAGCCTGCGTGCCGGTGATGGCTTTCATGGTGGTGGTCTTGCCGGCGCCGTTGGAGCCGATCAGTGTGACCAGCTCGCCCTCGCGCACCTCCATGTCCACACCCTTGACGGCCTGGATGCCGCCGTAGGCCACCTTCAGGCCTTTGACTTTGAGCAGTGTGTCCGCCATCTCAGTGTCCTCCGGTGCCCAGATAGGCCTCAATCACTTTGTCGTTCTTCTGCACTTCGGCGGGGGTGCCCTCGGCGATCTGCTTGCCGTAGTCGAGCACGGTCACACGATCGCACAGGCCCATCACCAGCTTCACATCGTGCTCGATCAGCAAGATGGTGCGGTTGTCCTTGCGGATGCGGTCGATCAGCTCGCGCAGCTGCACTTTCTCGGTGGCGTTCATGCCGGCCGCCGGTTCATCGAGTGCGATCAGCTGCGGGTCGGTGGCCAGCGCACGGGCAATTTCGAGACGGCGCTGGTCGCCATACGACAGGGTGCGGGCACGGTAATCGGCGTATTTGCCAATGCCCACATAGTCCAGCAGTTCCTGAGCGCGTTGGGCGATGGCCGCCTCTTCGGCTTTGAATCCGGGGGTGCGGAAAATGGCCCCCAGCAAACCCGATCGGGTGCGGATGTGTCGCCCCACCATGACGTTTTCCAGCGCCGTCATTTCGGAGAACAGGCGGATGTTCTGAAAGGTGCGCGCAATGCCTGCCTTGGCCACCTCGTGCACGGCGGTGGGCTCGTAGGGCTTGCCGGCCAGCTCGAAGCTGCCGCTGTCAGGGGTGTACAGGCCTGTGATCACATTGAAGAAGGTGGTCTTGCCGGCGCCGTTGGGGCCGATCAGGCCGTAAACCTGGCCACGCCGGATGGTGATGCCCACATCGGAGAGGGCCTGCAGGCCGCCAAAGCGTTTGGAAATGCCGGCGACTTTGAGAACGGTGTCTTGTGTCATCGCAGGCGCCCTCATTTCTTGTTGTTCAGGGACTTGCCGTGCTCGGGCGAGGGCCAGATGCCCCGCGGACGCAACAGCATCACGACGATCATGGCCAGCGCGATCAGCAACTGGCGCAGGATGGCGGCGTCCAGCCGGCCATCGGTCATGGACTGCAGTGGCCCCGCCACATAACGCAGCACCTCGGGCAAAGCCGACAGCAGCACCGCGCCAAGGATGACGCCCGGCAGATGGCCCAGCCCGCCCAGCACCACCATGGCCACGATCATCACCGACTCCATCAGGCTGAAGGACTCGGGCGACACAAAGCCCTGGAAACCGGCAAACATGGCACCCGACACGCCGCCAAAGGTGGCGCCCATGCCGAAGGCCAGCAGCTTCAGGTTGCGGGTGTTCAGACCCATGGCCTTGGCCGCGATCTCGTCTTCGCGGATCGCCATCCAGGCGCGACCGATGCGCGAGAGTTCCAGACGGTGCGAAATCAGCACGCTCAGCAGCACCAGCGACAGGAACAGGTAGTAATACAGCGTGACCGAAGCGATCTCGAAACCACCCAGTGTCAGCTTCTTGCTCAGGCTCCATCCGAAAATGGAAATCGAGTCGATCATGTCGATGCCCTTGGGGCCGTTGGTGAGGTTCACCGGCTGGTCAAGGTTGTTCATGAACACGCGCACGATTTCACCAAAGCCCAGAGTGACGATGGCCAGATAGTCGCCACGCAGCTTGAGCGTCGGTGCCCCGAGCAGCATGCCGAACAGGCCCGCCAGCGCAGCACCCACCGGCACGATCACCCACAGGGGCATGTGCAGGCCATCGGGGAAATAGACGGCCAGGGCCGGGAAAGTGTCGAGCAGGTGCGGCGACGCCAGCAGCGCGTACATGTAGGCACCCACCGCAAAGAAGGCCACATAGCCCAGGTCGAGCAGGCCGGCGTAACCCACCACGATGTTCAGGCCCAGGGCCAACATGACATACAGCAGGGCGACGTCGGCAATGCGCACCCAGGCGTTGCCAAAAAACTGCAGGATCAGCGGCAGCACCAGAAGTGCCAGGCCGATGACCAGGTACTGGAAATGCTTGTTCTGTTTCATGGTGTTCCCCTCAGGCGCGATCGGCCACACGCTCGCCCATCAGGCCCGAGGGCCGCAGGGTCAGCACGATGATGAGCACGATGAAAGCAAAGATGTCGGTGTAGTGGCTGCCCAGCACACCGCCGGTGAGGTCACCGATGTAGCCCGAGCCGATCGACTCGATCAGCCCCAGCAGAATGCCCCCCACCACGGCACCCGACAGATTGCCGATGCCACCGAACACCGCCGCGGTGAACGCCTTCAGGCCGGGAATGAAGCCCATCGAGTGCTGGGCCGTGCCGTAGTTGGATGCGTACATCACGCCGGCAATCGCGGCCAGCACGGCGCCGATGATGAAGGTGGCCGAGATGACCATGTCGGGTTTGACGCCCATCAGGGCGGCCACACGCGGGTTCTCGGCGGTGGCGCGCATGGCGCGACCCAGTTTGGTGGAATTGACCAGCCACATCAGCAAAGCCAGTGAAATGGCGGTGACCGCCAAAATCATGATCTGCGTGGGCGTGATGACGGCGCCACCGATGTTGACCGGCGTGCTGGACAGCAGCGTGGGGTAGGCCTTGTAGTTGGGTTTCCAGATGATCATGGCCAGCGTCTGCAGCAGGATGCTCATGCCGATCGCCGTGATCAGGGGGGCCAGCTTGGGGCTGTTGCGCAGGGGCCGGTAAGCGATTTTCTCGATCGCGAAATTGAGCGCGGCCGCCACCACGCAGGCGATCAGCGTGGCCAGGATCAGGATGAGCCAGCCGGGTGCGCCGGGCATGGCGTCCTTCATCAGGCCGATCGCGGTCCAGCTCGTCAGAGCCCCCACCATCAGCACCTCGCCGTGCGCAAAATTGATCAGATTGATGATGCCGTACACCATGGTGTAGCCCAAGGCCACCAGTGCATACATGCTGCCCAGAACCAGACCGTTGATGATCTGCTGAAGCAAGACTTCCATAAGTGCTTTCTCCGTTGCGCCAGCTCTTGCCTGGCCCCGATTCAGTGGTGCTCAAGTCGGGGCACCTTGTGGGTTGACCGGGCTGAGCCTGAATTCATTAGCAAAAAACCCGCCAAGGCATGTCAATGGCGGGTGGATAGGTGGCGGGATTTTAGTGAACCGCAGATGGGCTTAAGTATTCACTTTTCTCGGTGGTTTCCCTGAAGCGAATTCTTTTCACGCAATTCGCGCAACTTGTCGTCGATTTTGATCTCCAGCCCCCTGCGCACCGGCCTGTAAAAACCCGGATCGGCCATACCCTCGGGCAGGTAATTCTCGCCAGCGGCAAAACCATCCTCCTCGTCGTGCGCATAACGGTAACCCTTGCCGTAGTCGAGCTGCTTCATGAGCTTCGTCGGTGCATTGCGCAGGTGCATGGGCACCGGACGGGTGCCGTCTTTTTTCACAAAGGCCTTGGCCTCGTTGAAAGCCTTGTAGACCGCATTCGATTTGGCGGTGACGGCAAGGTACACCACGCACTCGGCCAGCGCCAGCTCGCCCTCGGGGCTGCCCAGACGCTCGTAGACCTCCGCCGCATCCAGCGCCAGGCGCAGTGCACGGGGGTCGGCCAGGCCAATGTCCTCGGCGGCCATGCGGATCAGCCGGCGCGAAATGTAGCGCGGGTCGACCCCGCCATCGAGCATGCGCACCAGCCAGTACAGCGAGGCGTCGGGGTCGGAGCCGCGCACCGATTTGTGCAGGGCGCTGATGGTGTCGTAGAACTGCTCGCCACCCTTGTCGTAGCGGCGCATGCGCTCACCCAGCACCTTGAGCAGCCAGGCGTCGGTGACCGGGTTGATCTTTTCACGCGCAGCGGCCATGGCCAGCGTCTCCAGCGTGTTGAGCAGGCGCCGGGCATCGCCATCGGCATAGCCCAGCAGGCGCTGCAGGGCGTCGGGTTCGAGCGCCGGAACCGCATCAATCGCCTGCGCCCGGGCCACGATCTGCTTCAGATCCTCTTCACCCAGGGGCTGCAGCACGTACACCGCCGCCCGCGACAGCAGGGCCGAGTTCACTTCGAAGGAAGGGTTCTCGGTAGTGGCGCCAATGAAGGTGAACAGCCCGCTTTCGACGTGCGGCAGCAACGCGTCCTGCTGGCTCTTGTTGAAGCGGTGCACCTCGTCGACGAACACAATGGTGCGCTGCGCGTGCAGCCCATCGCGGGCCAGCTCGGCCTTTTCCACCGCCTCGCGGATGTCCTTGACCCCGCCCAGCACCGCGCTGATGCTGATGAACCGGGCGTCAAACGCCTCGGCCATGAGCCGCGCGATGGTGGTCTTGCCGACGCCGGGCGGTCCCCAGAGGATGCAGCTGTGCGGCTGCCCCGATTCAAAGGCCAGTCTCAGGGCCATGCCCTCGCCCAGAATGTGCTGCTGGCCAATCACTTCGCCCAGCGTGCGCGGACGCAGTCGCTCGGCCAGGGGGGTGTGCGTTGCCTGCATGCCCGAATGCTCAGGGCCGGATCACGTCCGTGCCGGCCGGGGGATGGAACTGGAAGGCATCGGACCTCAAAGCGGGATTGACTTCGAAGCCACTGAAGCTGAGCACCGAGCGCTGGCCCAGCGCGTCCAGCACTTCCAGCGTCACCAGCTCGGGGCCGCGTTCACCGGCACGCAAGCCGGCCAGTGCGTACTGCATCTGGCCATCGGCACGCCGGGGCGTGGCCCGGGCCCATTGCAGCCCGTCACGCGGCGGCTCGGTCTGCAGCTGAAAGTCTTTCTGCAGCCCGGCCAGATCGGTGGACGAGATGATCAGGGCCAGCGGTGTGCTGCCCAGCACCTGGGCCTGGGGCCTGGCCGTCACCTGCTGGAGGTCCGGGTCGTGCAACCAAAGGGTCTGGCCGTCGGCCACCAGGGTCTGCTCAAACGGTTTTTTGTAGCTGAAGCGAAAACGTCCCGGACGCTGGAATTCGAGCGTGCCCGAGGACGTGCGCTGGCGCGCAGGCTGCCCGGCCCTGGGCACCGAGGTGACCACCTGGGTGAACTGGGCACGCCCGCTGCGCGTGGCCTGCAAAAACTGGCCCAGCAGGTTCAGGCCATCGGCCTGCGACCAGGCTGGCTCGCTTGCGGCCCAGCCAGCCAGTGCGGCGAGAAGGTGTCGGCGTTGCAACATGCCTGAACTCATTCGGAACGGGTAGGCACCAGGATCTCGCGCTGGCCGCTGCCGCTCATGGCGCTGACCAGACCGGCGTTTTCCATGTCCTCCACCAGACGGGCGGCGCGGTTGTAGCCGATCTTGAGGTGACGCTGCACAAGCGAGATGCTGGCCTTGCGGTGCTTGAGCACCACCTCGACCGCCTGGTCGTACATCGGGTCTTTTTCGCCGCCTTCCCCGCCGTCACCCAGCGGGCCGTCGTCGCCATCGACCGTGCCGCCTTCGAGCACGCCTTCGATGTAGTCGGGCTCGCCCTGGCTCTTGAGGTATTCGACCACGCGGTGCACTTCGTCGTCGCTCACAAAAGCGCCGTGCACCCGGATCGGGAAACCGGTGCCCGAAGGCATGTAGAGCATGTCGCCCATGCCCAGCAGGGCTTCGGCCCCCATCTGGTCGAGGATGGTGCGGCTGTCGATCTTGCTCGACACCTGGAAGGCGATGCGGGTGGGGATGTTGGCCTTGATCAGGCCGGTGATCACATCCACGCTGGGGCGCTGGGTGGCCAAAATCAGGTGGATGCCGGCCGCGCGCGCCTTTTGCGCCAGACGGGCGATCAGCTCTTCTATCTTCTTGCCCACCACCATCATCAGGTCGGCCAGTTCGTCGATGATGATGACGATGTGCGGCAGGCGCTTGAGCGGCTCGGGGTCGTCGGGCGTCAGGCTGAAAGGGTTGTAGATGAACTCTTCACGTGCCGTGGCTTCGTCAATCTTGGCGTTGTAACCCGCCAGATTGCGCACGCCCAGCTTGCTCATGAGCTTGTAGCGCTTTTCCATTTCGGCCACGCACCAGTTGAGCGCGTTGGCGGCGAGCTTCATGTCGGTCACGACCGGGGCGAGAAGGTGCGGAATCCCGTCGTAGACCGAAAGCTCCAGCATCTTCGGGTCGACCATGATGAAGCG
>JAYRQF010000156.1:0-7702 GCA_041910735.1 Limnohabitans sp.
AGCCCGACTGCACCTGCGGTGCCAGCGGATAGCGGCTGCGCGGCAGGCGCTAGGTCATCTCGGCCAGACTGGTGGGGTGGGTCACGCTGAACACGGTCTGGCCCGTGGTTTCGTCGCGCGACTGGCTCCAGCGCACGTTCAGACGCTGGGCCATGAAGCGTGCCAGACGCACGGTGCTGTACCAGGACAGGCGCGGTGCCTGGGCCTTGGCATAGCTGAGCAGGTCCAGCAGCACATTGCTCCAGAGCGCTGCACCCGCGGGATGGGCGTAGACCATGCGGCTGGTGTTCTGGGCGATGTTGAAGTCCACCAGCGCACGGTACCAAGCCTTCACATCGGCCTGGGGTACGCCATAGTCCTGAAACTCCTCAAAGGTGGCGTAGTAACCCATGGGCGTCACCGGAAACACCCAGATCGCGGGGTTGAGCAACTGGCCATCCCGGTACTGGCGTGTGCCCCCCAGCCCGGTGTGCCCGCCAAAGTAGGCGGCCACCACGCCGCGCTGCTCCAGCCAGTCCATGGCCCACAGCGGGTTGTTGCCTTCGGGTGCGGAATAGCTGACCGAAGCCCGCCCCAGCACCCCGTCCACACTCTGGCGGTTGAGGACCAGACATTGCTCGAAGTTGTCCACACGGATCACGCTGTTGATGCAGCCTCCGCTGGTGCTGCCCAGCCGGTTGGTCTCGCTCACGCGGCTGCCGTACCAGTCGTGGATCCAGCCACCGTGCGAACCCACGGCGTGCCCGGTTTTGGCAAAGGTCTGCAGAAACTGCTGGGCGGTTTTGTTGGCCGGCAGGTTCCAGCCCAGAGCGTCCTTGGGCACCACCGCGTCTGGCCCGGCCGTCATCTCGATCGAGAACAGCGCCTTGGGGTCGTTGAACACATTGAGCTTGATCAGCTTGTTGGTCGGCGCCTGCGCTTCTTTGGCGTCGAGGTGCCAGTCCAGCGTCATGCCCGCCACACCGTTGGGCATGGCCGAGAGGTGTGGCATGTTGATCACCTCGCGGGTGAACAGGTGCAAAAAGCCATGCATCATCAAGGCATCGGTGCGGCCCTTCAGGTAGGTCAGCGGCAGGTTGACGAACAGCACCTGGCCGGCGCCCACCGGGTTGATGCCCGCCACCAACCCGAACTGCGGCGAGGTGAGCAGCACGCGCTGCCCGGGCAGCTGGCCAAAAGCGCCCTGCGTCACATAGCTGGGGTAAATCAGCGGCCCCAGCAGGTAACCGCTGACGGCCTCCAGCGGATCGGTGACGGCCTGCACGCTCAAACCGGTCGAGGTGGCGCTTGCCGTGGGTGTGGCCTGCGTCACACCCGACACCGGACTGCCGCTCCTGGCCTTGCCCAGATCCACACTGACCTGCCGGACCGCCAGGGTGGTTCCTGCGGCTGCGCTTGCCGCGCTGAAATAGCGCTGCTGACTGTACTGCTGCACATCGAAACCGCGCGCACCGCCCGGGTCCTGCGTGCTGACGGGCAGGTACTCCGCCGACGAGGTCGTAATGCCAGCTGCCGACACCAGACTGTCCGATACCGAAGACACCGTACCCGTGGCGGCCACGGTGCCACCGGTCGAAGACAGTCCGGCAAAAGCCATTGACTTGCCGGGCGGCACCAGCAGCGAACGCAAGGTGCTGCGCAGCCCCGTCACCGGCCCCAGACCCGTGGTGCGGTCGAGCAGCTGGTCGTACAGCACATAGTCCACGCCAGCCATCGTGCTCAGACGCGAACGCGGCACCGGGTACACCGGCACATCGCCCAGCAGCGTGAGCGCGCCAAAGTCAAACACCAGCATCGTCTTGCCACCACCTTCGGTGTAGCGCCGCACTGCGGACACGATGTCGTCACTGGCCAGCACATGCAGGCTGTCGGGCAGGATCAGGCCGGCATAGCCCAACGCCGCATCGCCAAGCTGCATGAACTCGCTGTCAGACACCGGTTGCACCCGCACCCCTTCTTCGACCGCCGCATCCACCCAGGCCGCCACACGCGGATCGGCGCGGTCCTGCCCGTCGGGCAGCAGCAACAGCAACAAACCCGGATCGGGGGCCGGCAGGCTGCTCGCGGTCACAGCCATCGTCCCCACATCCATGGCCATCATCGCCATGGTCATGGGCTGGGCAACCCCCATGTCCGCCACCTCCGACGCCGAGCCGCTGCTCAGGACGCTCACCTGCGGCGCGCTGAACGTCGTGGCGCCACTCCCCTCCTGCGCGGCAGTCGATCCTCCGCCGCCACAGGCCGACAGCCACGCTGCCGCGCCAACCGCCAGGGCCATCCAGACCCGGTTCAGCAGCCTTGTGCCGCGCACAAACAGACCGTGCTTCATGTTGAGACTCCTTCCTGATGAATGAATGTGGGCCGTCAATCTAGGAAGGAATGCCCACTTCAGCAGTGCGCACCTGCACACACGCGCGCGCCAGCGCGCTGGGTGAGGCAGACCACCGCGCACGCACCGTGGCGTGTGCCAGACCGCAGACGCAAGGCAGGTGCGCGCAGAAGATGGCTGCCCGCTTTCAAAAAGACCTTCCATGCTCCGCCATCAGCCTCACGCCGGTTCCGCACTTTTCTGGTCTGTTTTCGGGTTGCTCCTGTCAGGCGCCCTCTGGCCTACCCCCACACTGGCGCAGGTCGCCGCACAAGACATCGATGCAAGCGGGGGCGCCACGGCCCCGGTGCTTTGGCTGTCGGCCATGCTGGTGGTCGTGATGGTGTTCATGCTCGCCTACGCCCTGCGCCAGAGCGTGTTCTCCTGGCAGCGCATGTGGGGCCGCATGCGCTACCCCTATGCGGGGGTGGTGCAGGCCGACTGGCCCCCCGTGACGGTGTTCGTTGCGGCACACAACGAAGAAGCCGTGATCGCACAGAGCCTGCAGGCGCTGCTGCAAAGCGATTACCCGGCCGCTCTCCTGCGCATCGTGGTCGTCAACGACCGCTCCACCGACGCCACCGCCGGCATCGTTGACGAATGGGTGGCGCGGCACCCGGGCCGGCTGCAGGCCTTTCACCGGCACGGCGGCAAGCCCGGCAAGGCCGCGGCCCTCAAGGACGCGATGGCCCACGCCGAAGGCGATATCGCGCTCGTCTTCGACGCCGACTACACGCCGGCCCCCGGCCTGATCCGCCAGCTGGTGGTGCCCTTCTTCGACCCCGAGGTTGGCGCCGTGATGGGCCGCGTGGTACCGCGCAATGCCGGCGTCAACCTGCTCACCCGCCTGCTCGATCTGGAGCGTTCGGCCGGCTACCAGGTCGATCAGCAGGCCCGCATGAACCTGGGCGGTGTGCCGCAATACGGCGGCACCGTGGGGGGCGTGCGCCTGTCGGCCCTGCGCGCCGTGGGTGGCTGGCACGACGACGTGCTGGCCGAAGACACCGACATCACCATCCGGCTGCTGGTCGCCGGCTGGAAGACGGTCTACAACAACGCGGCCACCTGCCACGAAGAAGTGCCACAGGAATGGCCGGTTCGCCTGCGTCAGGTGCAGCGCTGGGCGCGCGGCCACCACCAGGTGATGCTGCGCCAGAGCCTGGCGCTGCTGCGCAGCCCCGCCGTGACCTGGCAGGAGCGGCTCGACGGCCTGATGCTGTTGGGCATCTTCCTGAACCAGCCGCTGACGCTGCTGGGCTGGGGGCTGGTGCTTGCGTTGTACTACCTGCGCGGCTTTGACACGCTCAGCGCATGGGTGCCCACCTCGGCCCTGATGCTGCATGTCAGTCTGGGCACTTTCGCGGTGTTCATGCACACCACCTTCGCCGTGCTGCTGGATGGCCACCGCGAACGCCTGAGGTTGCTGCCCCTGCAGGGGGCCGGATTTCTGGCCAGTCTGCCGGTCATGACACAGGCCCTGCTGGGTGCACTCGGCGACCAGATCACACGGCGCGATGTCGTCTGGGCCAAGACACGCCGCTACGCCACCAGGGTGATGCCATGAACACGTCCAGCATTTTCTGGAGCCTGCTGTTGCTGCTCGTCAGCAGCACCCTGCTGGCACTGCCTTTCTGGCCGGCATGGACCGAGTGGCGGCGCCCGCGCGACCGCCAGGCCTGGCCTGAAGACACCCCTGCCCGCACGCCCCCCGTCAGCGCGGCCACCAGCCTGCACATCGCCCCCGGCGCCACGTTCGGCACCCTGCACTCTGCCCACCTGCTGCTGGGCTGCGGCCCCATGCCATCCGCTTTGCCCCTGCCCGGGCTGCAGCGCTGGCAACCCCCGCCAGGCGCAAGACCCTGGGGTGTGCACGGCTGGCACATCGGCCACCACCTGGACATCGGGGCAGACCAGTTGGTGCCCTGCACCCTGGTGATCCGTGGCCGCCTGTCCATACAGGGACCGGGGCAGATCGAAGGCGACCTCAAGGCACGCGACGAACTGCATCTGGGCGCCGGCACCCGGGTGCTGGGCAATCTGTTCAGCGAAGGCGACATCTGGCTGGGGCCGGGCTGCAGCGTCAGCGGTCTGGTCATGGCCGAAGGCCGGCTGCACCTGGCACCGGGCGTGGAGATCGGCACCACGCACAAGCCGGTCAGCGTCTGCGCCGACCTCATCGAGGTGCATGGCCCGGTGCTGGTGCACGGCAGCGTGCAGGCCCGCCTGGGCGGCAGCGTGGCCTGCGTGGATGTGCCGACCTCTGCCCTGCCTGCCCGTTTTCCGTCCCTCTCCTGAACACCCCTGCGAAAGACCCCTGTATGACCTCTTACCTTGCCTGCCTGGGCACCCGCCCCGAAATCATCAAGATGGCACCGCTGTACCGCGCCCTGCGCGCACGCGGGCATCAGGTGAACGTGCTGCACACCGGCCAGCACACCGACATGGCCGACGCGCTCTACGATTTTTTCGACATGCCGCCTGCCGCACGGGTGCAGCTGCAACGCCAGGTGCCCCGCCTGTCGCACCTCACGGCCGAACTGCTGACCGGGGTGGATGACCTGATGCAGCAGTTCTCCCCCGATGTGGTGCTGGTCCAGGGCGACACCTCGACCGCCCTGGCCGGCGCGCTGGCCGCCTGTTACCAGGACGTGCCCGTGGCCCATGTGGAGGCTGGCCTGCGCACGGGGGAACGCGACCCGTTTCCCGAAGAGATGAACCGCTGTCTGATCGGACGGCTGGCGCACTGGCACTTTCCGCCCACCCCCCAGGCCACGCACAACCTGCTGCGCGAGGGCGTGGACAGCGTTCAGATCCACGAGGTGGGCAACACGGTGATCGACGCGGCGCTGTGGGCGCGTGAGCGCATGCGTTACCAGGGCCTGGAAGGCATACCGCCCGACCTGATGCGCTTTTTGCAGGACCGGGGGCACGAGCAGCTCTTGCTGGTCACCGCCCACCGCCGCGAAAACTGGGGCCTGCCCATGCGGCGCATCGCCGCCGCCGTGGGCGGCCTGCTGCAGCTGCACCCGCGGCTCACGGTGGTCTGGCCACTGCACCCGAACCCGCAGTTGCAGGCCGATGTCCACACCGGACTGGCCTGTCTGCCTGCCGACGTCCGGGGGCGCCTGTGCCTGACCGAAGCCCTGCAGTACCCGGCACTGATCGCCGTGCTCGAAGACTGCTGCTTCACCCTGACCGACTCGGGCGGCATTCAGGAAGAAGCCTCCGCGCTGCAAAAGCCGGTGCTCATCCTGCGCGAGAGCACCGAGCGGCAGGAACTGGTGCAGGCCGGTGGTGCACGGCTGGTGGGCACGATGGCGCACCAGATCATCGAGCACGCCAGCGACCTGCTGCGCGACCCGGTGCTGCTGGCCTCGATGCAGCTGCCCACCTCGCCGTTTGGCGACGGTCTGGCCGCGCAGCGCATTGCCGAGGTGCTGTGCCGCGGCGACCTGAACCTGCAGCGATGCGAAAGGATGGCCGCATGATCACCAACCCCTGGATGGCTTCGGCCGTGCTGTGCGTGGCCGCCCTGATGGCCAACATTCCCCGTCCGGCGCAGGCCCAGACCGAGGTGCAGGCAGGCGACAGCCTGCGCCAGATCCCGGCCGAGCTGCCCGCAGGCGATGGCCTGCGCCAGCTCGAAGCGTCGGTGGGCCACCACCGGCTCAGCGCCGGCCAGGCCGACTGGCAGGAAGCCTCGCTGCGCGGCCTGTACCGGCTGGGTGACCACCTGTGGGGCATGGAGCTGCTGCACGCCGAGCGCTTCAACGAGCGCGGCACCTTCATCGGCCTGCAGGACAGGATCCACCTTGCCCCCCGCTGGGACATCTCACTGGCTTACGGTCTGGGCGATGGCGCCAACTGGCTGCCACGTGACCGCATCGACGGTCATGTCCACTACACCTGGGGCGAGCGCCTGAACTGGGTGACGAACGTCGGAGTGGGCTACTACAGGGCACCGGACGACCACCAGGACCGCTGGGCCAGCGTCGGCCTGACGGCCTGGCTGGAGCCTTACCTGCAGGCCCCCTGGATTGCGCAGGGCGAGGTGCGCCAGACACAAAGCAACCCGGGCGATATCCACACGCAGCAGTACTTTCTGGCCCTGACCTGGGGGCGCCACGGCCAGACGCAGATCACCGCCCGCCATGGCTGGGGACGCGAGGGCTGGCAGTCGCTGGGCGATGCCCGCAGCATCGTCGACTTCGCTTCCCGCCAGAGCACGCTCAGCATCCAGCACTGGGTGGAAAAGAACTGGGGCTGGCGCCTGGTGGCCGACCAATACCGCAACGACCAGTACCACCGCGAAGGCCTGAACCTGGTGCTGTTTCGGGAGTGGCGATGATGCACACGACCGCCCAAGCCTCTGCGGTGGCCGGCCAGCTGGCCCCCTGGCGCTGGCGGGACGGCCTGTCGGGCATGCTGGTTGGGGCCGGCCTGTTCCTGGTCCTGCTGGTGCTGCAACCCGGCCTGCTGACGTTTTGGGCGCAGACGCTGGCCCTCTGGTCCGAGGCCCTGGCGCTGGGCCCGGCCGGCGCCAGTCAGGTGACCTCACCGCCCTCGACCGCGCTGCTGCTGGGCACGGCCGCCAGCGTGAGCGGGCTGTACCTGCTGGCAGGCCGCTGGCATGAGCACTGGCAGCCGCTGCGCGTGGTGGTGCGGGCCCTGTGTCTGGTGCAGGGCAGTGCCTGCGTGTTTTTTGCACTGGTGCCGGCCCGCTTTCCCTGGTCTGTGCAGCAACACCTGAGCGGCCTGATGCAGATGGGCGCCGACTTTGTGCTGGTGATGCCCTGGATGCTGGCCGTGGGCTGGGGGCTGCTGAACCTGCCCTGGCGGCTCAAGCTGCTGGGTCCGGTGGCCGTGCTGGTGTACTTCGTGGTCTGGCTGCCGCACCAGGTGGTGCTGCACGCCTGGGTGCTGCACCACGGCTCGGCGCTGTTCATGCCGGTGCTGCTGCTGTGCCTGGGGCCGCTGCTCAACGGCTGGATTTTTGTCGCCCTCTACGCCTGGCTGGCCAGCCTGACGCCCCGTGTCGGGTACCTCCCTGGATGAAGACCATGGCCGCGGACAGTCGCAAGAACACACCCTCCACCCGGTCGGGCTCGCGCTGGCAACGCTGGGGCTTCTGGATCACATTCATGCTGGCCATCGGCGCCTTGTGGAACGCCGGTCCCACCCTGCTGGCCCGCACAGCCGAAACACCGGACAGCGTGGCGCTGCTGATCCCGGACCACAGCGCGCTGTCGCATCCAGTGACACGCGCCTGGCTGGATGCGGCCCGCGAAGAAGGTGTGCCGGTGCGCCCGATGACCAGCGACCAGTTTGTGCAGG
>JAYRQF010000157.1:0-12526 GCA_041910735.1 Limnohabitans sp.
AATAGTCGGCCTGCGCCGCCGCGGCTACACGCCCGAAGCGCTGCAGCTCTTTGCCGAGCGCATCGGCGTGACCAAGAGCGACAGCTGGATCGACTACAGCACGCTCGAAGGCTGCCTGCGCGAAGACCTGGAAAACAAGGCGCACCGCGGCATGGCCGTGCTCGACCCGGTCAAGCTGGTGCTGACCAACTGGGCCGAAGCCTTTGGCTCAGACAGCTACACCGAGGCCTGCACCCTGCCCGCCCAGCCCCACAGCGCCATTGCAGAAGGCCAGACGCCCCCGCCCGACCGTGTCTTCCAGATCGGCAAAGAAGTCTGGATCGAACGCGAAGACTTTGAAGAAGTGCCGCCAAAAGGCTACAAACGCCTGTTCCCCGGCAACGTGGTGCGCCTCAAGGGTGGCTACGTGATCGAGTGCACCGGCTGCGTACGCGATGCAGCAGGCCTGGTGACCGAAGTGCACGCCAAGGTCATCCCCGGCACCAAGAGCGGCACCCCCGGCGCCGACAGCGTCAAGGCCAAGGCCGCCATCACCTGGGTCGGCGTTACCGACGGTGTGCAGGCCGAGGTGCGTCTGTACGACCGCCTGTTTCTGGAGGCGCACCCCGACGCAGGCGGCAAGGACTTTTTGCGGGCGCTCAACCCGGACAGCCTGAAGGTCGTCACTGCCTATGTGGAGCCGTCACTGGCGCAGGCGAAGCCGGATCAGAAGTTCCAGTTCGAGCGCTTTGGCTACTTTGTGGCCGACCGTCTGGACCATGCACCGAACAAACCCGTGTTCAACCGGGCGGTGGGTCTCAAGGACAGCTGGGGCAAGTGACCCCGGCCACCTGACTCACCCCCATACGCGCCATATGGCGCGTATTTTTTTGCCCTCCAGAATTCACCGACCCGGGCTATTTTTGTAAAGCCGCTTTGAGTCGACACTGGCGGTAGCCGTCAATGACCCATTTCATGATGTAGGCACCCAGCAAAGCACCCAAAATATCACCCAAAACCATCCACAAAACCTGAACCGGTTCCTGCAGTTTGCTGCGGTCAATCACCGACCACATGGCATGGTGTAAAACCGCATTGGAAACTGCATAAATCAGGGTCAGCAGTGTCAGGTCTTTCAGCGATGTCAATTCGACGTTACGTCCGGTGTGCCACCGGAAAACCAACAGGGCTACCAGTGGCCCGCCCGCGGAGCACAGGCTGTTGAGCAGTGCCACCGAGGAGCTTTCGTTGAAATGCCACATCAGCAGCAACCCGCCCAGCAGCGTGGCGAGTGAGCCATTGAACCGCCCAAGAATCAGGACGTTGGCCAGGCGCAGAAAGGCCGGCAGGTAGATCAGGCCGATGTGCGGCGAGATCTCGGCAAACCGGAATACCCAGCCATTCAGGATATGGGACACCGGAAAAACAAGCGCAAACAAAACAATTAATAATGCATTAATCATGTCAACATCCGCAATGTGTCGGCATGATAAGGACAACAATCCTGCAGATTGCTTACCGCCCTTTTTTTCGGCAATTCACACCAATTCCAGTAATCGGTAACAATATTTAAAAATACACGTAGAAATACCAATATGATTGCCGGGTTTCTTTTGAGACTTGTGCAAGAAATTGCATACACTTCCCGCCATGACAGAAAATACCCGCTCACTGTTTATCGGCGCGTATCTGAGATTTCTGGAGCTGGCTTCTGCTGTCGAGGCGTTGCCGGGCATGGACTTCTTCGACCCCAACCACAAAGCCCTGTTTGAAGCCATTTTGCTGAGCTGGTCCAAAGGGCAGGCCATGACGGTGCGCGAAGCCATCGGCCGCGCAGAACTCGGCTCACCGGCCACCCTGCACAAACGTCTGGTGCGTCTGCGTCAGGCCGACCTGGTCACGGTACAGTTCATTGAAGGTGACCGACGCTCCAAGTTGCTCATTCCCACCGAAAAGGGTCTGGACTACGTCAGCAAGTTCGGCAACCAGCTGACGCAGGCAGGCATGGCCAGCGTCACGGCACAGGCCTGAGCCGCGCGCCCAGCACTGTCCGTCACGGGCGCCAGGCGGGCAACTGCCAGTTGCGCCATACGGCCAGTGACCTCGCCCCAGCGGTGAACACGACACACAGCGCCATGGGCAACCAGTCGGGCACATCCAGCGCCGACAGACCCACGTACATCCAGCCTCCCGCCATCGCACACACCGCATAAGGCCGGTGGTCACTGAAAGCGGCCGGAATTTCATTGCAGACGATGTCGCGCAGCACGCCGCCAAATACCCCCGTGATGACCCCCATGATCACGGCCACCACCCCGGGCTGCCCCAAGGCCAGGGCCTGACTGACCCCGGCAGCGGTGAACAGGCCCAGTCCCAGCGCATCCGGCCACTGGATGGCCTTCTCGGTCAATCGGAAATAGCTTTGCCGCATGAACGCTATGGCCAGCAGGCACAGCGCCAGCACGCCCCACAGCACGCCAACATGCCTGACCCAGAAAAATGGACGCTGATCGAGCAGCAGGTCGCGCAAGGTTCCGCCGCCAAAGGCCGCCAGAAAACCAACCACGCACACCCCCACCGCATCCAGGCCCTTGCGGGCGGCCTTCATGATGCCCGAGAGTGCAAAAGCCGCCGTGGCCAGCAGCTCTACGATGAACTGCAGGGTGGGCACCCAGTGAGCGATGGCGGCGTTCATCGCCGGGCTCAGCCGCAGGCGCCCACAAAACCGCACTGCGTGCAGTACTCACAACCGTCTTTCTTGATGACGGCGTGGGCACCACAGTCGGGGCATTTCTTGCCGGCCATCACACCCGCGCCTGCTGACGCTGGCGCAGAGGGAGCGGGTGCGTCCATCTCGGGCAGCGGCAGCGCCAGTTGGTCGGCTGGCCCCTGGCGCTGGGCGCGCAGCTCCAGAATGTTCTGCACCGCCCATGCAATCGCCGCCACTTCGGAGTCGTGCCACAGCGGCACCTGCGTGCCGTCCTCGCGCACTTTGTAGCCATGGCGCACCGGACCGCGGTCCCAGGCCACCTTGCGCATGTCCGACAGGGCGCGCTCCAGGAACCCCCCGCGTGCCGCCAGCGACAGCAGGCGCATGCTGGCGGTGATCCACTGCTGGGACTCGCCGCTCTGGCCCACCGGCATGAAGAACTCGATGGCGCGGTCCACCGTGCCCTTGCCGTCGCCGCGTGGTACCGGCAGGAAAGACACGATCAGGTACAGCGACTTGTGGCCTTCGTGGGTCCAGTATTCGATCTTTTCGGCCATGGCATCGAGCGCGCCCAGCGGGCGGCTTTCAATGACGGTGCGCATCGGATCCACCACGGGGGCGGGCGCGGGTGCCGGTGCAGCAGCGGGGGCAGCCGGGGCAGCAGCCGGCTCGGCCGGTTTGACTTCCAGCACCGCGCCCAGAATGCTGTTGGGCCGGTAGGTGGCCAAACCCTTGAGGCGGGCGTCCCAGGCCTGCAGGTACAGCTTTTTGAAATCTTCGTAGGGGTAGTCGGCCGCCACGTTGACCGTCTTGGAGATCGAGGTGTCGATGTAGGGCTGCACCGCCTGCATCATGGCGATGTGGTCCTCGGCGCTCATCTCCAGCGCGCCCACAAAGGCGGCGGGCAGTTGGGCAGCGTCACCGCCCAGCGCCCTGTAGAGGCGCCAGGCGTGGTCCTGCACTTCATACTCGCTGCGGCTGCCATCGGCCTCGCGCTTCTTGCGGGTGTAGGTCCAGGAAAACGCCGGCTCGATGCCATTGGAAGCGTTGTCGGCAAAGGCCAGGCTCACCGTGCCGGTGGGCGCGATGGAGAGCAGGTGGCTGTTGCGGATGCCGTGTTTTTTGATCTGCGCCTTGATTTCCCTGGGCAGTCGGCTGGCAAAGGTGCCTTCGGCCAGATAGGTTTTGGCGTCGAACAGCGGGAAGGCGCCCTTTTCGAGCGCCAGCTCCACCGAGGCGATGTAGGCCGAATCGCGCATGCATTCGGCGATGCGGCGCGCCATCTCGCGGCCCTCTTGTGCGTTGTAGGGCAGGCCCAGCATGACCAGCGTGTCGCCCAGCCCGGTAAAACCCACACCGATGCGGCGCTTGGCCTGCGCCTCGCGCTGCTGCTGGGGCAGCGGCCAGTGGGTGAGCTCGAGCACGTTGTCGAGCGCGCGCACCTGCAGGGCCACGCTTTGGGCAAACCCTTCGAAATCAAAACCGGCCTGACCGCCATGGTTGAAGGCATGGCGCACGAACTTGGTCAGGATGATGGGGCCGAGATCGCAGCAGCCATAGGGGGGCAGCGGTTGCTCGCCGCAGGGGTTGGTCGCGTTGATCGACTCCAGCGCGCGCAGGTTGTTGTCTGTCTGGATGCGGTCCAGGAACAGAATGCCCGGCTCGGCAAAGTCGTAGGCCGACTTCATGATGGTGTCCCACAACTCGTGGGCCGGCAGCGTGCGGTAAATCCACTGGCCGTCGGCGCGCTGGCGGGCGCCCTGCTTCATCTGGTCGGCACCGGGTTCGGCAGGGTGCACCAGATCCCAGGCGGCGCCCTGCTGCACGGCTTCGATGAAACCGTCGGTCACGCCCACCGAAACGTTGAAGTTGTTCCAGCGGCCGGGTGTGCGCTTGGCGGTGATGAATTCGAGCACGTCCGGGTGGTCGATGCGCAGCACGCCCATCTGGGCGCCGCGGCGCGCACCCGCGCTCTCGACCGTGGCACACGACTGGTCAAACACATTGATGTAGCTGCAGGGGCCGGACGCGGTGGAGGCCGTGCCCTTGACGCGTGCGCCCTTGGGACGGATACGCGAAAAGTCGTAGCCCACGCCACCGCCGCGGCGCATGGTCTCGGCCGCTTCGCGCAGGGCTTCGTAGATGCCGGGGTAGCCCTCATCGTCCACGCCCTGGATGCAGTCGCCCACGGGCTGCACAAAGCAGTTGATCAGCGTGGCCTGGATGCCGGTGCCCGCCGCGCTCATGATGCGGCCGGCGCCGATCGCGCCGGCGTCGAGGTTGCTGCGGAACTTCTGCCCGAATTCGGCCTGCAGCTCGGGCTTTTCCACACTGGCCAGCGCTCGGGCGACGCGGTCGTACAGCTCCTCCACAGTGCTTTCACCGTCCTTGAGGTACTTTTCGCGCAGCACGTCGGTGCTGATGGGCTGGGGGGGGAGCTGGATCATGGCGTTGGCAATCAAGGGGTGTTCGAGGGGGCTGTTCATGATGTGAAATTCTGGAACTCATGTGTCCGGGATCAACCGGAAGGGGGTGGATTCTCGCCGAAATATCGCTTTCTCAGGCAGCCAGATGAGGTTCAGCCTGCATTTGCTCCGGGATGGTGAACCAGGCTGCCGACTGGCCCATGCGCTCACGGGCGCGGGCAATTTCGAGGCGCGCCACGGTGCGCAGGTGCACCTCGTCCGGGCCGTCCATCAGGTGCATGGCCCGTCCCCAAGTCCAGAAAGCAGCCAGCGGTGTGTCGGGTGACAGGCCCATGGCACCGAAAATCTGCATGGCACGCTCCACCACGCTGCTTTGCAGGCGGGCCGCCACCACCTTGATGGCCGCGATCTGCGCGCGGGCCTCAGGCGAACGGTTGTCCCCCTGATCCAGCAGCCAGGCCGTGCGCAGCACCAGCAGGCGCGCCTGCTCGATCTCGATGCGCGACTCGGCCAGCCAGTCCTGCACATTGGACTGGTCGGCCAGCAGGCGACCGTGCACCTGCCGCTCCAGAGTGCGCCCGGTGGCCAGTTCCAGCGCCAGCTCACACTGGCCAATGGTGCGCATGCAGTGGTGCACCCGGCCGGGACCGAGTCGTGCCTGCGCCATCGCAAAGCCCTCCCCCCAGACACCCAGCAGGTTGGCCCGCGGCACACGCACCTGACGCAGCACGATTTCGCAATGGCCATCGGGTGCAAGGTGGTGCACCACCGGGATGTTGCGCACCAGTGTCACCCCCGGCGTGTCCATCGGCACCAGCACCATGCTGTGGCGGTGGTGGGCGTCATCGGCGCTGTCACCTTCATGGCGTGCCATCACGATCAGCAGCCGGCACTGCGGATGCGCAGCGCCCGTGATGAACCACTTGCGGCCATTGAGCACCAGCTCGTCGCCGTCTTGCCGCACGGCCGTCTGCAGGTTGGTCGGATCTGACGAGGCCACATCGGGCTCGCTCATGGCAAAGGCCGAACGAATCTCGCCGCGCAGCAGCGGCATCAGCCAATGCTGGCGCTGCGCTTCACTGGCAAAGCGGTGCAGCAATTCCATGTTGCCGCTGTCGGGCGCATTGCAGTTGAACACTTCGGCCGCCCAGGGCAGGCGCCCCATGGTCTCGGCCAGCGGGGCGTAGTCCAGATGGCTCAGCGCCGTGCCGGGCTCATCGGCTTGCAAACCGGGTAAGAACAGGTTCCACAAACCTTCTTCCTGCGCCAAGGTCTTGAGGTCGGCCATGAACGGCGGCGGAAATACACCTTGCTGCACCGACTGGTGCCATGCGGCGTTGTGGGGCAGCAGGTAACGGTCCATGAATTCCGCCAGCCGGGCCTGCCAATGCTGTGCGCGGGGAGAGGGGGAGAAATCCATGCATGTGCTCCTGTGCTGTGTGCATCATGTGTTGACGGGAGCTCGCGCACGCTTGACATGGCTCAAGGACACGGTCGATTCGGTTGTCCCCGGTGTGACCAGTTCGGCCAGCGTCACGCCATCGAGCACCGCCATCCAGGCTTGCAGCGCCTGATGCAGCTTGCCCTTGAGCTGGCAGACGCCGTCGATGCGGCAGATGTTGCTGTCCGGGCTGAAACATTCGACCAGGCGAAAGTCTTCCTCCATCTGGCGCACCACCTCACCGATCACGATCTGCGAGGCCGGTCGCACCAACCGAAGACCACCGCCACGGCCGCGCGTGGTGGACAACCAGCCCTTGGCCGAGAGTTCCATCACCACCTTCATCAGGTGGCTGCGTGAGATGCCATGCGCCTGCGCAATTTCAGCGATGGTGGGGGCGGCCTCGCGCTGCTGGTGGCTGGCGCAGTACATCAGCACACGCAGCGCGTAATCGGTCCATTGGGTCAGTCGCACGGGCACTCCTGTCTCTGTCTGCCCGGTACAAAGACCCGGCAGGTTTTGCGGGAAATATTCACATCAAGAGAATCTTATCGCAGAATAGATTCACCTTAAGTGAATTTTTAAAAGGACGCACCATGAACATGCCCGCCACCGCCCAAGCCACCCAAAGCCTGGGCAGTCTTGCCGTACAGATTCCCGGCGCCACCGCGGTGTTTCGCAAACTCAAGCTCGATTTCTGCTGCGGGGGCCAACAATCGCTTGAAAAAGCCTGCGCGGACAAGCAACTCGATCTGAACACCGTGCTGGGCGAAATCCGCGCCCTGCAGCACCACGAAGCCGCGCCCGAAGCCCCCGCACCGGCCGAGCTGATCGACCACATCCTGCGCCGCTATCACGAGGTGCACCGCCAGCAACTGCCCGAACTGATCCGCATGGCGAGCCGCGTCGAAGCCGTGCACCGCGACCACCCGCAGGTGCCACGCGGCCTGGCCGACCATCTGGAAACCATGGAGCAGGAACTGCTTGAGCACATGGCCAAGGAAGAACAGATCCTGTTCCCCCTGCTCAAACAGGGCGGCCACCCGATGGTGGTGCACCCCATCGGCATGATGCGCCACGAGCATGTGAGCCACGGCGAGCAGATCGAACGCCTGGCAGCACTGACCACCCAGCATCAGCCGCCGGTCGACGCCTGCAACACCTGGCGCGCGCTGTACGCCGGCACGGCACGCCTGACCGAAGACCTGATAGAGCACATCCACACCGAAAACAACCTGTTGTTCCCGGTGTTTGAAGGTCAGGCGCAGCACTGAGATGGACCCCATCACACTGAACGGCTCGCCGCAAGACTGGCTGGCGCGGGCCCAGGCGGCTGACCTGCGCCCGCTGCAGATCCAGGGCAAAACCCTGCTGCCCATCGTGCAGGGCGGCATGGGTGTGGGCGTGTCCGCCTCGGGCCTGGCTTCGGCCGTGGCCCGGCTGGGCGGCATGGGCACGATCTCGTCGGTTGACCTGCGCCGCCGCCATCCGGACCTGATGGCGCAGACCGCGCACCTGGACAAGGAACCCGATGCGCGCGAGCGCATCGACACCGCCAACCTGATCGCGCTCGACCGCGAAATCCGCAGCGCCCGCCAGGCCTCGCAGGGCCGGGGCGCGATCGCCGTCAACGTGATGAAGGCGCTGAGCGCCTACGACGCCTATGTGCGGCAGGCGCTGGAGAGCGGCGCCGACGCGCTGGTGGTGGGCGCCGGCCTGCCACTGGACCTGCCCGAACTGGCGCGCGAGCACCCCCATGTGGCGCTGATCCCCATCCTGTCGGACGCCCGTGGCGTGCAGCTGCTGGTGCGCAAATGGGAAAAGAAAGGCCGTCTGCCCGACGCCATCGTGATCGAAAACCCGCGTCTGGCCGGCGGGCACCTGGGCGCGGCCAAGGTGGCCGACCTGCAGGACAGCCGCTTTGACTTCGAGGTGGTGATCCCGCAGGTGCGCGAGTTCTTCCGGCAAGCCGGCTACGAGCGCGACATTCCGCTGATTGCCGCCGGTGGCATCGACAACCATGCCGACATCGTGCGGCTGCAGGCGCTGGGCGCGGCCGGTGTGCAGCTGGGCACCGCCTTTGCGGTGACCGAAGAATGCGACGCGTCCGAAGTATTCAAGCGCATCCTGGCGCAGGCCCAACCGCAGGACATTGTGGAGTTCGTGAGCGTGGCCGGGCTGCCGGCCCGCGCGGTGCGCACGCCCTGGCTGGACAAATACCTGCGCATCCTGCCGGTGCTGCAGGAGCGCGCCCACCCCAAGGCCAAATGCAACATGTCCTTCGACTGTCTGCACACCTGCGGCCTGCGCGATGGCATTTCGGGAATTGGGCAGTTCTGCATCGACCAGCAGCTGGGGCATGCGATGGACGGAGACGCCGAACGCGGCCTGTTCTTCCGCGGCGCCGGGCGGCTGCCCTTTGGCGACCAGATCCGCGGCGTGGCCGATCTGGTGCGCCACCTGCTCACACCCGCTCCGCTGGCGGCTGCGGCCTGAACGGAGACCCGCATGACTTTTGTCGTCACCGAAGCCTGCATCCGCTGCAAATACACCGACTGCGTGGCCGTGTGTCCGGTCGATGCCTTCCGCGAAGGCGGCACTTTTCTGGTCATCGACCCGGACGACTGCATCGACTGCGCGGTCTGCGTGCCCGAATGTCCGGTCGAAGCCATCTATGCCGAAGAAGACCTGCCGCGGGACCAGCAAGTCTTCACCGCATTCAATGCCGAACAGGCCAAGGCACTGCCGACCATCACCCGCGTCAAACCGGCCCTGCCGGATGCGCAGGCCTGGGCAAAAGTGCGTGACAAGCGTGGCGAGGTGGGCCTCTGAACTCACCTGAGCCATGCCATGATGCGGGCCTGCCCGCACCCTCCCCTTTGAGATGAGCACCTGGCTGGCCACCCACCCCTGGCTCTACCCCGCCCTGCTGCACCTGCACCGCGCCTGCGTCACGGCCAGCATCGCGCTGTTCGTGGCGCGCGGGCTGGGTGTGACGGCCCTGCAGGCCTGGCCCATGCAGGCCCGCTGGCGCTGGCTGAGCGTGGCCATCGACGTGCCATTGCTGGCCGCCGGCGTGGGTCTGTGGACCTTGCTGGCTTACCACCCGCTGCAGCAGACCTGGCTGGGCCTCAAGCTGGCGCTGCTGGTGGTCTACATCGTGCTCGGGTCGTTCGCCCTCAAACGCGGGCGCACGCGCATGCAGCGCCTGCTCTTTTTTGCGGCCGCGCTGGTTGTGGCGCTGGTCATGGTGGGCATTGCGCTGGCCCGGCATCCAGCCGGCTGGTGGGCCTGAGGCCGGGCCGCTGACGGACTCACTCGTCCGAAATCACCTGACCGTCGTGCTCCACATAAGGCCGGTAGGGCCCGGTGCCGCTGTGGCCGGCTTCGGTGGCGGGCACAAAAGCCCCCTGCTGCGCATCAAACACATGCACCTCGCCGCGCTCGATCACGTAATGCCAGCCGTGCAGCTGCAGGCGACCCGCCTCGACAGCGCGGCGCACCATGGGGTAGTCGAGCAGCCGTTCAAGCTGCAGCACCACACTGCGCTGGCCGGTGCGGTCCAGCGCCTCGGGGCTGACTTGCACCGGCAGCAGTGCCTCGTCGAGCAGATGCAGCCAGTTGCGCAGGTTGATGGCCTCGGCCGGTGCGCCTTCATAGGCGGCGCGCACCGCCCCGCAATGGCTGTGGCCGCAGACGATGATGTGCTCGACCTGGAGGTTCAGCACCGCAAACTCGATCGCGGCCGTGGTGCCGTGCAGACCATGGGAGCCGTCGTACGGCGGCACCAGCGCCCCCACATTGCGCACGATGAACAGGTCGCCCGGCTCGGCGCCCGTGAGCAGATAGGGCACCAGACGCGAGTCTGAGCAACCAATAAACAGCGTCTTGGGATGCTGGCCATGGGCCACCAGGTCCTGAAAGCGTTGCTGGTGACGCGGGAAATAGTCCGAATGGAACTGCCGCAGGCGCAGCAGCAGTTCGTCGCCTTCAGGTGCGGCGTCCGGCATGCTGCGTTCTCACTGCACCAGCGGTGAGTCTGCACCTTCGAGATCAATGCCCTCGACGCGGGCCTGTCCCACCAGCAGCAGCATGTACTGGCGCAGCGCGGTGGCGCGCGACTGCAGGGTCAGCTCGCCCGCGATGCGGCCTTGCACCTGATCGAAAGCGGCCAGCTCGCCCGGGCGCTGGTCCAGCACATCGACGATGTGCAGGCCAAAGCGCGAATGCACCAGCCGCGGCTGCAGGCCCCTGGCGATGCCGCCCTCCTGCATGAAGAGGAACTGCGCGAGTTCAGGCGCGCAGTCCTGCGGCCCCACCCAGCCCAGGTCGCCGCCCTGTGCGCCACTGGGGCAGTTGGACAGCTCTGCAGCCAGCTGCGCGAAGCGGTCGGCGGGTGCGTCCTTGTGCGTCAGCTCCAGCAAGGCCGCTTCGGCGCGCTGGGCCAGCTTCTGCACCGGCACGCCGGGCGTGACGGCGAACAGGATGTGGCGCAGCTGCGCCTGCTGGCCGTGGGTGAAGCGTGGTTTGTGCGCATCGTAGTAGCGCTGGCAGGCCTCGGGCGTGGGCTCGGGCGTCTGCACGGCAGCGTCGAGCATGTCTTCGATGACCTGCTGCTGCTCGGCGCTCAGGGTCGGAGCCAGCTCGCCAGCCACGTCGGCCAACAGGCTCTGGCGCACGGCTTCCTGCCGCAGCACCTCGCCCCAGGCGCGTTCGCGCACCGTCTCCAGGTCTTCGCCCGGGCCGATGTGCAGGCGCCGGCCGTTGATGCGCACTTCGGGCACAGCGGCCGCTGCGGGCCTCATGTCAATGGCGGCCGAGCTGCAGCCGCAGCTGCCGGAACCGCAGCCACTGGCAGACTGGGCTTGGTCAAGCACTTGTTCCATGTTGCGCTCCTCAGCGACCACGGTTGGTCAGACCCAGGCGGCGACTGCGCACCACCTGGTAGGGACGCACCACATAGGCAAGCGTGCCAAACCCGCTCCACACATGCACCAGTCGGCTGAAGGGGAAGAGCAGGAAGATGGTCATGCCCAGCACCAGATGCACGAGATAGGGCCAGTCGAGCCCTGCGATGTGGCCGGCATCAGGCTGGAAGGTGACGATGCCCTGCGCCCAGGCCGAGAGCTTGAGCATGACCGAGCCGTCGGTGTGGCCCAGCGAGAACGGCAGCGTGACCAGGCCCAGCACCAGCTGCACCCAGAGGATGACCAGGATCATCAGGTCGGTGCGGTGGCTGGTCAGGCGGATGCGCGGATCGAAGATGCGGCGGTGCAGCAGCAGCGTCAGGCCGATGAAGCAGAAGAAACCCGCCACACCACCGGCGATGATGGCCAGCAGTTGCTTTTGCGCCGGGGTGATGAAGGGCTCGTACACCCAGTGCGGTGTGAGCAGGCCCACGCTGTGCCCGAAGAACAGGAACAGGATGCCTGCGTGGAACAGGTTGCTGCCCCATTTGAGCTGGCCTTTGCGCAAGAGCTGCGAGGAATCGCTCTTCCAGGTGTACTGGTCGCGGTCAAAGCGCGCGAGGCTGCCCATGAGGAACACCGACAGGCAGATGTAGGGGTAGACGCTGAACAGGAAATTGTGGAGGACGTTCATGGCTGGACTCCATGGGAAGAAGCATTCGAGGAGGCGTTCCTGACGATGCGAACGGGTTGCGCTTGACCGGGACGGGACTGGCCTTCGGTGGAACAACCGCCAAAGACTTCGGGCTCGGCCCAGGACTCGTCCATGGGCGGCTCGGCGGGCACCGGCACGGCTTCGGCCTTTTCACCGGCCAGTTCGAGCACGGCGGCCAGCACGCTGGCGTAAGGGCTCTCGCGTTGGAGCAGGGCGCTGAAGATCTTGCGCACGATGTGCGCGGTCTCGGCCAGGAACTCACGCGCCTGCTGCGGCGGCTGGGTGGAGGCGAATTCCAGCAGCACCGGCAGGTGGTCGGGCAGCTCCTCGGGGCCCAGGTACAGCCCG
>JAYRQF010000158.1:0-4551 GCA_041910735.1 Limnohabitans sp.
AAGGGCCTGCGCCGCCTCAAGGGCTATGCCCAGCTGCCTGCGCTCATCCGTGCACTTCGTCCACAACAAGACCAGCGTTTGGCTGCATAATGATCCTCGTCCACCAGCTCAAACCTGCAACTGAGTTCGGGACACCGCCTGAACTGGACATCGAAAACTTTCCCACGCTGTTCGTGACCGAGGGTGAGCGGGTCCGTTTTCTGGGCGCGATCACGCCACAGCCTGAAGTGGCCGAGCGCCTCGTCTCGTCCTTGCTGTCGGGCGACATCTACAGTGTGCCCGCAGTGCCCGGGCTGGATGACATCGTCCATGCGCTTCGCGCACTATGAATTCGCAGGGAGTTTTGTATAGATGATTCCCTCATTAGCAAACCAGAAATCAGTAGTTTGAGTTTTAAAGGGTGGCTCCCAGAATTCGATCCATCGTCAACAAGACGAAGCTTTTCTGGAGAGATTCATGACCCGCCCCAATCGCATTTCCAAACTCATCGCTGCCACTGCCCTGGGCCTGTTGGCCCTGAACGCACAAGCCCAGGTCAGCCTGCTCAACGTCTCGTATGACCCGACCCGCGAGTTGTACGTCGAGTTCAACCAGGCCTTTGCCAAGCACTGGAAGGCCAAGACTGGCCAGGACGTGACTGTCAAGCAGTCGCACGGCGGCTCGGGCAAACAGGCCCGATCCATCATCGACGGCCTGGATGCCGACGTGGCCACGCTGGCGCTGGCCGGTGACACCGACGCCCTGCATGAGAACGGCCAGCTGATTCCCAGGGACTGGCAAAAGCGCCTGCCGCACAACAGCTCGCCCTACACCTCGACCATCATCCTGGTGGTGCGCGAAGGCAACCCCAAGGGCATCAAGGACTGGGACGATCTGGTCAAGCCCGGCATCAAGGTCATCACGCCCAACCCCAAGACCTCGGGCGGCGCCCGCTGGAACTACCTGGCCGCCTGGGAGTTTGCCAAGCGCAAATACGGTGGTGACGCCAAGGCCAAAGAGTTTGTGAAAAAGCTCTACGAGAACGTGCCCGTGCTCGACACCGGCGCCCGTGGCTCCACCATCACCTTTGCCCAGCGTGCCCAGGGCGATGTGCTGATCGCCTGGGAAAACGAGGCCTACCTGCTCGACAAAGAGTTCGGCGCCAGATTCGATGTGGTGGTCCCCAGCCTGTCCATCCTGGCCGAGCCGGCCGTGACGATCGTGGACAAAAACGTGGACAAGAAAGGCACCCGCGCCGTAGCGCAGGCGTACCTGGAATACCTTTACAGCGACGAAGGCCAGGACATTGCCGGCAAGAACTTCTACCGCCCCATCTCGCCCAAGGCCCAGGCCAAGTACGCCAAACAGTTCCCCAAGCTGAACCTGGTGACGATCGACCAGGCCTTTGGCGGCTGGAGCAAAGCCAGCAAGGAGCACTTTGCCGATGGTGCCAGCTTCGACCAGATCTACACCAGGAAATAAGCGCAAAGTTGTTTGACAGGGAGTCCCAAATGTCCGTCTTGTTGATTGCAGGCAGCCCCTCGGAACGTTCACGTACTGCCGCGCTGCTCGAAGGTGCAGGTGCCCGGCTGGAGGCCCGTGGCGTGCAGGTGGACCGCCTGAAGGTTCGCAGCCTTTCACCCCAGGCTTTGCTGCTGGCCGATTTTGGGCATCCGTCCATCATTGAAGCCCAAAAGCGGGTGGCCGACGCCAATGTGCTGGTGATTGCCACGCCGGTCTACAAGGCCGCCTACAGCGGCATTCTCAAGGTGTTTCTGGATGTGTTGCCTCAGACCGCGCTCAAGGGCAAGACCGTGCTGCCGCTGGCCACGGGCGGCAGCCCGCACCACATGCTGGCTTTGGACTACTCGCTGCGGCCTGTGCTGCAGTCGCTGGGTGCCAAGCACATCCTGCCCGGCATCTACGCCACCGATGGCCAGGTCGCGCTGCTGCCTGAAGGGGGCTATCAGATCGAACCCGAGGTCGGCCAGCGCCTGGACGAAGCGGTCGACACGCTGATCCTCGAAAACCTCTCGGGCACCTTGTCCAACGCCGGCCGCTTCAGTCCGGTCCATTTCTCACAGGTGCGATGTAGCGTCTGACGCCCTGAACCCGGGCCGCTGAGGCCCTTCGCTACCCATTTCTCAAGAACCCGCATGCGCGGGCAGGGCGGAGCCTTGCCCTCACAACCCGAAAGAACACACACCATGACCTTCGCCAAAGACATTTCCCGCCGCCAGTTTCTGACTGCTGCAACCACTACATCGGCACTGCTGGGCATACCACCAGCGTGGTCGCAAAACAAAGCGCCCCGCGTTCTGCGCATCGGCCATCAAAAAGGCTGGCTGTCCATCCTCAAAGGCCGGGGCACACTGGAAAAACGCCTGGCACCGCTGGGCGTGAGCGTGACCTGGACCGAATTCAACGCAGGCCCGGTGCAGCTCGAAGCGCTCAACGTGGGCTCGATCGACTTCGGCGATGTCGGTGAAGCGCCCCCCATCTTCGCGCAGGCCGCAGGCGCACCGTTGGTGTATGCCGGCGCCACCGTGCCACGCCCCAGGCTCGAGGCCATCGTCGTGCCCAAGAACTCGCCCATCAAGACGGTGGCCGACCTCAAGGGCAAGCGTGTCGCCTACAACAAGGGCTCGAATGTCCAGTACTTCCTGGTCAAGCTGCTGCACAAGAACGGCTTGCAGTACAGCGATGTGCAGTCCATCTTTCTGCCTCCTGCCGATGCCCGTGCCGCTTTTGAAAAGGGTGCTGTGGACGCCTGGATCATCTGGGACCCGTTTCTGGCTGCCGCACAAAAAACGCTGGATGCCAGGTTGCTTGCTGACGCCTCGGGCATCGTCAATAACCGCTTGTATTACTTCACCTCGCGTGACTTCGTCACCAAAAATCCTGATGTGCTCAAGGTTGCCATTGACGAGATCAACGCGATCGACACCTGGGCCGGCAAGAACAGGCAGGCTGCGGCTGCGGAGCTGTCAGCAGTACTGGGGCTCGACAAATCCATTACCGAACTGCAATTGAGTCGTTCGGCTTTTGGCACCGCCGTTGTCAACCGCGACATCCTGTCGGAGCAGCAATCGATTGCCGACACGTTTTTCGAGCTCAAGCTGATCCCCAAGAGGCTGAACCTGCTGCATGCCGCCCCGGTCAATCTGGGTTGATCTGACAGGAGGTCCGACCATGCATAACACTGAGCAAATCCCCGAAATCAGCCGTCGTCAATACCTGCGCGTGTTGGCCATGTCGGCGGCTGCCTGGGGCTTGGGTGGCCCGATCAGCCTGCCGCTGGCGCAGGCCCAGACTCAGACCCAGACGGGTAACAAGGCGCCTGAATTGCTGCGCATTGGCTACCAGAAGTCCGCCGTCAACCTGGTGGTGCTCAAGCAGCAAGGCGTGCTTGAGAAACGTTTTCCGACTACCCGCGTGCAATGGCTCGAATTTCCGGCAGGCCCGCAATTGCTGGAAGCCTTGTCGGTCGGGAGTCTGGAGTTTGGTCTGACCGGTGACTCACCGCCCGTCTTTGCCCAGGCCGCAGGCAAAGACCTCTACTACGTGGGGGCCGAGCCGCCCAAGCCCGAAAGCTCTGCCATCCTGGTATTGCCTGATTCCTCCGTGCGGACGCTGCACGACCTCAAGGGCCGCAAGGTGGCGCTGCAAAAAGGTTCCAGCGCTCACTTCCTGCTGGTGCGTGCCGTTCAGAAAGCCGGGCTGCAGTGGAGCGACATCGTGCCTGTTTACCTCGCCCCGGCCGACGCCCGCGCTGCTTTCGAGCGCAAGAGCGTTGACGCGTGGGCCATCTGGGACCCGTTTTATGCGGCCACCGAACTGGCGATCAGCCCGCGCGTGATCGCCACAGGCAAAGGCCTTTCGGCCAACAACTCGTTCTATCTGGCATCGCGCGCCCTGGTGCACAAGCATCCTGAAACCATCGAGGCGCTGTTCGAGGAATTGACACGTGCCGACCGCTTCGTGCAACAGCACCGGCCCGAGGTCATCAAGCTGATCGCCGATTTCAGTGGACTGGATGCCGGAGTGGTCAGCCGATTTTTGCAACGCCGACCCGCCTCGCCCGTGGGCCTGCTCGCACCGGACATGGTCATTGATCAGCAACGCGTGGCCGATGCCTTTGCCAACCTCAACCTCATTCCCAAACCCGTGCGCGTCAGCGACATCGTCTGGAAAGCCGGTCGCTGAGACCACACCACACACAAAAGGACATTACCCATGGACATTTTCTGGTTCATTCCCCTGCACGGCGACGGCCGTTACCTCGGTTCCCGGCAAGGCGCGCGTGCCGTGGACCACACTTACATGAAGCAAGTGGCCCAGGCCGCTGATGCGTTGGGCTACGGTGGCGTGTTGCTGCCCACCGGGCGCTCATGCGAGGACTCGTGGATCTCGGCCGCCAGCCTGATTCCGGTGACCGGGCGCCTGAAGTTTCTGGTGGCACTGCGTCCCACCACCATCTCGCCCACGGTGGCCGCACGTCAGGCCGCCACGCTTGACCGCCTCAGTGGTGGTCGCCTGCTGGTCAATGTGGTGGCCGGGGGCGACTCGGCC
>JAYRQF010000159.1:0-1508 GCA_041910735.1 Limnohabitans sp.
CCTGAAACTGACCGGGCGCCAGATCCGGGAAGGAGCCTGAGCGTGACGCACGAATCGATCTGGCAGGTGCCGCGCCTGTCGATGCGCTGGTGGCCGGTGTTCCGCCGCAACCTGCTGGTCTGGCGCAAGCTGGCCGTGCCCAGCCTGGTGGGCAACATCGCCGAGCCGCTGATGTGGCTGGTGGCCTTCGGCTACGGCATGGGGGCACTGGTCGGCACGGTGCCACTCAGCACGCCGCAGGGCGACACGGCCGTGCCCTACATCCTGTTCCTGGCCAGCGGCAGCATCTGCATGAGCGCGATGAACGCGGCCAGCTTCGAGGCGTTGTACTCGGCGTTCTCGCGCATGCACGTGCAAAAGACCTGGGACGGCATCCTGAACGCCCCCGTGCGGCTGGACGACGTGGTGCTGGCCGAAATGTTGTGGGCGGCCTTCAAGGCCTTGTTCACCGTGGTCGCCATCCTGGGCGTGATGCTCGCGCTGGGCATCAGCCATTCACCCAAGTTGCTGCTGGCCCTGCCAGTGCTGCTGTGTGCGGGCATCACGTTCTCGTGCATCGCCCTGGTGTTCAACGCCCTGGCCCAGGGCTACGACTTTTTCACCTACTACTTCACGCTGTTCCTCACGCCCATGATGTTCCTGTCGGGGGTCTTCTTCCCTCGGGAACAACTGCCGGGTGTGGTGCGGGCCGTCTCGGACTGGCTGCCGCTGACCAATGCCGTCGCGCTGGTGCGCCCCCTGTTCCTGGACCAGTGGCCCGATCGGCCTCTGGTGCACCTGGCGGTGCTGGCGGTCTACGCGGTTGGTGCGTTCTGGGTGGCGCTGGCGCTCACCAGAAAACGCTTCGCGAAATGATCAGTGGACGGTCGACTGCAGGGCCGGCTGCGCGGCGGCGTAGAACTCCACGCCCGAATCCATGAACTCGTCGGCGTCGATGGCGGCGTCGTAGTCGCGCAGGGCAATGCGATCGATGGTGTGGGTCTTGGGGATCAGCGGCTTGTCCAGCGGGCGGCAGATGCGCTGGCGCAGGCTGCTGAGGTTGCGGCTGCTTTCCATGGCGCTGATCACGGCTTCCGGATCGAGCATGAGGACGAAGGGGTTGAGGCGGCTGCTGGGGGTGTTCATGGCGGTGTCCTGAAGAAAAGAGGGAACAAAACAAATCGTTTGTCGATGTCACAAACTGTATTTGGGTTGTTTCAAACAGTTAAGTCGGCGCCTTGCCATTCGCACTGTAGGAATTTGCCCGACAAGCCCTCAGAAGCACCGGAAACACCCCGCATTTCCGGCCTGTGCGCCGTCCAGCCTCAGAGGCTGAGAGGGAATTGGGCGTGACCGAAAGGACACACCAAAACCCTGCCGGCCAGGCGCAAAGCACAGCCGTAGCTCGGGCTACGGCGCGCATTTGCAACGCCGCAGGCGGTGTTTTGGGGGGTCAAGGCGGCATGACCGATTTCCTCTCAGCCTCTCAGGTCAAGGGCCCGCGCAGCGCTTGCACCGCGGCCGCCACC
>JAYRQF010000160.1:0-4977 GCA_041910735.1 Limnohabitans sp.
CACCCGCTGGACCGGCTGCAGCGTCCGCTGCACGACCTGCGCATCAGCGTCACCGACCGCTGCAACTTCCGCTGCAACTACTGCATGCCCAAGGAAGTGTTTGACAAGGACTACGCCTACCTGCCGCACAGCGCCCTGCTTTCGTTCGAGGAAATCACGCGGCTGGCGAATGTGTTTGTGCAGCGTGGTGTTCGCAAAATCCGCCTGACCGGGGGCGAGCCGCTGCTGCGCAAGAACATCGAGATCCTGATCGAACAGCTCGCCGGCCTGCGCACGCCCGACGGCCAGCCGCTGGACCTCACACTGACCACCAACGGCTCGCTGCTGGCGCGCAAGGCCCAGAGCTTGAAAGACGCCGGCCTGCAGCGCGTGACCGTCAGTCTCGATGGCCTGGACGACACCGTGTTCCGCCGCATGAACGATGTGGACTTTCCGGTGGCCGAGGTGCTCGAAGGCATCGAGGCGGCCAAGGCGGTGGGCCTCGGCCCCATCAAGGTCAACATGGTGGTCAAGCGCGGCACCAACGACCACGAAATCATCCCGATGGCGCGGCATTTCCGTGGCACGGGCGTGGTGCTGCGCTTCATCGAATACATGGACGTGGGCGCCACCAACGGCTGGCGCATGGACGAGGTGCTGCCCAGCGGGCAGGTGATTGAGCGCCTGCAGACCGAGTGGCCACTGGTTCCGCTGCAGCACACCACCACGGGTGAAACGGCCGAGCGCTGGGGTTTCGCCGACGCCCAAGGCCGGCACGACCCTGCGCTGGGCGAAGTCGGCGTGATCAGCAGCGTGACGCAGGCTTTCTGCGGCGACTGCAACCGCGCCCGCCTGTCCACCGAAGGCCGTCTGTACCTGTGCCTGTTTGCAGGCCAAGGCTACGACCTGCGCCAGCTGCTGCGCGAAAAGGCCGCCAGCGACACCGAGATCGCCGGCGTCATCGACGCCATCTGGCAAGGCCGCGGCGACCGCTATTCGCAACTGCGCAGCGCCATGCCACCAGACACCGGCAGCGCCCCGGTGCGCCGCGTTGAAATGAGTTACATCGGAGGCTGAATTGGCACAAGCACCGGAGGGCGTGACCGCCCTCATCCTCGCCGGAGGCCGAGGCTCGCGCATGGGCGGCATCGACAAGGGCCTGCAGAACTTCCGCGGCCTGCCGCTGGCCCTGCAGACCTTGATGCGCCTGCAGCTGCAAAGCCTGCCGCCGCAAGAGGTCCTGATCAACGCCAACCGCAACCTGGCCGCCTACGAGTCGCTGGGCGCTGCCGTCTGGCCGGACACGTTGGACGGCTTTGCCGGACCGCTGGCGGGCTTTCTGACCGGGCTGGAGCGCTGCGAAACGCCGCTGCTGCTCACCGTGCCCTGCGACACCCCGCTGTTCCCGCTGGACCTGATCGAGCGGCTGCACGCCGCGCTGATGGAGGAGGATGCCGATCTGGCCATGGCCGCCGCACGCGAAGAAGATGGCCAGGTGCGACCCCAGCCGGTGTTCTGCCTGCTGCGGGTGGAACTGCTCGACAGTCTGGTGGACTTCACCCAGAAGGGCGGGCGCAAGATCGACGCCTGGACCGGCCAGCACCGCTGCGCCATCGTGCCGTTTGACCGGCCGCAGGACGCGCCCGAAGCCTTCTTCAACGCCAACACCCTGGAAGAGCTGCAAAAGCTCGAATCGCTATGAGCGCTGCCGAAAGTCTGCAAGCCATCGCCGACCGTCTGCAGGGTTACGACCCGCAGGCCCTGTCGGCCGCCCATGTGAACGCTTTTCTGGCCGAACTGGTGCAGCCGGTGCGCGAGACCGAGCAGGTCACACCGATGCAGGCGCTCGACCGCATCCTGGCCGAAGACGTGGTCTCCCCCATCAGCGTGCCCCCGCACGACAACTCGGCCATGGACGGTTTTGCGTTTGCTGGCCGTGAGATGCAGGCCGGACAGCCCACACGCCTGCGCGTGGTAGGCACGGCGCTGGCCGGCAAGGCTTGGTCGGGCCCATGCGGCGCGGGCGAATGCGTGCGCATCATGACCGGCGCCATCATGCCGACCGGGCTGGACACCGTGGCGCCGCAAGAGCTGGTGCAGGTCGAGGGTGAACAGGTCACGGTGCCTGCTGGACTGCTGCAGATTGGCGATAACCGCCGCCTGCTCGGCGAAGACCTGATGGCCGGCCGCCCGGCGCTGTCGGCCGGTACGCGGCTGACACCCGCCGCCTGCGGCCTGATCGCCAGTCTGGGCCTGGCGCAGGTCAAGGTCTGGCGCCGCCCACGGGTGGCCTATTTCTCCACCGGTGACGAAATCCTGAGTCTGGGCGAGCCGCCGCGCGAAGGTGCGGTGTACGACAGCAACCGCTACACCGTGTTCGGCTTGCTCACGCGGCTGGGCTGCGAGGTCATTGATCTGGGCGTGGTCAAGGACCAGCCGGAGCTGCTGGAAGCCGCCTTCCGAAAGGCCGCAGCGCAGGCGGATGCCGTCATCACCAGCGGCGGCGTGAGCGTGGGCGAGGCCGACTACACCAAGGCCATGATGAAAAAGCTCGGCGACGTGGCCTTCTGGCGCATCGCCATGCGCCCCGGCCGCCCGATGGCCGTGGGCCGCCTCACCGAGGGTGGACACTCCGCCTTGCTGTTTGGTCTACCGGGCAACCCGGTGGCGGTGATGGTGACCTTTGCCGCCTTCGTGCGCCCGGCCCTGCAGCAACTCATGGGCTGGAACGCGCCGCCCCAGCCCCTGCTGCGCGCCCGCGCGGTGGACACGATGCGCAAGAAGCCCGGGCGCACCGAATACCAGCGCGGCATTGTCGAGCGAAGGGAGGACGGCGAGTTGTGGGTGCGCCTGACCGGCAACCAGGGCTCGGGTGTGCTCAGCTCTATGGTGCAGGCCAATGGTCTGATCGTGCTCGGCCACGAGCAGCCCACCGTGCAGTCAGGCGACTGGGTGGACGTGATGATGTTTGACGGGCAGCTCTGAAGTCAGAGCAAGGCATATTTTTCTTGTCATCCTCGGGCCTGACCCGAGGATCCACACTTTTCTGGCATGGATTCCCCGGTCAGCCGGGGAATGACACAGAGGATTCTCAGGCGTTGATGTCGGCTGCGTCGGTCTGCGGGGGGTAATCGTTGGCCACGGCCTTGTTCGGCCCCGGCACGGCCTGGCGGGCAAACAGCGAGTACATGGTCGGCACCACAAAGATGGTCAGCAGCGTGCCCAGGCTCATGCCGCCCACGATCACCCAGCCGATCTGCATGCGGCTCTCGGCACCAGCTCCCTTGGCCAGGGCCAGCGGGACCGCGCCCAGCACCATGGCGCCGGTGGTCATCAGGATCGGGCGCAGGCGCTGGCTGGACGCCTGAATCAAGGCTTCTTTCATGGCCATGCCATGCTCGCGCAGCTGGTTGGTGAACTCCACAATCAGAATGCCGTGCTTGGTGATCAGGCCCACCAGCGTGATCAGGCCGATCTGCGAATACACATTGAGCGAGCCTCCGGTGACCTGCAAGGCCAGCATGGCGCCCACCATCGACAGCGGCACCGACAGCATGATCACGAAGGGGTCGATGAAGCTCTCGAACTGGGCTGCCAGCACCAGAAAGATGAAGAACAGCGCCAGCACAAACACAATGACCAGCGCACCCTGAGAGTTCTTGAACTCGCGCGAGGTGCCGTTGAGTTCGGTGGTGTAGCCGGGCTTGAGCACCTTGGATGCCGTGGCATCCAGGAACTTGAGCGCTTCACCCAGTGAATAGTCGGGCGCGAGGTTGGCGGTGATCGACACCGAGCGGCGCTGGCCAAAGTGGTTGAGTTCGCGCGGGCTCACGCTCTCGCGCGTCTTGACCACGGCCGACAGCGGGATCATGGCGTCGTTCTTGCCGCGCACATAGATGTTGTCAATGTCTTCGGGGGTGTTGCGCCAGCTCTCCTGCACCTGCACGATCACGTCGTACTGCTCGGCGTCCTTTTTGTAGCGGGTGACCACCCGGCCACCCAGCATGGATTCGATGGCGCGGGCCACCGCCTCCACGCTCACGCCCAGCTCGGCCGTCTTGGCACGGTCCACCTCGATGCGCAGCTCGGGTTTGTTCAGGCGCAGGTCCACGTCGGGTGAGAGGATGCCGGGGTTCCTGGCGATCTCGTCGAGCATCTGGCGCGTGACCGCGTTCAGGTTCTGGTAGCTGTCCGAGGTCTGGATCACGAAGTTGACCGGCCGTTCGCGGAAACCCTGTCCCAGCGAAGGCGGCGTGATCGGGAAGGCCATCACACCCGGCAGGCTGTTGAATTTGGGCGTCAGCTCGCGGGCGATCTCCAGTGTGGTCTTCTTGCGCTGTTCCCAGTCCACCGCACGGTACACCACCGAGCCCTGGGCCACGGTCGGGTTGCCGATGTTGGCGAACACGCGGTCGAATTCGCTATAACCCTCGCCCATGCGCTCCAGCGCCTTGGCGTAGCGGTCGGTGTAGTCCAGCGTGGCGCCGTCGGGCGCGGTCACCGTGGCCAGCAGCACGCCACGGTCTTCCAGCGGGGCCAGTTCCTGCTTCATGGCGGGGTAGATGAGTGCAATGGCCAACGCACTGCCGGCCATCACCAGCAGCACCAGCCAGCGCGCCTTGTCCAGCACCCAGCCCAGCAGTCGGGCGTAACCGTCAGACAGGTTCGTGAGCCAGCGGTCCATGGTGCGGTCGAACCAGCCCGGGTTCGGGTTGTGGCGCAGCAGCTTGGAACTCATCATGGGCGAGAGCGTCAGCGCCACGAAGCCCGACACAATGACCGAACCGGCCAGCGCCAGTGCGAATTCGGTGAACAGCTTGCCGGTGCGGCCCGGCGTGAAGGACAGCGGCGCAAACACCGCCGCCAGCGTGAGCGTCATCGCCACCACCGCAAAGCCAATCTCGCGCGAGCCCTTGATGGCGGCCGAGAACGGGTCCATGCCTTCTTCAATGTGGCGGTAGATGTTTTCCAGCACCACGATGGCGTCGTCCACCACCA
>JAYRQF010000161.1:0-6259 GCA_041910735.1 Limnohabitans sp.
GCGGCCGTGTTCCATGCCGCCCTGCGCAAGCGTTCGGCGCCGATCAAGCAAGTGCTGCTGGCTGGCGACATTGTGGTTGGGGTGGGCAACATCTACGCTTCCGAAGCGCTGTTCCTGGCGGGCATCCGGCCCACGCTGGCCGCCAGCAAGGTTTCCCGTCCCCGTGCTGCGCGACTGCATGCGGCCATCATCGATGTGCTGGCGCGAGCGGTGCGGCAAGGTGGCAGCAGTCTGCGGGATTTTGTCAGCGCCGAAGGCAAGACCGGGTACTTTCAGCTCGAAGTTGCTGTGTACGGCCGTGCCGGGCAACCCTGTCGCGTGTGTGGCACGCCGATCCGTTCCATAGTGCAAGGCCAGCGCACCACTTTTTATTGCCCTTCATGTCAGAAGAACTGAAATTGCCTACCGGCTTTGCCAAGTGCATGGTGGACTGGCAGCGTCGTCAGGGGCGCCAGCATCTGCCCTGGCAGCACACCCGCGACCCCTACCGTGTCTGGCTCTCAGAGATCATGCTGCAGCAAACGCAGGTCAGCACCGTGCTTGACTACTACCCGCGCTTTCTGCAGCGCTTTCCCGATGTGGCCGCACTGGCGGCCGCGCCGCAGGACGATGTGTTGGGGTTGTGGAGCGGGCTGGGCTACTACAGTCGGGCGCGCAACCTGCACCGCTGTGCGCAGGATGTGATGGAACGCTTTGGCGGCGCGTTTCCGAAGACGGCAGAGTCGCTGCAGACCCTGCCTGGCATTGGCCGCTCAACGGCCGCGGCCATTGCAGCCTTCTGTTTTGACGAGCGGGTGTCGATTCTGGACGGCAACGTCAAACGTGTGCTGACCCGTGTGCTGGGTTACAGCGCCGATCTGGCCGCGGCGGCCAGTGAGCGTGAACTGTGGGGTCTGGCCGAACGCCTGCTGCCTGAGCAGGCCCAGGACATGCCGGCCTATACCCAGTCGCTGATGGATGTGGGGGCCACGCTGTGCCAGCCGCGCAAGGTGCAGTGCGAAGCCTGTCCGGTGCAGCGGCTGTGTGTCGCGCACGAAGAAGGTCAGCCGCTGGCTTATCCCGTCAAGACCCGCAAGCTCAAGCGCAGCAGCGCCACGCTGTGGCTGCTCTGGGCCGTGAACGCCCAGGGTCAGGTCTGGTTGCACAAGCGTCCTGCGCGCGGCATCTGGGCCGGTTTGTTCAGTCTGCCGGTGTTTGAGGACGAGGCCGGTCTGCTGGCGTCCAGTGTGCATGGCCACTCGCCGCACTACGTTGCGCCCTGGAAGCATGTGCTGACCCACCGGGACTTGTACCTGCACCCGGTTCGCCTGCATCTGCCGGCAAAGCACTCGCCGCAATGCGAAGGCCAGTGGGTCGATGCGCAGGACTGGCCGCAACTGGGTTTGCCTGCGCCGGTCCGTCTTTTGCTGGAAGGTGCGAAAGGCTGATCTGTGACCGCCCGGGCACCGGCTTGGCCGAGGGGCGCCCGGGGTCAGCCGCTCAGAGACGGCAGGCCGTGGCGTTGGCGGGCGCGCAGGCAGGCGTCGCTGCCCTCTTCAAATTCGCGGCAGGGGGAGGGACGCCATTCGTAAATGCCACAAGTGGCTTTTTCACCGATCCGGCCATAGAGCGCTCCGCAGCGCGGCGGGCTGTGGTCGGTGCCGCGCATGCGGCAGGTGCTGTCGGTGATGGGGGCGGCCAGGCCTGCCGGGACCGAGCCACCGCCTTCTTCGTATTCAAAGACCGAAAAATCCACCCGGAAGCTGGCGCAGCAGGCGCCACAGGTGGTGCACTGGCTCATGTCAGACGCGTCAATCAGCCGTGGACGCGGCCCAGCAGCAGGAACTCCATGAGTGCTTTTTGCACATGCATGCGGTTCTCGGCCTCGTCCCAGACCACCGACTGCGGACCGTCGATGACTTCGGCGGTGACCTCTTCACCGCGGTGGGCGGGCAGGCAGTGCATGAACAGGGCGTCGGGTTTGGCCGCTTTCATCATGGCTACGTCCACACACCAGTCGGCAAAAGCCTTTTTGCGGGCTTCGTTTTCGGCCTCGTAGCCCATGCTGGTCCACACATCGGTGGTGACCAGGTCGGCGCCGCGGCAGGCTTCCAGCGGGTCGCTGAACACCTTGTAGTGGCTGGAATCCTTGAGGCCGGCCACCTCGGCATTCACCTCGTAGCCGCTGGGGGTGCTCACATGCACCGTGAAGCCCAGCAGTTCGGCAGCCTGCAGCCAGGTGTTGGCCATGTTGTTGCCGTCACCCACCCAGGCCACCACCTTGCCCTGGATGGAGCCGCGGTGTTCGATGTAGGTGAAGATGTCCGCCATGATCTGGCAGGGGTGGAATTCGTTGGTCAGACCATTGATGACCGGCACGCGCGAGTACTGCGCGAACTTTTCGATCTTGTCCTGCCCGAAGGTGCGGATCATCACCAGGTCGGTCATGCGACTGATGACGCGCGCGCTGTCCTCGATGGGTTCTGCCCGGCCAAGCTGGCTGTCGCCCGTGGTCAGGTGCACCACCGAGCCGCCAAGCTGGTACATGCCGGCTTCAAAGCTCACGCGGGTGCGGGTACTGGCTTTCTCGAAGATCATGGCCAGCGTGCGGTCGGCCAGCGGATGGTACTTTTCGTAGGCCTTGAACTTGCGCTTGATCTCGGCCGCGCGTGCGAACAGGTGCGCGTACTCGTCGGCCGTGCAGTCCGTGAACTGGAGGTAGTGGCGGATGCTCATGCTTGCTCGGAAAGGAAGTTCTTGATCAGGGGCAACAGGATGGCCATGACTTCGTCGGCTTCGGCCTCGGTCATGATCAGCGGCGGCAGCAGGCGCACCACGCTGTCGGCGGTCACGCTGATCAGCAGGCCGGCGTCGAGTGCGCGCTGCATCAGCACGCCACAAGGGCGGTCGAGCTGGATGCCGATCATCAGGCCCTGACCACGGATTTCCTGAAAGCCTTTGACACCAGCGAGTGCCTGTCCAATACCGTCGGTCAGGCGCTTGCCGATGCGGGTGGCGTTCTCCAGCAGGCCGTCCTTTTCCATGATGCGGATGGTCTCCACGCCTGCACGCATGGCCAGCGGGTTGCCGCCAAAGGTGCCGCCGTGGTTGCCCGGCTGGAAGATGCTGGCGGCCTTGGGTCCGGCCACGACCGCACCGATGGGCACACCCGAGCCGAGGCCCTTGGCCAGTGGCATAACGTCAGGCACGATGCCGGCCCACTGGTGGGCGAACCATTTGCCGGTGCGGCCCATGCCGCACTGCACTTCGTCGATCATCAGCAGCCAGTCCTTTTCGTCACAAAGGGCACGCACTTGCTGCAGGTATTCGGCACCCATCGGGTTGATGCCGCCTTCGCCCTGAATGGTTTCGAAGAACACGGCCACCACGCCGGGGTCGTTGGCGGTGGCGGCTTTCAGGGCCTCGATGTCGTTGACTGGCACGCGGATGAAGCCCTCTACCAGAGGCTCAAAACCTTTCTGGATTTTGGCGTTGCCGGTGGCGCTGAGTGTGGCGATCGAGCGGCCATGGAAGGCTTTCTCGTAGACCACAATCTTGGGCAGTGCGATGCCTTTGTCGTGGCCGTATTTGCGCGCCAGCTTGATGGCGGCTTCATTGGCTTCCAGCCCCGAGTTGCAGAAGAACACATTGGTCATGCCCGACAGTTCCACCAGCTTGGCCGCCAGCTTTTCCTGGTTGGGGATGTGGTAGTAGTTGCAGCTGTGGATGATCTTGCTGACCTGGTCCTGCAGCGCAGGGGCAAATTCGGGGTGGTTGTGGCCCAGGGTGTTCACGGCGATGCCGGCCAGTGCGTCGAGGTACTGCTTGCCATTGACGTCCCAGAGGCGGCAGCCCTGACCACGTTCGAGCGCGATCGGCAGGCGCCCGTAGGTGTTCATGGTGTGCGGCGAGGCGGCTTCAATGAAGGCAGTCATGCGTGAACTCCGTTGCAAATAAAAAGCGGCCCAACGAAGGAGGGCCGTTGAAACGCAATTTTAGGGGTATTTGCAGGGGGTAGATATGGCGTTCAAGACTGCAAGCCGGCGTGCAAATTTCACATGGCTGCGCAAGGTTACCTGGTGGTTTCAAGTCTTATATAAGATAAAATACTGGGGAAAACCAGAGGGCGGCGATCCCGGGCTCTGGAACACCACTTCACTGCCTCTATCCGATGGTTTCCAACAGCGCCAAAGAAGTCTTCATCCAGGGCATCACCCAGGATGGCAGAACGTTCCGCCCCAGCGACTGGGCAGAACGTCTGGCCGGCGTTATGAGCCAGTTCCGCCCTGGCGGTGTCAGTCCCGGCAGCCACCTGAGCTATTCGCCCTGGTGCATTCCGACGACGATGGGCAACACCAAGTGTGTGGTGGTCAACCGTGAGTTGGAAGAGTTCGAGCCAATGGCCTGGAACTTCGTAATGAACTTCGCGAAGGACAACAACCTGCAGGTGGTCGAGGCCTGCCTGTTGCCTGATCCGCCGCCGGTCAAATAAGCCTTGCAGAAACAACCGCCTTCGGGCGGTTTTTGTTGTGGGTCCTGCGAGATTTGCAAGAGCCCCGGCTACCGCCCGCCTCACCCCCGAAACAGAAGCCACAAACGAAAAAACCGCCCGAAGGCGGTTTTTGTGTTTCGCTGACAGCGCACCCGTTTCAAACGGCGGCAGGGCGCAGGCTCTGCCGGGCTGTTGATCTTGTGAAGCGGATCAGGCTGCAGCCAGGGCCAGAGCCTTGACTTTGGAAGACAGGCGGCTCTTGTCGCGAGCGGCCTTGTTCTTGTGGAAGATGCCCTTGTCGGCGATCGTGTCCACCACGGCTTGCATCTTGCCGAACAGTTCAGCGGCTTTGGTCTTGTCGCCAGCGGCAACAGCCTTCTCAACGTTCTTGACGGCGGTGCGGTATTTGGAACGCAGCGAGGAATTCGCGGCGTTGAGTTTCACGTCCTGGCGTGCGCGTTTGCGACCAGAGGCCAGGCGGGGGTTCTTTTTCTTCGGCTTTCCAGATGCCATTTTGAGTATCCTTTGATGTCTGAGGATGATGTCAGCGAACCCGGCATTCTAGCAGACCCCGCAAACCGGCTGCCCGGGCCGGTCTGGACCGCTACACTTGCCGGGTGAGTCTGCTTCGTTCCGCTTCTGTCGTTTCCCTCTTCACCCTGGCCTCGCGGGTCACCGGGCTGGCGCGGGAACTCCTGATCGCCGCCCTGTTTGGCGCGAGCGCCCTGACCGACGCCTTCAATGTGGCGTTCCGCATTCCCAACCTGTTCCGGCGCCTGTTTGCCGAAGGGGCCTTCAGTCAGGCTTTTGTGCCGGTGCTGGCCGCCACGCGGGCCGAACACGGCGACGAAACCACCAAGACCGCCATTGACAGCGTGGCCACTGTGCTGGCCTGGGTGCTCTTGGCTTTTTCCATTGGTGGGGTGTTGCTGTCGCCTGCGCTGGTCTGGCTGCTGGCCAGTGGCCTGCGCCAGGGGCCAGGCTTCGATGCCGCGGTCACGATGACGCGCTGGATGTTCCCCTACATCGGCTTCATGTCGATGGTGGCGCTGTCGGCGGGCATCCTCAACACCTGGAAACGCTTTGCCGTGCCGGCCGCCACGCCGGTGCTGCTCAACGTCTGCATGATTTTTGCCGCCTGGTGGCTGGCCCCCCGGCTGGCCACGCAAGGTGTGAACGCCATTTATGCCCTGCCTGCGGGCGTCATGCTGGGCGGCCTGCTGCAGCTGGCGGTGCAGGTACCGGCCTTGCGGCGTCTGGGTCTGTTGCCGCGCATTCGCCTGTCCTGGAGGGCTGTTTCCACCGCTTGGCGCAACGAGGCGACACGCCGCATCCTGCGCCTGATGGCACCTGCCTTGCTGGGTGTGGGGGTGGCGCAGATTTCATTGCTCATCAACACCCAGATCGCTTCGCATCTGGCTGCCGGCAGCGTGAGCTGGCTCAGTTATGCGGACCGCCTCATGGAGTTTCCCACCGCCATGCTGGGTGTGGCGCTGGGTTCGGTCCTGATGCCGCAGCTGGCCGCGGCCAAAGCCACGGGGGACGGTGACCGCTATGCCGCCATGCTGGACTGGGGCCTGCGGCTGGTGCTGCTGCTGGCGCTGCCCTGCGCGGCGGCGCTGCTGGTGTTTGCCCAGCCGCTGGTGGCCGTGCTCTACCACTACGGTGCCTTCACCGACCGGGATGTGCAGCAGACCACCCTCTCGCTGACCGGTTACGGCGTGGGTCTGCTGGGCCTGGTGGCCATCAAGGTGCTGGCGCCGGGCTACTACGCCAGTCAGGACATCC
>JAYRQF010000162.1:0-13671 GCA_041910735.1 Limnohabitans sp.
AAGCTGGGCGCCGGCGGGCTGGTGCGGGCCTACACCGATGCGGTGGCGCAGGCCCTCTTGGGCGCCGACAAAATTCCCGTGGTCAAACGCGCACTGCTGGCCTGCAGCGTGCCCTACGCGCTCGAAGGTCTGGTGCGGCGCGAAGTTGAACTGGCACAGGCCGAGCTGCTGGGCGTCGAGCACGGCAGCGTGGTCACGCTGCGCTTTGCCCTGCCCGAGCCGCAGGCGCCTGCGCTGCTGCAGCGGTTGGGCGAGAGCGGACGCGGGCAGCTGGTGTGGCTGGACGCGGATAATGCCGCCCATGCCTGAGCAAGAAGCCCTGAACCAGCCCCGGTCCAAGACCGATCTTTTCATCTCGTTCACCCTGCTGGCCCTGCAGGGCTTTGGCGGCGTGCTGGCCGTGGTGCAACGCGAGCTGGTGGACAAAAAACGCTGGATGACGCGCGAGCAGTTCGTCGAGGAATGGGCGGTGGCGCAGGTCATGCCCGGTCCCAATGTGGTGAACCTCTCGCTGATGATTGGCGGCCGCTATTTCGGCCTGCCCGGCGCGCTGGCCGGTGTGGCCGGCATGCTGGCGGCGCCGCTGGTGGTGGCCCTGCTGCTGGCGGTGGCCTTTGGCACGGTGTCGGATGCCGCGTGGGCACAGGGTGCGCTGCGCGGCATGGGCGCGGTCTCTGCCGGCCTGATCGCCGGCACCGGCATCAAGCTGATCGCCGCCCTCCAGGGCAACCCGATGCGCATGCCTGCCTGCATTGCGCTGGCCGCGCTGAGCTTTACAGGCGTCGCCCTGTTGCGCCTGCCGCTGGCCTGGGTGCTGTTGGCCGTGGGCCTGCTGGGCATGGGCTGGGCCTGGCTGCAACTGGCCCGTCAGGCCGCACGCGGAGGCCAGGCATGAACCCGGTGCTGCACCTTAACCCTGCCGACTGGCTGGGCATGTTCCAGCACTTCGCCTCGCTGTCCCTGCTGGCCGTGGGCGGCGCCATCACCACCGCACCCGACATGCACCGCTATCTGGTCGATGAAACCCACTGGCTCAGCGATGCGCAGTTCACCTCGTCGATCGCGCTGGCGCAGGCCGCGCCGGGGCCCAACATCCTGTTTGTGGCACTCATGGGCTGGAACGTGGGTCTGAACGCTGGCGCCGGTCTGGGCGGCGGCTGGATCAGCGCCGCGCTGGCCGCAATGGGCGTGGTGGTGGCCATGCTGGGCATCATGCTGCCGTCCTCGGTGCTGACCTACACAGCCACCCGCTGGGCCCACCAGCACCGCGAAAACATCGGCATCCGCGCTTTCAAGGCCGGCATGGCCCCTACCGTGATCGCCCTGCTGCTGTCCACCGCCTGGCTGCTGACTGCGGTGCACAACCAGCCTGCACGCGACTGGCCTTTGTATGTGCTGACCGCGGCCACCACCCTGCTCGTCTGGCGCACCAAAGTGCACATGCTCTGGCTGATTGGCGCGGGCGCCCTGCTGGGTGCGCTGGGCTGGGTCTGACCTGCTGGCGGCCTTCAGCTCAGGGCTGCGGCCCCCAGGGCGCGGCCGTCATCAGCTGGTTGGTCTGAGATTGCAGCAGTGGCCGCAGCTGGTTGACGAAAGCCACAAAGTCCGGATCGGCCAGCACGCCCGACCAGAAGGCACGGCGGTCGGCATCGTCCTCAAATTTCCACAGGTGCACCAGCTGGTTGAGTGCGCCCACATCGCCGGTGAAGTAGCCCACCAGTTTCTGCGGGTGCTTTTCCAGCGCCGGCCAGCCCTGCGAGCTGTAGAGCCTGACCACTTCGGCCATCTTGCCCACGGTCACCTGGTAAGTCCTGAGTTCGTAAATCGCCATGCCTGTCTCCTGTTCAGTGCGGGTTCTCGAAGAACACCGTGTTCGAGTAATCGCTGACCTCGAAATACACCTTTTTCTCGCCCGGGTCGACCTGCATGTTCAGGTTCTCGTCGAGCACGCCATAGCCGTAGCGGTAAGCGCGCGGTGTCTTGTCATCGGTGCCCAGGGCCGTGCTGACCTTGTCCACCTTGAGGAAGCGGCGTACCACCTTGTCGCCGGCATAGACCTCCATCACGCCGTTGGTGCCGGTCCAGTTCTGGATGTCGCGGCTGATCTTGTTTTGCTGTTCCTGGGTGCAGGCGGACAGGAGCACCAGGATGGACAGGGGCAACAAAAGTGATTTCATGCTGAAGACTCCGGGCAATCAGGCGCGCTGACGCAGCGCTTCGTACAGACACACACCGCTGGCCACCGACACGTTGAGGCTTTCGACGCCCCCTTTCATCGGGATGCTGACCAGTTCGTCGCAGGTTTTGCGGGTAAGCTGGCGCATGCCGGGGCCTTCGGCGCCCAGTACCAGAGCGGTCGGGCCTTTCATCTCCACCTGGTAGATGGTTTTGTCGGCATCGCCGCTGGTGCCGATCACCCAGATGTTGCGCTCCTTGAGCTCGCCCAGTGTGCGCGCCAGATTCGTCACCATGAAATACGGCACCGTTTCGGCCGCGCCACTGGCCACCTTGGCCACCGTGGCATTGATGCCTGCGGCATGGTCCTTGGGCGCTATCACCGCATGCGCACCGGCACCGTCGGCCACGCGCAGGCAGGCGCCCAGGTTGTGCGGATCGGTCACGCCATCGAGCACCAGAAGCAGCGGTGGCTCTTTGAGGCTGTCGAGCAGGTCGTCCAGCGAATGCGCCTGCTCCATGGGCTTGACCAGGGCGGCCACGCCCTGGTGCCCGTGGCTGCCGGCCAGTTTGGACAGGCGCAAGCCGTCGGCCTCGATCAGGCGCACACCGGCTTCTTTGGCGCGGTCGATGAACTGGCGCATGCGGGCATCGCGTCGGCTGGCCTCGAAATACACCTCGACAACGGACTCGGGCGCAACTTTCAGGCGCACGCCCACGGCATGGAAGCCGAACAGCACTTTGGGGGAAGACATGGGGCAATTATCGCGGGTGCACCGGGGCATCCGCGCCGCGTGCCCCGCTCATGACATTCAGCTGGTCATACACATTTTAATAAATTTCATCATTTCGTGATAAATTAATAACAATGAACGAATAACCACTTCATAAGGCAATAAATTTATGAATAACGATGATTTCCTGCAGCTCTTCGATGTCACCTCGCAAGATTTAAACAGAATTGGTGAATTTGGGAAATTGGTCTCCCCCAAAATCGACGAAGTGGTGGATGCGCTGTACGTGCACATGCAAGCCGCCCTGGGTGACACCTTCACCCTGCACTTCTCGGAAGAAAAAGCGCTGACCCGGGCGAAATCGCTGTCTCGCCGGGCCTGGCTGGAGTTCCTGGCCGGGCAGTGGGACGAGCGCTACATCCAGAGCCGTGTGCGCATCGGCGAAGTCCATGCCCAGCTGCAGATCGAGCCCCGCCACTACCTGGCCATCATGGAAAAAGCGGTGGACATGCTGATCGAGGCAGGCATCGAGTCCGTGCCGGCCAAAGAGCGGCTGGCCACCATCACCTCGATCCGACGTGTGGCCAACATGGAAGCGGCGATGGTGGTGGACGTGTACGCCGCACGCACCTCGGAAATCATCACCCAGCAAAGCCGTGCCCTGACCGACATGAGCACGCCGATCACGGCCATCTGGGACGGCATCCTGATGCTGCCGGTGGTGGGCATCGTGGACAGCCGCCGCGCCCAGGACATCATGCAGCGAATGCTCGAGCAGATCTCCGAGAAGCGCGCCACCGTCTTCATTCTGGACATTTCTGGCGTGGCCGTGGTCGACACTGCCGTGGCCAACCACCTGATCCGCATGACCAAGGCCGCGCGCCTGATGGGCAGCTACACCATCGTCTCCGGTCTGTCACCTTCGGTGGCGCAGACCATCGTCGAGCTGGGCATTGAAGTGGGCGAAATGCGCACCACCGGCAACCTGCAGGATGCCCTGCGCATCGCTTTTGAACGTCTGGGCGGGGAGCACCCTGGTGCTGCAAAGTGACAACCGGGTTGTCCTGCAAAGCCTGCACGGCGTGGTCGTGGTGCCCCTGCCCGACCCGCTCGGTCAGGACTTCCTGAGCGAGCTCAACGCCCAGCTGCTGCAATACCTGCACCAGCACAGCGTCAAGGGCGTGGTGCTGGACATGAGCGGCGTGGCCCTGCTGGACGGCGCGGACTTCCAGAACCTGCACCGCATCTGGCAAACCAGCACCCTGATGGGTTCGAGGCTGGTGTTGGCCGGACTGCAACCGGGCGTGGCTGCGACGCTGACCATGCTCAATGTGGATGACAGCTGGACCACCCCGGCCCTTTCAGTGGAACACGCGATGGAGAAACTGCGTTGATGGACAAAGTGCAGCGCATGCGCATCCTGGCGGCCAGAGACACCTCTCTGGCGGTTTTCCTTGCCCAGGATGTGGCCAAACAGGCCGGCCTGCGCCCGATCAAGGTGGCGGCACTGGCCACAGCCGTCAGCGAACTGACCACCAACATCATCAAATATGCCGGCAACGGGCTGGTCACGGTTCAGGTGGTCGAGAAGCGCTACCGCAAAGGCGTGGAAGTGCTGGTACAGGACCGCGGCCCCGGCATCGCGGACATTGAACAGGCCATGAAGGACCATGTGTCCACCAGTGGCACGCTGGGGCTTGGCCTGCCGGGCACCCGGCGCATGGTCGACGAGTTCGAACTGCAAAGCCAGCCCGGCGAAGGCACCCAGGTCAGGATCGTTGTATGGGCCTGACCATGGAACTGGACCATGCGGTCAAAGTCCGCTCCTACCCTGGCTCGCCCCGGGGCGGCGACACCGGGCTGGTCATCCCCCACGAGGACGGCGCGCTGGTGGCCCTGATTGACGCCTCCGGCCACGGCCTGAGTGCCTGGGCCGTGGCCCAGAAAGCGCGCTCGGTGGTGTTGCAGCACCCGCACGCCGAACCGTGCCAGCTGCTGGACCTGCTCGATGCGGCCCTCAAAGGCACCGACGGCGCAGCCGCCTCGATCGCCCGCATCCGAGGTGAAACGCTGAGTTTTGCGGGCGTCGGCAATGTGGCAGCGCGCATCGACACGCAGCGCCTGACCACCCAAACCGGCATCGTCGGCTGCCGCATGCGCACGCCACACCTCATCACCACCGGCTTTCCATGCGGCGCCTGGCTGCTGATGCACACCGACGGTGTGGCCACGCCGCCCCACATTCCACCCGGCAGTGCCCAGACCGTGGTCCAGACCCTGATCGAGACCCGGGGCTCGGACACCGACGACGCTTCGGCACTGGCGCTGCGCTGGCAGGAGAAAGTCTGAACATGGTCATCGGAAAACTGCGGATTGCCACGCTCGAGGCACTGCCGTTTGCGCGCGAGAAACTGCGCGCGGCGCTCGTGCTGGCAGGACTGACACGCGTCATGACCGGACAGATCGTGGGCATGCTGTCGCAGTCCATGCGCGCGAAGCTGCCGCTGGAAATCACGGTCGATCTGGATCTGGCCACGGGCGACGTGCTGCTGCTGCCGGCCACACTGGCGGGACGCTACCATCGCCTGCCCGTTCCCCGGCCGCTCAGCGAAGACGCCTGCAACAAAATGCGGGCCGTGCTCGCGAGACTCAGCCGTGAGGAACTGCTCTACGACCTGGAGCGTCAGGTTGAAGAGCGCACCTCCGAACTCAATGCCGAGCGCGAAAAATCCGAGCGCCTGCTGCAAAACATGCTGCCCGCCTCGATTGCCCGGCGCCTCAAAAACGGCGAAACCATCGCCGACCGGCACAACGCCTCGGTGGTGTTCGTGGACATCGTCGGCTTCACCAGATGGGCGGCGCAGCTCAACGCTTCGCATCTGGTGGAAAACCTGGACCTGATCTTTGGCGAGTTCGACCGCATCTCCAGCCGCCACGGTCTGGAGAAGATCAAGACGATTGGCGACTGCTACATGGCTGCGGCCGGTTTGCCGCAAGACCAGGCAGACCACGCGGACCGCGCGGTAAGGGCCGGGCTGGACATCATTGCCAACATGGCCCGGGTGCGCGAGAAGCTGCAGGCCGATCTGCAGGTGCGCATCGGCGTGCACTGCGGCCCGCTGGTGGCCGGGGTGATTGGCGAGATCAAGCCTTTCTACGACATCTGGGGCGACACGGTGAACATCGCCTCGCGCATGGAAAGCCACGGTGCACCGGGCCGGCTGCACATTTCTGACGACGTGCGGCAGTCATTGAGCGGCGCCTACGCACTCGAGGAGCGCGGCGCCATTGACATCAAAAACCGCGGGCAGATCCAGACCTGGTTCGTCAACGGTCTGCGCTGAGTTGCCCCGCCTCGATCGTCAGGCGTCGCTCGCAGCGCGCCGCCAGCTGGCGGTCGTGCGTGACCAGCACCAGCGTTGTGCCCTGCTCGCGGTTGAGGTCAAACATCAGGTCCATGATGGCTTCACCGGTGGCATGGTCCAGACTGCCGGTGGGCTCGTCGGCCAGCAGCAGGTCCGGCTTGACCACAAAGGCCCGCGCAAGCGCCACGCGCTGCTGCTCGCCCCCCGACAGCACACGCGGGCGGTGCTGCAGCCGCTCAGCCAGACCCACGCGCTGCAGCATGGCCGCGGCCTTGGCCCGTGCGTCGGGCACGCCGGCCAGTTCGAGTGGCAGCATCACGTTTTCCAGCGCCGTCAGGTTGGGCATGAGCTGGAAGCTCTGGAACACGAAACCCACATGGCGGGCGCGCAGCGCGGCACGCTGGTCTTCATCGAGCGCAAACAGGTCCTGCCCCGCCAGCTGCACACTGCCACCGGATGGCGTATCCAGCCCGGCCAGAATACCGAGCAGCGTGCTTTTGCCCGAACCGGAGGCGCCCACGATGGCCACCGTCTGCCCGGCGCCGAGGTCAAATGAGATATCGCGCAAAATGGCGAGCTTGCCGCTCGCGTCCTGCACTTCCTTGCACAGGCCGCGCACGGCCAAAATGGAATCAGGCATGAATTCACCGTTGTTCAATCGTCGCCACTTTACCGCGGCCGTGCTGTCCCTGGCCGCGGCAGGTCATGCCCTGCCAGTGCGCGCCGCCAGCGGCGCACGCAAGCTGCTGGTGCTGGGCGACTCCATCAGCGCAGAATACGGCCTGCCGCGCGGCAGCGGCTGGGTGGCGCTGCTGCAAAAACAGCTGGATCAGAGCCACCCCGGCGCCGTGGTCGTGAACGCCAGCATCAGCGGTGAAACCACCTCGGGCGGCCGATCACGCCTGCCCGTCCTGCTCAGACAACACCGGCCCACGCACGTCATCATCGAACTGGGTGGCAACGATGCGCTGCGCGGTCTGTCGCTGGCCATGACCGGCGATAACCTGCTGTTCATGGCCCGGGCCGCCAAAGAGGCTGGTGCCAAAGTGCTGCTGCTGGGCATGCAGATGCCGCCCAACTACGGCGCCGAACTCACCCGCCAGTTCGCCGCGCTCTACCCCTCCGTGGCCAAGGCCACTGGCGCGGCGCTGGTGCCCTTCTTGCTCAGGGGCGTGGGCGACGACCCCGACCCCACGCGCTGGTTCCAGAGCGACCGCATCCATCCCAACGAAGCCGCCCAGCCGCGCCTGCTGGCCAATGTCTGGCCGGAACTGAAAAAACAACTGACATGAGTGTTCACCTGATCTCGGCCCAGCAGGCCATGGCCCAGTACGACCGCTTTGATGCCGTCATCGATGCCCGATCCGAAGGCGAATATGCCGAAGACCACCTGCCCGGCGCACTCAACTGGCCCTCGCTCGACAACGAGCAACGCATCCGGGTGGGCACGCTCTACAAGCAGGTCAGTCCGTTTGAGGCGCAAAAAATCGGCGCCTCGCTGGTGGCTGCCAACATTTCCCGCCACATCCAGAACCATGTGCTCGACAAAGCCAAAAACTGGCAGCCACTGGTGTATTGCTGGCGCGGCGGCAAGCGCAGCAACTCGCTGGCGCTGATCCTGGGCCAGATCGGCTTCAAGGTGCACCTGATCGAAGGCGGCTACAAGGCGTTTCGCAAGGCGGTCATCGAAGACACCCCCGAGCGGGTGCGGCCGCTGCAGTTTCGCGTGCTCTGCGGCCCCACCGGCTCGGGCAAAACGCGGCTGCTGCAGGCGCTGGCCGCGCAAGGTGCGCAGGTGCTTGATCTGGAGGCGATCGCCAGCCACCGCGCCTCGGTGCTGGGCGTGATCCCGGGCCAGCCGCAGCCGACGCAAAAAGCGTTTGAAACGCGGCTCTGGGACGCGCTGCGGCGTCTCGACCCGACACGGCCCGTGTTTGTGGAAGCCGAAAGCAAAAAGGTCGGCAACCTCACCATCCCCGACAGCCTGATCGAGGCCATGCGCGCCAGCCCCTGCGTGCGTCTGGACCTGTCGCTGCAGGGCCGCGTGCAGCTGCTGATGGAAGACTATGACTACTTTGTGAAGGACGCCGTCTTCTTTTGCGAACGGCTGGATCGCCTGACCGACCTCAAGGGCCGCGCCGTGGTGGACGACTGGAAAGCACGCGTGCACGCGGGGCAGATCGCCGAAGTGGTGGCCGAGCTGCTGGAAAAGCACTACGACCCGGGGTATGAGACCTCCACCGCGCGCAATTTCAGGCAATACGCGCAGGCGCCTGTGCTCAGCCTGACCGGGCCGGGGCACGCCGAAATGGCAGCCGCCGCCCAACACTGGCTGGCCAGCGCACCTGCGGCGGTCTGACCGATGGCCACCTTCCCTGCCGCATTTGCGCGGCTGGCCTGGTCCAACCTGCTGGCGCAGTCGGCCGAGCAACTGAGTCTGGCTGCGGTGCCCATCGTGGCCGTTCTCCTCCTGCAGGCCGGACCGGGAGAGATCGGCCTGCTGGCTTCGATCCAGTCCCTGCCCTTTTTGCTGCTGTCCATGCCGCTGGGGCTGCTGGCCGACCGCACCTCGCGCACCCGCCTCATGGCCCTGGCCGAGACGCTGCGCGCGCTGGCCCTGCTGCTCCTGCTGGCACTGATCCTGACGGACCGGGTGTCCATCACCGCCCTGGCCGTGACCGGTTTTCTGGCGGCAGTCGGAACGGTCGCGTTCAGCGTGGCCGCGCCGTCTCTTGTACCCGCCCTGATGCCGGTGGACGGTCTGGCCCGGGCCAATGGCCGGCTGGAGCTGGCACGCAGTGGCGCATTTGCCGCCGGACCGGCGCTGGCCGGCGCCCTGATCGCCTGGACGGGGGCGCCCGCAGCCTTTGTGCTGTCGGCCATGCTGTCGGGGGTGGCCGTGCTCTGCCTGCGCGGCATCAGCGAACCGGCCCGCGCGGCCCTGCCGGCACGCCACCCCTTGCTGGAGTTGCAGGATGGCGCCCGATGGGTCTGGAATAGCGAACTGCTGCGCCCGATCATGTTCACCGCCATCGCCTGGAACATTTCGTGGTTCATGCTGCAGGCGGCCTATGTGCCCTATGCCATCCACGACCTGGGGCTGGATGCCAGCGGTGTGGGCATCACGCTGGCGCTTTACGGCGTGGGCATGATCGTGGGGGCCTTGCTGGCACCCCGCGTGGTGGCCTTGCTGCCCTTTGGTCAGGCGATCCTGCTGGGGCCTTGTTTCTCGGTTCTGGCGGCGCTCACCATGGCCATGACACTTTACTGGCCGCAGGGCTGGCTGGCCGGGCTGTCCTACTTTCTTTTCGGTGCCGGACCGATCGTCTGGACCATCACCTCAACGACGCTGCGCCAGACGGTCACACCGCGCGCCATGATCGGGCGCGTCTCGTCCATCAACATCGTGGTCAGCACGGGTGCGCGCCCGCTGGGGGCCGCGCTGGGGGGCTTGGTGGGTACCCATTTCCCGGTCTCGGTGAGTCTGTGGTGCGTGGTGCTGGGCTTTGGTGTGCAGGCCATCGTCATCAGCGCATCCAGGGTGCGCACACTCCAGCGCCTGCCAAGGCCACTCGATGACTGAGCAGGCGGCAGGCGGATGTACGCCTGTCCGGCTTCACTGAACCACGCGGGGCAGCCTGATGCTGAAGCGGGTGCCGACCCCGACTTCGGATTGGCAATCGATGCTGCCGCCCATCTTGGTGATGATGCTGTGCACCATCGCCAGGCCCAGCCCGGTGCCTTTGCCCACCCCTTTGGTGGTGAAGAAGGGCTCGAAGATGCGGGGCAGGATCTCGGGGGGAATACCGCTGCCGTTGTCCACGATGTCCAGCAACACCGAGCCGTCTGGCGGGCAGCGCAGTTCGATGGCGATGCGGCCTTTTCGGCCTTCGCCAATGGCGTGGCTGGCGTTGACGCACAGGTTCACCAGCACCTGTTGCAAGGCCCCACTCTCACCCTTGAGCTGAATGGCCTCGGGCACTTTGCCCAGCATGTCCAGGGAGATGTCGATGCCTTTGAGGCTGGCGTTCAGCAGGGACTGGGTCTCCTGCAGCAGGGGCAGCAGGTCAAACAGGCTCCGGGTCTCGTCGTGTCCGGTGTCGCTTTTGGCGTCGCGCCCCAGGCTGTTGAGGGCCAGCACGATGTCTTTGGCCCGCGTGGTGGCCTGCAGGATGGCGTTGACGTTCTTGAGGGCCGGCGATGCTTCTCCAACTTTCATCTCCACCAGCTCGGCGTGGCTCTGGATCACCCCCAGCAGGTTGTTGAAGTCGTGCGCCACACCCGCAGCCAGCTGGCCCAGCGCATCCAGCTTCTGGGACTGCTCCATTTTCTTGACCATGCGCAGGTTTTCTTCTTCCTGCTGTTTGACGTCGCGCACATCCTTGAGGCTGAGCACCGCACCGGTGAGGCTGTGGTAGGGGTCCAGCAAGGGCGAAGCGGTGAGCAGCACCGGGATGATCAACTCCCCTTCGGCACGCAGGATGCGCCACTCGGTGTTGTGCAGCGAGCGGATCACATGGGCCAGCAACTCGTCGTAATTGGGGATCACCCAAAACACCGCATGCTGATCGTCAGCACCGGGCACCACCAGGGTGGGCAGCTGCAGTTCGCGCAGGTCGCCGGCGCGCCAGGCGATGTCGACGGTGTGCGGCTGCGACTGCTGCGCTGCCGGCCGCTGCCGATCGGCCTGACGGGCGCTCAGCAGCTGCGCGGTCGTTTCGACGGACAGGGCGTCCGGCTGGGGGGCCGCCGGGTCCAGCCCGAGCAGCTCGCAGGCCATGGACGTCGCCCAGACCACCTGGCCTTCGGCATCCATGCACAAAAGCGGAATGGGCATTTCCGGTCCGGCAGCGCCCGCGTCCGCGATCCTGCGCGAGAGGCAACGCATCAGCTGGGGGTAGCCGAAAGCAAACCAGTCGCTCATGCGGCGCTGGTTCTGCTCACCCGGCAGCACGTCGTCGATGCGGGCGCCGATCACCGCATCCTTGCGCACCCCCAGCAGTTCCAGCGCCATCGGGTTGGCCTTGACGATGCGCCCCTGCCGGTCCAGACGCAGCACACCGTCCTGCATGGCGTCCATGGTCATTTCCTGCAGCTGGTGCTGCGCACGGATTTCCTCACTCTGCGACTCAATCCGGCGCACCGCCCTCAGGAACAGGGTGGTTGCCCCCACCGCACCCAGACTCAGCAGCACGCACAAAATCAGGGTGATGTTGCGGGTCTCGTACCAGTTGGCCAGCGCCCATTCGGTGCTGGTGGAGACCATCAGCCGCAGGGGGTAGCCCGGGATGCGGCGCGAGACCACGATGTGCTCCGCCCCTTCTTCATCGGTGCGTGTGAAGCTGGCGTAGGCCGCAGCCTTGACCTCGCCCCGGTCCTGCTGCGTCAGCTTCAGGGTGTCGCCCATGCCCATGTGCATGCCCCCGACCACCTGCGCGCGCACGATGTCATCGTCTCCGACCAGGGTGATGGTGCCCGATGGGCCCAGTTGTACGTCCCGGAAGACCTTCTCAAAGTAGTCGGGGTTGACCGAAGCCACCACCACCCCGACCCGCTCACCGGCGCCGTCCAGCAGCTTGCGTGAGACCTGGATGGTCCAGAAGCCCGACACCTTGCCCAGCACCGGTTTGCCGATGAACAGGCCATTGGCGTTGATCCGGCCCACCGTTTCGGGAACCAGCTCGGGCTTCAGGTGTACCCGGATGTGCTCACGGTCAGACAAATCCACATTGCCGGACTTTTCCCCGGACGGATCGAGGTTGCTGAAGCGGAAGCGCCCGTCGGCATCGACGATGCCCAGTTGCACGATGACTTCGGGAAACAGCCCGGTTTCAGTGGCCAGCCGCACGGTGTCGATCTGGGGCAGCGCCGAGCCGGCATGCAGCACCGAGGACGTGCTTTCGTTGGCGCGCAGGGTCGCTTTGTCGACGATCGCCAGCACGCGCGTGGTTTGCTCCTGCAGCACACGGGAGATGTTGTTGCTCTCCTGCACCTGCTTGAGGGTCGCTTCTTCATGCAGGGACTGCAGGCCCCAGAACACCGCCAGCCAAACCACGAGCAAGATAGCGGCCGTGCTGCCCAGAATCGTCCGCCCCAGCCGCGAAAAGCGGCCTTGCAGGGGTGAAATCAGTTTTCCCAATACACCGCCCCCCGGTACGCATGCCAGCTGGCATGCCCCAGCCATGGACCCACGACGATCAGGCCCAGCATCCAGAAAGACAGTAAGGACAGCACCACCAGCACGCTGAGGATCAGGCCCCAGAACAGCATGACAGCCAGTTCCCCGAAAAACACCCGCACGCTGGTGATGCCGGCGCTGATGGCGTCGGTATCGCGGTCCAGAATCATCGGGATCGACACCGCCGAAATGGCGTAGACCAGCGTGGCAAAGACGCCGCCGACGAACAGGTACACGGCGACAAATTCGATGTTTTCCGGGTTGAAAATGGCCTCGATCACCCCCGTGGTCGACGGCATGCCTGTGTTGAAGAAAACCGCAAACACCACCAGCGAGGCCCGGCCCCAGAGCAACTCCAGCACCATCAGCACCAGCACCAGCATGGACATGCTCTTGATGTGCCCGTCCCAGCAGGTCAGGGAAGCGGACAGGTCGGGCGTGTGCCCCAGCTCACGGCGGCGGCTGACTTCGTACAGGCCCATGGCCAAAAATGGCCCCACCAGCAGACAGCCCGACACCATGGACAGGGTGTATTCAGGACTGCGGCGGAACACCAAAGCCAGCACCTGCGCCATCGCCCAGAAAGCCGTTCCATAAAACAGTGCAATGCCAGGGCTGGCGCGCAGGTCCGCAAAACCCAGTGCAAGCCAGCGCAGGGGGGCCGACAGCGGCAACAACCTGAAACGTGCCTTGGGCCCCTCCTGCGCAGGAGGTACATAAGGCTGGTCCATGACGGGGAGTTCGGGATCGCGTTCAGGCGGTTGGACAGACATGAGGCACCGGGTACTACAACAACACCCTCAGGCTAAACCGCAGCGCGCCGTTTGGGCACTGCGGAAAACCCCGCAATTGGACGTTTACAGCGGCAGGTTCTGCTGCAAAGAAGCATTCAGATCACCGATCAGGGCCTGCGCCGACTCCAGCCCCATCGAAAACCGCACCAGATGGCCGGCTTTCAGATGCGCATGTTTGCGGCTGCGCATGCCCGCCAGATCGTAGGGCACCACCAGGCTGACCGGCCCGCCCCAGCTGTAGCCAATGCGAAACAGCTTGAGGGCATCGCAGAACGCATCCACCTGCGCCTGGCTGAAGCGGGCGTCCAGCAGCACACTGAACAGACCGGCCGCCAGACCCGCCCTGCCCTGCGCCGCGCAAACGGTCTGCCAGTGGGCATGGCCGGGCGCCCCCTCGAAAGCCGGGTGCAGCAGTTGCACACACT
>JAYRQF010000163.1:0-26062 GCA_041910735.1 Limnohabitans sp.
CAACGTGGTCTGCCCCGGCCCGACCGACACCGCCCTGCTGGCCGGCTTTGCCGAAGGCGCGGCCAACCCCGAAAAACTCATGGACGCCTTCAAGAAGGCCATCCCGCTGGGCCGTCTGGGCCAGCCGGACGATCTGGCCGGCGCCATCGTTTTCTTCGGCAGCGCCGACGCGGCCTTCATCACCGGCCAGGTCATCAGCGTGTCCGGTGGCCTGACGATGCACGGCTGACCGGTCAACCCTTATTTCTGGAGAAACACATGCAATTCGAAGACATCCTGTACGAAGTCCGCAACGGCGTGGCCTGGATCACCATCAACCGCCCGGACAAGATGAACGCTTTTCGCGGCACCACCTGCGACGAAATCATCAAGGCTCTGAACAAGGCCGGTTACGACCGCGATGTGGGCTGCATCGTGCTGGCCGGTGCCGGTGACCGTGCGTTCTGCACCGGCGGCGACCAGTCGGCCCACGACGGCAACTACGACGGCCGCGGGACGATTGGCCTGCCGATGGAAGAGCTGCACACCGCCATCCGCGACGTGCCCAAGCCCGTGATTGCCCGCGTGCAGGGCTACGCCATTGGCGGTGGCAATGTGCTGTGCACCATCTGCGACCTGACCATCTGCTCCGACAAGGCCATCTTCGGTCAGGTGGGCCCCAAGATGGGCTCGGTCGACCCGGGTTACGGCACCGCCTTTTTGGCGCGTGTGGTGGGCGAGAAGAAAGCCCGAGAGATCTGGTACCTCAACAAGCGCTATTCCGGGCAAGAGGCCGTGGACATGGGCTTGGCCAACATCTGCGTGCCGCACGAGCAGCTCGACGCCACCGTGCAGGAATGGGCCGAGACGATTTGCGAGCGCAGCCCCACGGCCATTGCCATTGCCAAGCGCAGCTTCAACATGGACACCGCCCACCAGTCGGGCATTGCCGGCATGGGCATGTACGCGCTCAAGCTGTATTACGACACCGAAGAGTCGCGCGAGGGTGTGAAAGCCCTGCAGGAAAAGCGCAAACCCGAGTTCCGCAAGTACGCCAAGTGAAGGCCGAGGGGCAAACATGAATCCGAACCCGTACATCAACGAAGACCTGCAGGCGCTGGCGGAGACCGTGCGCCGCTTTGCCGAAGAGAAGGTCAAGCCCGGTTTTCTGGAGCGCGACAAGACGCGCGAGTTCGACCGTGCGCTTTTGCGCGAGATGGGCGAGCTCGGTTTCATCTGCCCCGAACTGCCCGAGCAGTTTGGCGGTCTGGGCATGGGCTGTCTGGCCGCGGGCGTGATCCACGAAGAGATCGCCCGCGCCGACCTGAGCTTTTCCTACCTCAACCTGCTGGCCTCGCTCAACAGCCAGATCCTCTACAAGTACGGCAAGCCCGAGGTGGTGGCCCCGTGGCTGGAAAAAATCCGTACCGGTGAGGCCATTTGCGCCATTGCGCTGACCGAGCCGCGCGGCGGCTCGGACGCGGCCAATCTGCGCCTGAAGATCGAGCGCGATGGTGACTTTTATGTCATCAATGGCGAAAAGACCTCGATTTCGGCGGCCGACCAGGCCGACATCACCGTGGTGTTCGGCCGCACCGGTACACCCGAGTCAGGCGCGCACGGCGTCACGGCGCTGCTGGTGCCCATGGACACCCCGGGCCTGACCACCAACCGCTTTGACTGCCATGGCCAGCGCGCCATCGGCCGCGGCTCGATCTTCTTCGAGAACGTGCGCGTGCCCGTCAGCCACCGTTTGGGTGACGAGAACAAGGGCTTTGTGCAGGTCATGCACGGCTTTGACTTCTCGCGCTCGCTGATCGGCCTGCAGTGCCTGGCCGTGGCGCGTGTGGCGCTCGAAGAAACCTGGGAATACATCACCCAGCGTCAGGCGTTTGGTCAACCGCTCTCGGCTTTTCAGGGCGTTACGCACCCGTTGGCGCAATTCGACACCGAAGTCGAAGGCGCGCGCCTGCTGTGTCTGCAAGGCCTGTGGCTCAAGGACCAGAACCTGCCGCACACCGCCGAGGCGGGCATGGCCAAGTGGTGGGGCCCCAAGCTGGCCTATGACGTGATCCACCAGTGTCTGCTGTGCTTTGGCCACGGCGGCTACGACCGTGGCCTGATGGAGCAGCGCCTGCGCGATGTGCTGGGCTTCCAGATCGGCGACGGCACCGCGCAGATCATGAAAACCATCATCGCGCGCAACCGCGCCGGACGGAAGTTCGTGCCGGCCTGAACGCAGCCCAAAAATCCCCCAAGAAAAACACGAGGAGACAACCATGGAATTCGACGCCGTACTGCTGGCCCCGCGCCGTGCCCGCATGATCGAGCAGGGCCTCTGGCATGACCGCACCATCAACGACGATCTGGATGCCTGCGTGGCGGCCTGTCCTGACAAGAGGGCTCTGACGGCATACCGCGTCGAGGCCGGCGATGTGCGCCGCTTCAGCTACCGCGAGCTGGCGCAGATGGCCGACCGTGTTGCCGTCGGCCTGTCACGCCTGGGGGTGAAAAAGAACGATGTGGTGGCCTGCCAGTTGCCCAACTGGTGGCAGTTCACCGTGACCTATCTGGCCTGCTCGCGCATCGGTGCGGTGATCAACCCGCTGATGCACATCTTTCGCGAGCGTGAACTCAATTTCATGCTCAAGCACGGCGAGGCCAAGGTCATCATCGCGCCCAAAACCTTCCGTGGTTTCGACTTCGAGCAGATGATCACGGTCATCCAGCCCAACCTGCCGGACCTGAAACACATCGTGGTGGTGGACGGGCAGGGCGCCAACAGCTTTGAAGCTTTGCTCAGCGGGCCGGCCTGGGAAAACGAGCCCGATGCAGCAGCCATTCTGGGCGCCCACCGCCCCGTACCGGACGACATCACCCAGTTGATTTACACCTCGGGCACCACCGGCGAGCCGAAGGGTGTGATGCACTCGGCCAACACCGTGATGGCCAACATCATTCCCTACGCGCAGCGCCTGCAGCTGGATGCCGAAGACGTGGTGCTGATGGCATCCCCCATGGCGCACCAGACCGGCTTCATGTACGGCCTGATGATGCCCATCATGCTCAAGGCCAGCGCGGTGCTGCAGGACATCTGGGAGCCGAAGAAGGCGGTCGAAGTCATCAACGGCGAGCAAGCCAGCTTCACCATGGCGTCCACGCCTTTCCTGACCGATCTGACCCGTGCTGTGGTCGACAACAAGACCCCGGTGCCCACGCTCAGGACCTTCCTGTGCGCGGGTGCGCCCATTCCGGGTCCGCTGGTGGAACAGGCGCGCGCTGCGCTGGGCACCAAGATCGTGTCGGCCTGGGGCATGAGCGAGAACGGCGCGGTCACGCTGATCGCGTTGGACGATCCCGATGAGCGCGCTTTCACCACCGATGGCAAACCGCTGGCGGGGGTGGAGCTCAAGGTGGTGGACACCGATGGCAAGACCCTGCCCGCGGGCGAAGCCGGCAAACTGTATGTGCGCGCCTGCTCCAACTTTGGCGGCTACCTCAAGCGGCCTCACCTGAATGGCACCGACGCCGAAGGCTGGTTTGACACCGGTGATCTGGCCCGCATGGACGCGCAGGGGTACATCCGCATCACCGGCCGCAGCAAGGACGTGATCATCCGTGGCGGCGAGAACATCCCGGTGGTCGAGATCGAGTCGCTGCTCTACCGCCACCCGGCCGTGGCCATGGCGGCCATCGTGGCCTACCCCGACGAGCGTCTGGGCGAGCGGGCCTGCGCGGTGGTGGTGACCAAGCCGGGCCAGAGCTTTGACATGCCCACCATGGTGGCTTACCTCAAAGAGCAAAAGGTCGCGATCCAGTACATCCCCGAACGTCTGGAGGTGCGCGACGCCATGCCTTCCACGCCGTCCGGAAAGATCCAGAAGTTCAAGCTGCGTGACGAATTGCGCGACAGCGCCGCTTGAGACAGGACGCCGTATTTACCTCAGGAGACACACCATGAAAACAACCCGACAACTCCCGCTGCGACGCACATTGACCATGGCTGCCCTGTGCCTGCTGGGCCTGGGCGCCAGTCTGGGCAGCCATGCCCAGGCCTGGCCCAACAAACCCATTCGAGTGGTGGTCGGCTTTGCCCCCGGCGGGACCACCGACATGATGGCGCGCCTGGTCTCGCAGGGCCTGACCGAAAGTCTGGGGCAGTCGGTGGTGGTGGACAACAAACCCGGGGCCAGTGGCAACATCGCGGCCGCCGAGGTGGCCCGCGCCAACCCCGATGGCTACACCCTGCTGATCGCGCCCACCTCGGTGGAGACCGTCAACCCCCATCTGTTCAAGTCCAACATCCTGCCCTCGCGTGACCTCACGCCGGTGGCCGGGGTGGGCAAGTCCCAGATGTACCTGGTGACCAAACCGCAAAGCACCGCCAAAGATGTGCGTGAACTGGTGGCGCAGGCCAAAGCGGGCAAGATGTCCTACGCCTCGGCCGGCGCCGGCACACCGCCCCACCTGGCCTGCGAGCTCTTCAAGCAGGCCACTGGCACCGACATCCTGCATGTGCCTTACCGTGGCGCGGCCCCTGCCCTGCAGGACGTGCTGTCCGGTCAGGCCGACATGGTGTGCGACCCCGGCATCGCCTTCCCGCACATCCGCACCGGCAAGGTCAAACTGTTGGCCATCGTCAGCGAAAAGCGTTCACCGTTCTTCCCGGATGTGCCCACCGTGGCCGAACAAGGCTTCAAGGGCGCCAACCTGGACATCTGGTTTGGCATGTGGACGCCCAACAACACCCCTGCCGACATCAGCGCACGCCTGAGCCGTGAGGTGGCCAAAGCCCTGGCCTCGCCCACCCTGAAAGCGCGCTACGCCGACCTCGGTGGAGAAAACGTTGCGCTTGACACGGCCGAATTCAAGGCCTTGCTGGCCAACGAAGGCAAAGTCCTGGGAACGCTGATCCGCGATCAGAAAATCACCGTTGAGTAAGCAGGAGCGCGCGATGTCCGAGTCTCCCATCCTGCTCTCCCGCCATGGCCGTGTCGGGCTCATCACCCTGAACCGGCCGGCGCAGCTCAACGCCCTCAACGACGCCCTGATGGACGCCTTGGGCGAGGCACTGCTCGATCTGGACAGGGACCCGGACATCGGTGCCATCGTCATCACCGGCAGCGACAAAGCCTTTGCGGCCGGGGCCGACATCGCGGTGATGGCCGACTGGACCTACATGGACGTTTACCAGGGCCAGTTCATCACCCGCAACTGGGAGACGATTCGCCAGGTGCGCAAGCCGGTGATCGCGGCAGTTGCCGGCTACGCCATGGGCGGCGGCTGCGAGCTGGCGCTGGCCTGCGACATCGTGATCGCGGCCGAGTCGGCCCAGTTTGCTTTGCCCGAGATCAAGCTGGCCATGTTGCCCGGTGCGGGTGGCACGCAGCGTTTGCCGCGTGCCATTGGCAAAGCCAAAGCCATGGACATGTGCCTGTCGGCCCGCATGCTCAGCGCGGCAGAGGCAGACCGCTACGGCCTGGTCTCGCGTGTGGTGCCCGATGCCGAACTGCAGGAGTCTGCCCTCAAGCTGGCCATGCAGATTGCCGCTTACTCCCTGCCGGCGCTGATGGCGATCAAGGAGTCGGTCAACCGTGCCTGGGAAAGCAGCCTGACCGAAGGCATCCTGTTCGAGCGCCGCGAGTTGCACGCCCGCTTTGCCAGTGAAGACGCGCATGAGGGCATGCACGCCTTCCTGGCGCGTCGCAAACCCGAATTCAAACACCGCTGAAGGAATACAGACGATGGCTCTGGACAAAGAATCGTTTGATCTGCTGCTGCCCACCATCGAGCGTTTTGTACGCGAGCGTCTGGTGCCGGCCGAAAGCCATGTCGAGGAGCACGACGAAGTCCCCGACGACATCGTGCGCGACATGAAAGACATGGGGCTGTTTGGCCTGTCGATTCCCGAGGAATTTGGCGGCATCGGTCTGTCCATGGCCCAGGAATGCCAGGTGGCCTACGAGATTGGCAAGACCGCGCTGGCCTTCCGCTCGGTCTTTGGCACCAATGTGGGCATTGGTTCGCAGGGCATCCTGATGGACGGCACTCCTGAGCAAAAACGGGACATCCTGCCGCGCGTGGCCAGCGGCGAGCTGATCATGTCGTTCGCATTGACCGAGCCCGATGCCGGATCGGATGCGGCTTCGCTCAAGACCCGCGCCGATCTGGACGGCGACCATTACATCCTCAACGGCACCAAACGTTTCATCACCAATGCACCGCGCGCCGGTGCCTTCACCCTGATGGCACGCACGGGTGGACCGGGGGCTTCCGGTATCTCGTCTTTCATCGTGCCGGCGGACCTGCCGGGCATCAAGTTGGGCAAAACCGACAAGAAGATGGGCCAGCGCGGCACCAAAACCTGCGATGTGGTTCTGGAGAATGTGCGTGTGCCGGTGGCCAACATCATCGGTGGGGTGCCGGGACAGGGCTTCAAAACTGCGATGAAGGTGCTGGACCGCGGCCGCCTGCACATTTCGGCCGTGTCCTGCGGCATGGCGCAGCGCATCCTGCAGGAATCGGTGGCTTATGCGCGTGACCGCAAGCAGTTCGGCAAGGCGATTGGCGAGTTCCAGCTGGTGCAGGCCATGTTGGCCGACAGCCAGGCCGAGCTGCTGGCTGGCTGGTCGCTGGTGCAGGAGGTGGCCAACCGCTATGACGCCAAACCTTCGCCAGCTGCCAGCGATCCGGATGTGAGCATGCGCGCCTCGTGCGCCAAGATGTTCTGTACCGAAATGGTCGGGCGCGTGGCCGACCGTGGTGTGCAGATCCACGGAGGCTCGGGCTACATCAACGAATACCCGGTCGAGCGCTTTTACCGCGACGTGCGCCTGCTGCGCCTGTACGAAGGTACGACGCAGATTCAGCAGGTCATTGTCGGGCGTGAGCTGCTGCGCGCAGCCGTCTGACCGAAAAGGGACCGCTCAGTGTGTGGCCTCGCCGATCCTGGCCAGCGCACTGGCCCGGTAGGCCTTGGGGCTGACGCCGGTGTGTTTGCGAAAGAAGCGGCTGAAGTAGGCGTCGTCCTCAAAACCGAGTTCGCCTGCGAGCTGCTTGACCGGCAGGCTGGTGTAGACCAGTTCGCGCTGGGCTTCCTGGATCAGCCGGTCGTTCATGACCTGCAGGCTCGACTTGCCGAGCACCTCGCGGCACAGGCGCGAGAGCTGACCCACGCTCACCCCGACCTGGTCGGCGTAGGCCTGCAAAGAATGTTCGTGGCGGAACTGTTTGTCCAACAGGCTGCGGAACTTCTCGATCTGTTGGGCCTTGCGCGAGATGCTGTAGTGCGTGGTGGTGCGCGCACTGTCCGACAGCTGGCTGATGCGGTGCACCTGCACCATCAGGGCCAGCAGCAGCGAGGTGCCCGCCGCCACCTGGCCTGCCGCAGGCGTGCGCGATTCGTGCTCCAGTGCAAGAAACAGTGGCATGAGCTGGTCGATGTAACGCATCTCGGCGTGCAGGGACAGCAGCCTGGGTGTGCGGATGGTCTCCAGCAGCGCCGGCATCATCACGCCAGCAGCCGATTCCAGCGGTTTTTGCATGGCCGTGACCACTGGCCCCTGCGTGTCTGTCGAGAAGCGAAAGCCGTGCACATGACCGGCGGGGATCAGCATCACACACGGCGCCAGCAGGGCCTGGTGGGCGTGGTCGATCTGCACGTCCACCCGGCCTTGCGTGAGGTAGAGCACCTGAATGAACGAATCGTGCCGGTGTGGATGGATCAGCCAGTTGTACAGCCCCGAACGCTGCGGAACCCATTCGAAATTGAACGCCACCGAATCTTCGATCCGGCTTGCATCGCCATACAAATCGTAGTTCGGGATAACCCTTGTTCGTGCCATTGTGTGCCCCATGGATGCACGAATTGTCCTGTTCTTCGTTCGATTCGTCAAAAACAAAATCGTCCCGCATTCCAACAATCGTCTTCAGTTTGCACAGCAAGGACAAGCAGATGAACGGAGACAAGAGCTGGCTCGAACTCGAAGGCCGCGTGTGCGTGGTCAGCGGTGCGGCCAGTGGCATCGGTGCCTCACTGGCGCAGCGTCTGGCGGCCGTCGGCGCGCGCGTGGTGCTGCTCGACCGCGACGCTGCCGGGCTGGAGCGCCACAACGCCACGCTGCAGGCGCAAGGCGCGCAAACGCTGGCGATCGGCTGCGACATCAGCCGGCAGGAGAGTGTGCAGGCTGCAGCGGACGCGGTGCGCGCCCAGTGGGGCGGGGCGTATGCCCTCGTCAACAACGCCGGGCTGCTGCGTCCGGGCGGTCTTTCGGATGTGAGTCTGGACGACTGGAACGCCGTGCTGGCCGTCAACCTGACGGGCTACATGCTGTGCGCCCGTGCCTTTGGCGCCGACATGCGCCGCGCAGGCGAGGGCAGCATCGTGAACGTGGCCTCGATCTCCGGCCTGTTTCCGCAAAGCGCCAGCGGCGCCTACAGCGCGAGCAAGGCCGGTGTGTTGCAGATGTCGCGCCAGATGGCGCTGGAATGGGGGCCGCAGGGTGTGCGCAGCAACGCGATCTGCCCCGGCATGATCCGCACTGCCCTGTCGGCCAAGTTTTACGAAGAACCCGGCTTTGAAGCCAAACGCGCAGCGGTGACGGCCAGCCGCCGCATTGGCGAGCCGCAGGACATCGCCGATGTGGCGATCTTCCTGGCCAGCCCGCGTTCGGGCTACATGAATGGCGCCGAGCTCCTGGTCGATGGCGGCATGTCCTGCATGCTCATGGACATGGTGCCGCGCCCTGGCTACAACCAAACCGCTTGAGGTGAAGACGATGACGACGAACAGGGAATGCGATCTGCTGGTGGTGGGCTCCGGCGCGGCCGGTCTGGCCTGTGCCATCACCGCCAAAAAACGTGGCCTCGATGTGGTGGTGATCGAAAAAGAGCCAGTGTTCGGCGGCACCACCGCGCTCTCCGGCGGCGTGCTCTGGATTCCGCTGAACCACCATGGCCGCCAGCAGAACCCGCAAGACACGGTGGACGCCGTGCGCACCTACATGATGGAAGAGACCGGCTCGTACTTTGACGAAGCTGCGGTGGCCACCTTCATCGAGCAGGGCCCGAAGATGGTGGACTTCTTCGAGAAGAACACCGAGATGCAGTTCATCCCCACGCTGTACCCGGACTACCACCCCGACAAGCCGGGCGGTGCGGCAATAGGCCGCTCCATCCTGGCCCAGCCCTTTGACATCCGCCGCCTGGGCGCGGACATGGCGCGCCTGAAGCCGCCACTCAAGACCATCACCTTCATGGGGATGATGTTCAACTCGTCCAACGCAGACCTCAAGCATTTCTTCCAGGCCACCAAGTCGTTGACCTCGTTTTTCTACGTGGCCAAACGCCTGCTCAACCACATGAAGGAGCTGGTGCTTTACCAGCGCGCCATCAACGTGACCAGCGGCAACGCGCTGGCGGCGCGGCTTGCCAAGTCGGCGCTCGATCTCGGCATCCCGATCCTGACTTCCACACCCGCTCAAAGCGTGCTGACCGAGAACGGTCGAGTGGTCGGCATGACCGTTGGCGGTGAAGGCGGCACGATCCGCGCCCGATACGGTGTGGTGCTGGCTTGCGGCGGTTTCCCGCAGGATGTGAAACGCATCGCGCAGGCCTACCCGCACCTGCAGCGCGGCGGTGAGCATCTGTCGCCCACACCCGAATCCAACACCGGTGATGGTGTGCGCATCGCCGAGCAGGCCGGCGCCGATGTGGATCTGCGCTTCAAGGATGCGGCGGCCTGGATGCCGGTGTCCAAAGTGCCGTACGGCAACGGCCAGTTTGGCGTGTTCCCGCACCTGCTGGACCGCTACAAGCCCGGCGTGATCGGTGTCATGCCCGACGGCAAACGCTTTTGCAACGAGTCCAACTCCTACCACGATGTGGGTGTGGACATGATTGCCGCGGCACGTCAGAACGCCACCGGCAAGGACACCGTGATGTGGCTGGTGTGTGACAAGACAACGCTGGGCAAGTACGGGCTGGGTTACGTCAAACCCTCGCCCATGCCGATCGGCCCCTTCATCCGTAATGGCTACCTCTTTGAAGGCCAGACGCTGGCCGATCTGGCCAAGGCCTGCGGCATCGACGCAGCGGGCCTCGAAGCCACGGTGCGCGAATACAACGAGGGTGCGGTGCGCGGTGTCGACGAGCAGTACGCCCGCGGCACCACGGCCTTCAACCGCTACCTCGCCGACCCCGCCAACCAGCCCAACCCCTGCGTGGCCCCGGTTGAAAAAGGCCCGTTCTATGCGGTCAAGGTCGTCATGGGCGATCTGGGCACTTTCGATGGCATCCAGACCACGGTGGTGGGCGAGGTCAAGAAGCGCGACGGCTCGGTGATCGACGGCCTGTACGCCGTGGGCAACGACCGCGCCAGCATCATGGGCGGCAACTACCCCGGCGCCGGCATCACCCACGGGCCGAACATGACCTTCGGCTACGTGACCGCCAACCACATCGCGGACAAGGCGCAGGCATGACAACGCCAGTCGTCATCGTCACCGGCGCGGCCGACGGCATCGGCTGGGCCACGGCGCAACACTTTGCACAGCAGGGCTGGTCGGTGGCGCTGTTCGACCTCAATGGTGCGTTGGCCGCCGAGCGCGCGCAGGCGCTGGGCCCGCAGCATTCAGGCCGGGCCTGCGACGTCACCGATGCCGCTGCCGTGCAGGCGGGGGTGGCCGCAGTGGTGGCGCAGCACGGCCGCATCGACGCGCTCGTCAACAATGCCGGCATCGCCGACCAGACCGCGCCCACGCTGGAGCAGGATGTGGCCGCCTTCGACAAAGTGCTGTCGGTGCACCTGCGCGGCGCTTTCCTCATGTCGCAGCAGGTGATCGCGCAGATGCTGCACCAGCCGCGCGATGCGCAGGGTGGCCGGGGCGCCATTGTGAACATCGGCTCGATTGCCAGCTTTGGCGGCATTCCGGGCCGCAACGCTTACAGCGCGGCCAAGGCCGGCATTCTGGGCATGACACGCGCACTGGCCTGTGAATGGGCTCGCAAGGGCATCCGCGTGAATGCGGTAGCTCCGGGCTATGTGAAGACCGCGCTGGTGACCAGCCTCATCGAGCGCGGCGCCATCGACGCGCAGGCCATTGCCCGCCGAGCACCGCTGGGCCGTATGGCCGCGCCCGAAGAAATTGCCCGCGTGATCGGCTTTCTGGCCTCGACGCAGGCGAGCTATGTGACGGGCGCTGTGCTGCCGGTCGATGGCGGCTGGGGCGCTTTGGGCGCACCCGAGTCCGCCCTGGGCGCAACCGGGCAGGATTAAAAAGGAGACAAAAGACATGTTGACGATCAACCTGTTCAACGGTCTGGTCTATGGCGCATTGCTGATCGTGATGTGCTCGGGCCTGGCCTTGATTTATGGCCTGCGGCGGGTGGTGAACTTCGCCCACGGCTCGCTGTACATGCTGGGGGCCTACCTTGGCTATTCGATTTCGCTGCACAGCAACTTCTGGGTGGCGCTGGTGGCGGCGCCGGCCATCATGGCGCTGCTGGGCGTCTTGCTTGACCGCTACGGTTTTCGGCTGCTGCAGGACCGTGACCCGCTCACGGTGGTGCTGGTGACCTTTGGCCTGCTGCTGGTCATCGAAGACCTGGTGCAAAGCTGGTGGGGCAAGAGCAACCTGTCGGTGCCGGTGCCCGAGGCGCTGGCCTTCAGCATCAACCTGCTGGGCACGCCGGTGCCGGCCTACCGCCTGAGCGTGATCTTCATCGGCGCAGCGGTGGCGCTGGGCCTGAGCCTGTGGCTGCGTTTTTCCAAAGTGGGCCTGTTCGTGCGGGCCGCCAGCACCGACCCGGTGACGACTTCCATGCAGGGCGTCAACACCGACCTGCTGAGCGCCGGTGTGGTGGGTCTGGGCACCGCGCTGGCCGGGCTGGCCGGCGTGGTGGCCGCCCCCTTCCTGTCGCTGTCGCCTTCCATGAGCGCCGACGTGATCATCGATTCGTTTGTGGTGGTGGTGATCGGCGGCCTGGGTTCGCTGGCCGGGGCCTTCATTGCCGCGCTGGTGCTGGGCATGGTGCAGGCCATCGGTGCGGTGTACCTGCCCGATGCGGCCGTGCTGCTGCCCTTCGTGTTCATGATCGCCATCCTGATCTGGAAGCCCTCGGGCTTTGCCGGCAGCCGCACCTGAGGGGAGTGCACCGATGAGTCTCAAGAAATCTTTCCTCGGGGCCGTGCTGGCTCTGGCGCTGGGCGGTGTGATCGACACGGCGGTGTCTTCGGGTACGGTACTGTCGCTGTTCACGCAGGCCATCATCTACGCGGTGTTTGCGCTGGGCGTGGGTGTGTTGCTCAAGCAAAACGGCATGGTCAGCTTTGGCCACGCGCTGTTCTTTGGCGGCGCCAGCTACCTGGTGGGCATCCTGCTGCAGTTGCAGCTCATGTCGGCCGAGCTGGCCATTCTGGCGGCATTGCTGGGTGTCACGGTTGCTGCCTTCCTGATCGGTCTGGTGATCGTGCGGGTGCCGGGCGTGGCCTTTGGCATGTTGACGCTGGCCATCGGCCAGATGTTTTTCCTGACCGCCTCACGCGCCCGCGGTCTCACGGGCGGTGCCGACGGCATGAACATCGACTGGCCCTCGCGCCTGTTTGGTTTTCCGGTCTCGCAGATGCTCAAGCCCGCCAGCATGTTCCTGATCTGCTGGGGCACGCTGGTGGTGGTGATGTTCCTGCTGGCCTGGCTGATGCGCACCCGATTTGGCGGCATCACCGAGGCCGTGCGCGACAACGAGGAACGCGCCCGCTTCATCGGCATCACCACGCTGTGGCCACGCGCCGCCGTGTACGCCCTGTCGGCGCTGGTGACCTCGGTGGCTGGTGTCCTGTCGGCCCTGAACACCGGCTTTGTCTCGCCCGAGAGCCTGCACTGGAGCCTGTCGGGTGTGGCGCTGATGATGGTCGTGGTCGGCGGCTTCAAGGCCCTGTGGGGCCCCGCCGCAGGTGCGGTGGTGTATTTCCTGTTCAAGGACATTCTGGGTGAGCACGCCACGCACTGGATGACGATTTTCGGGGTGGCCCTGATCACCGTGATCGTGTTCTCGCCCACGGGCGTGGCAGGCCTGTTTGACCGCTTCGTGCTGGGCAAGAAGCCTTCGGTCAAGGTTGGTGGTCACTGAGAGCCGGGGAGAGCAGACATGACAAATTACGTATTGCAGGCCGAAGACGTGGCCATCCACTATGGCGGGGTCAAAGCCGTCGACGGTGTGGCCCTCACGCTGGAGAAAGGCCAGATACGTGGCCTGATCGGACCCAACGGTGCGGGCAAGTCCACCGTGATCGACGCCATCACCGGCCGCCGGCGCCTGACGCGCGGCAAGGTCACGCTGCTGGGCGAAGACGTGAGCGCGTTGGGCGTGGTGGAACGGCGCATGCGCGGGCTCTCGCGCAGCTTCCAGCGCACCAGCATCTTTGGCGAGATGACAGTCTGGCGCCAGATCGAGCTGGCCTCGCACAAGATGGGCGTGGCCGACAGCGCGGCGGACGCCGAGGCCGTGCTCAAGGAGCTGGACCTGTGGCAACTCAGGGACAGCACCGCGCAGGACCTGGGCTACGGCGAGCAGCGCCGCCTGGACCTGGGCCTGGCTCTGGTGGGGCGTCCCACGGTGCTGCTGCTCGATGAACCCATGGCCGGCCTGTCGGTCAAGGAGTCGCTGGACCTGGCCCAGCACCTCAAGAAACTCACCTCCAGCTGGGATGTGTCGGTGCTGCTGGTGGAGCACGACATGGACGTGGTGTTCGGCATCTCGGACGTGGTGACCGTGTTTGAACTGGGCCGTGTGATCGCCAGTGGCGCGCCGGCCGACGTGCGCGCGAACCCGCGTGTGCGTGAAGCCTATCTGGGGAGCGCCGCATGAGTGCCTTGCTCAATCTGAAGAACGTCCACGCCTACTACGGCGCCGCCCACATCCTGCACGGGCTGGACCTGCATGTGAACGCTGGCGAGCGCGTGGCCCTGGTGGGGCGCAACGGCGTGGGCAAGACCACGGTGGTCAACACCATTTTGGGGCTGGCCAGCCTGCGCGAAGGTCATGTGCACTTTGGCGGGCAGGACCACACCCGGCTGCGCGCCTACATGGCTGCGCAGCACGGCATCGTGGTGGTGCCGCAGGGCCGGCGCATCGTGGCCAACCTCACGGTCGAAGAAAACCTGCATCTGGGCGCTGCCGTGGGTCGCAAGGGGCCGTGGAGCGTGCCCGAGATCTACAAGCTGTTCCCCATCCTGCAGGAGCGCGCCCACACGCCGGGCACGGCACTCTCGGGCGGGCAGCAGCAGATGCTGGCGGTGGGTCGCGCACTCATGGCCAACCCCTCGCTGATCCTGCTGGACGAGCCCACCGAGGGACTGGCGCCGGTGATCGTGGACCAGCTCGCCGAAATCTTCAACAAAGTGGCCGACCAGGGCACGGCGCTGCTGCTGATCGAACAGAACATGAGTCTGGTGGTGCGTGTGGCGCACCGCTACCTGGCCATGGCCAAGGGGGCCATCGTGGCGCAGGGCCAGGTCGTCAATTCCCGCGAGGGGCTGCACGACCTGGAAAGCCATGTGATGGTCTGAGGCACAAGATGTTTAACCCGATGTCCGGACGGTTTCCGGCGATTCCAACAAGGAGACAAGCATGTTCAAGATGAAAACCATTCAGCGCTCGCTGGCCGCTGCAGCCCTGATCGCCGCGCTGCCCATGGCCGCCCTGGCCCAGGGCAAGGAGCCCGTCAAGGTCGGCCTCGTGTCGTCCAAGTCGGGCGTGTTCGCGCAGCAGGGCGAGGAGGTGATCCGCGCCGTGCGCTTTGCGATTGACGAAGCCAACGCCAAGGGCGGTGTGGACGGTCGCAAGATCGAAGTGAAGGAGGCTGACGACGAAGGCACGCCCGACGCCGGCCGCCGCGAAGCCGAGAAACTGGCCCGCGAAGGCTACAACCTGCTGATCGGCGCCATCCCGTCGTCCATCTCTCTGGCCATCGCCCAGAACCTGGACCGCTGGGATGCTGCCTATTTTGTGGTGGCCAGCAAGTCCGACAAGCTCACGGGCGATACCTGCAAGCCGCGCAGCTTCCGCACCAACCACTCTGACGCGATGGACATCGCGATGATCAACGCCTGGGCCAAGAACATCAAAGGCAACAAGTTTGCCGTGATCGCCGCCGACTACGTCTGGGGCCGCGACTCGGGTGAATCGTTCAAGAAAGCCGTCGAAGCCGCCGGCAAGAGCGTGCCCCTGTCGCTGTACGTGCCCATGGGCACCAAGGACTTCTCGCCCTACATCGCCCAGCTCAAGGCCGCTGGCGTGGACGGCATCTGGGTGGCCGAGATTGGCCGTGACGCGATCGCTTTCGTCAAGCAGGCCGAAGAATTCGGCCTGATCCCCAAGACGCCGCTGATCGGTCACTCGCTGATCCTGAACTTCATGATCAATGCCACCGGCAAGGCCCTGGAAGGCACGCCCGGCACCACCGGCTACACGCCCGACATTGACACCCCCAAGAGCAAAGCTTTCGTGGCCGCATGGAAGGCAAAGTTCAACCGCCTGCCCACCGACAACGAAGGCCAGGCCTACAACGGTGCCCAGGTCATGCTGGACGGCGTGCGTCTGGCCAAGAGCAACAAGCCTGAAGACGTGAGCAAGGCCCTGCGTGGCGCCCAGCTTGACACCATCTACGGCAATGTGACCATGCGTGCGGCCGACAACCAGCTGGTGCTGCCCAACTACGTGGGCCGTGCCAAGGTGGTCGACGGTGTGCTGCGTCCGGTGGTCGAGCAGACCTTCCCGCCGTCCATCGTTCCCGCACCGTCGCCGCTGTGCAAAATGTGATCGCGTGATCTGATGGCAACCCAGCCGCCTGCGCCCTGTGCCAGGCGGCTTTTTTGATGGAGTTCAAGGATGCATGTATTGGTGACGGGTGCCACGGGCGGTATTGGCCGTGGCATTTGTGAGGTGCTGGCCAGCCGCGAGCCGGGGCTGACGCTGAGCGTTGCGAGTTCGCAGGCCGGAGAAAAGCTTGACGGTCTTTTGCTGGCGCTGCGTGGCATGGGTGTGCGGGCGCACGGGGTGACGGGAGATGTGACAAAACCCGACGAAGCGCGTGGCATCGTGCAGCAGGCCATTGCAGCCGGTGGCGATCTGGATGCGCTGGTGTGCGTGGCCGGTGCATCGGGACCGGGCAAGCTGGCCGATCTGCTGGTGGCGCAGTGGGACCAGACCTTTAACCTCAATGCCCGTTCGGTGTTCCTGATGGCGCAGGCCGCCTACGAATCGCTCAAACGCACGCGTGGCAGTGTCACGGCGATTGCGTCCATGTCGGGCCTGCACCCGCACCCGGGCTATGGTGGGTATTCACCGGCCAAGGCCGCGCTCATCATGTTGTGCCGCCAGTTGGCGCAGGAGTGGGGCCCTGAGGGCATCAGGGCCAATACCGTGTGTCCCGGCATGGTCCGGACGCCGCTGACCGAGGCTGTCTATCAGGACGCAGACACGACAGCACGCCGCGAGGCACTGGTGCCCATGGGACGCATAGGCCGGCCCGAAGACATTGCCCATGCGGTCCATTACCTGATCGGGCAGGGTGCCAGCTATGTGAATGGCCAGAATCTGGTGGTCGATGGCGGTGTGGCCGACCACATGCTGACGATGATCCCCGGACGTCCGGGCAAACCACCGGTGAAAGGCTGAACCATGAACACGACGTATCTGACGCAACACTTTGGTCTGCAGGGGCGCACGGCGCTGGTCACCGGTTCGGCACGCGGCATTGGCCTGTCGATTGCCACGGCGCTGGGCCATGCGGGCGCACGGGTTGTCATCAATGACCTGCAGGCCGCCATCTGTGACACGGCTGTTCAGACCCTGCAGGCGCAGGGCGTCTCTGCCCGTGCGGCCGCTTTTGACGTGTCGGACTTTGGCGCCGTGCAAGCCGCGGGCGATGCGCTGGAAGCCGCTGGCTGGCCCGTGGACATTCTGGTGAGCAATGCAGGCAACCAGAACCGCAAGGCCCTGATTGAGATGAGCCGCCAGGAGTGGCAAAAGATTCAGGACGTGCATGTGGGTGGCGCCTTCAACTGCACGCGGGTATTCCTGCCGGGCATGCGTGCGCGCGGCTTTGGCCGGGTGGTCATGACCTCCTCGGTGTCGGGGCGCTCGACCATGCCGCTGATCGGCGCCTATTCGACGGCCAAGGCCTCGTTGAGCGCACTGGCCCGTGCCATTGCTGTGGAGTACGGTTCGCAGGGCGTCACGGCCAATGCGATTGCCCCCGGATTTGTGAAGACCGAGTTCACTGCAGGTCTGCAGCAGCGCGAGGGTTTCGAGGACTTTCTGCGCCAGGAAGTGCCGCAAAACCGCTGGGCCACGCCTGAAGACATCGCTCCGGTGGTGCTGTTTCTGGTGTCGCCGGCAGCAGCTTATGTGAACGGCCAGACCCTGGCAATTGACGGCGGTCTGCTGGCGCAGATGTGAGTCACAGCCCGGTCACTTCTTCATCTGGCCCGTTGTCCAGCAGCTTCATGTTGTCCAGCAGCTTGAGCAGGTAATGCAGGGTGTGGGTGATGTCGCCCATCGAGAACTCGTGCAGAGCCTGTTCATAGTAGGCCTCGATCTTGGGCAGCGCCTGCTGCAACCAGACTTTGCGCCCGTGTTCGGTCATGCTGATCAGGCGCGAGCGGCGGTCCTTTTCGTCGGGGGCCACACCAATGTGCCCGTCGCGCTCCATTCGGCTGATGACCCCTGCCAGATTCTGGCGGCTGACCATGAGGTAGCGCGCCAGCTCGCCCACGCTGATGCCACCTTCGGCCTCGGGCCTGGAGAGCGCGCCCAGCACCGCCCACTGCTGCGTGGTCAGACCTTCGCTTTCGACCGCGCGTGAACCTGTCTTGTGCAGCAGGTTGGCACACTGGTAGAGCCGGAAGAACAGGCGGTTGGCCAGTTCCATGCGGGCGAGGCGGGTGGATTCGGCGGTAAAAGGCATGGCTTGAATATACCTGCAGTCACAGCCGGGCCATGCCGCCGCCTGTATCCTCTGACACCATGTGGCTGCCCCGCGTCGATGTCCCGCACTGCACCGGTTGTGGCTGGTGTGTGGCGGCCTGCCCGCCGCATGTGTTGAGCCTGAAGGCAGAAGGCTGGCGCAAGCACTCGGTGCTGCACGATGCACAAGCCTGCACGGGTTGCCGCAAGTGCGAACGCAAATGCCCGTTCGGGGTGATCACGATGGTCAGGGAAGCGGAGACGAAAGCCTGAAACTTTAAGTGCCAGCGGCGCAAGTGTGGGGCTGCTTTCGGCCATAAGGCGACATTGGGTTTCCTGCCTCTGCGACTGGGTCAGGCTGTCAAGAGTCATTCACAGCTGCTGGCTCGGGCGATGGGCGCTGTGAATACCGGTCATTTGGCAGATGACGGCCCAGATGACAGCACTACAGCCGACACCGGTCGCTGGCACTCGTTTCCAACGATCGGATCAGTACGCCAGGTCCAGCGCCGAACATACTGGTGCGACCGACTCAAAGGGCATTGGAAATCATGATAAAGTAATTAACAAATTACTTATCTTATGGTTGTCAACACACGGATCAGACTCAAAACCGAAGACCGCCAGGCAGAACTGGTTCAGGCGGCCTTGGGATTGGCCGCTCAGCGCAGCCCAGCCGAAATCACCACGGGTGATTTGGCCTTGGCCATCGGCATCACCCAAGGGGGCGTCTTCAAGCATTTTGAAAGTAAGGAGGCCATCTGGCTGGCTGTTCTTGATTGGACGCACCAGTCGTTGATAGGGCGGCTCGAGCAAGCAGCACAAGCACGGCAGGACAATGCCTTGCAGGCCCTGCGTGCTGTCTTCTTGGCCCACATCGGTTTTGTTGAGCAGTTCCCGGGGGTTCCCCGACTTGTCTTTCAAGAGTTGCAGCATGCCAAGCCCACACCGCTCAAAGGCAGGGTGCAGCGACTGATGGCCGACTACCGGACTCTGGTGACCCAACTTCTGGACCAGGCCCGCGAAGAGCGCTTGCTGGCAAAAGATGTGGATCTCCCGTCGGCAGTGGTCCTCTTTATCGGTGCGGTTCAGGGTCTGGTCATGCAGTCTCTGGTAACGGGCAATCTCCATGGACTGGCACGACAGGGCAAAGCCGTGTTCAACCTCTACGAGGCAGGCCTGTTGCCAACGCCCCAAACCTGACGAAAGAAGCGCAGATGACACTCTCCAAAATTAACAAGCGACAGGTCGTGGTCGCAGCGGCTGCAACGATCGTGATCGTGGCTCTGGGATTCGTGGCGACTCGCATGGGGCCACTTGCCCCGACCAAAGTGACCGTGGCATACGTCAAGAGCGAAAACCTGACGCCCTCGGTGTTTGGCATTGGCAGTGTAGAAGCGCGTCAAAGCTGGCTGATGGGCCCCACGGTGGCGGGGCGCGTATTGCGCGTGCATGTCGATGTGGGGCAGGCGGTCAAGGCCGGACAGTTGCTGGCCGAGATGGACCCGGTGGATCTGGACCAACGCCTGCAGGCGCAAGATGCCGCGCTGTCCAAGGCGGTCAGCGTTCAAACGGCAGCACAGGCTCAACTGGCAGACGCCAAAGCCCGGCGCGAGCTGGCCACCACCAATCTGAACCGGCAAAAGGAATTGGCTCGGCAGAACTTCATCAGCCCGTCTGCACTGGAGGGGCGCGAGCAGGAGTTGCTGTCTGCGCAGGCGGCCCACGAGGCCGCTCAAGCCAACGTGCAGGCGGCCCGCCAGGACGCCCAACGCCTGCAGGCCGAGCGTGCAGCGGCCGCACTGCAAAAACAGAATACCCGATTGATCGCACCGGCCGATGCGGTGGTGGTCAGCCGCGATGCCGAAGCCGGCAGCACGGTGGTGGCTGGTCAAGCCGTGATCAGGCTGGCCAATCCCGCCACCCTTTGGGTGAAGTTGCGCGTGGACCAGGCCCGCTCGAGGGGGTTGGCGCTTGGTTTGCCCGCCCAGATTGTGTTGCGCTCGCATCCGCAGCAAATGCTGGCCGGCAAGGTGGAACGGGTGGAGTTGCAGGCCGATGCAGTGACCGAGGAGCGCATCGCACAAGTGACGTTTGATCAAACGCCGGCATCACTGTCGATCGGCGAGATGGCCGAGGTCACGCTCCAGTTGCAGCCAGAGGATCAGGCTTTGGTGGTACCGCAGGCCAGTGTGCAGACGCATCAGGGCCGGACAGGCGTGTGGCGTCTGAAAGACGGCGCGTTGGACTTTGTTTCCGTGCAGTGGGGAGTATCCAGTCTGGACGGCCGCGTACAGGCCCTGAGCGGGCTGGCCTCGGGTGACACCGTGGTGGTGTACAGCGACAAGCCGCTGTCGACCGGGGCTCGCTTCAAGGTGGTGGACGCTCTGGTTAAAAAGGCGCAGCCATGATCAGCCTGGCGGCGCGCGACATTCAGCACAGTTGGGTCAAGTTTGTGCTCACCGGGCTGGGGCTGGGTTTGCTCATTGGCGTGACATTGACCATGGCTGGCGTGTTTCGCGGCATGGTCGACGATGCCCAAGCCTTGTTGAACAACAGCGGCGCCGACCTCTGGGTGGTTCAAAAGGACACGCAGGGGCCTTATGCCGAATCATCCAGTCTCAAGGACGATGTGGTGCGCAGCATTGCGGGCATGCCCGGCGTGGCCATGGCGGCCAACATCACTTACTTCACCATGCAAGTCAGGACGGTGGGAGGCAAAGAGGCCCGGGCCATGGTGGTCGGGATCGAGCCGGGTGCCGCTGGCTTGCCCGGGCAACCTGGCCATTTGTTGGCGGGCAGGCACCTCACGCGCAGCCATTACGAGGCGGTGGCTGACGTCAAGACCGGACTCTCGCTGGGGGATCGGGTGGAAATCCGGCGCCACACCTACGAGGTGGTGGGCCTGACACGCCGCATGGTGTCGTCTGGCGGTGACCCGATGGTCTTCATCCCGATCAAGGATGCTCAGGAAGCGCAGTTCCTCAAGGACAACGATGCCATCGTGAACGACCGTGTGCGCACAGCCGCCAATCCAGCCTTCAACCGGCCTGCGGTGCCGGGTTTGCTCGATGCGGTGCAGAACTTGCAGACCAGCAGCCGCAACGTCAATGCCGTGCTGGTTCGCGTGGCCAACGGCTGGAGCACCGAGCGTGTGGCCGAGCCGATCCAACGTTGGAAGCACCTGACCGTGTTCACCCGTGCGCATATGGAGAACATCCTGGTGGATAAGTTGATCGCCACTTCGGCCAAACAGATCGGCATGTTTTTGGCCATTCTGGCGGTGGTGAGCGCGGCGATTGTGGCCTTCATCATCTACACCATGACGCTGGGCAAGATCCGTGAGATCGCGGTGCTCAAACTGATCGGCACCCGCAACCTAACCATCGCGGCGATGATCTTGCAGCAGGCGCTGGGCCTGGGTGTGATCGGCTTTGTGGTGGGCAAGGTGGCCGCGACGATCTGGGCCCCGGTGTTCCCCAAGTTCGTGCTGTTGCTCACGCAGGATGCGGTGGTTGGCTTTGGCGCCACCATGCTCATTTGTGCGCTGGCCAGCACATTGGCGATCCGTGTTGCCTTGCGTGTCGATCCTGCACAAGCCATCAGTTGAGGACCATGAAATGATCAAGCAAGCAGGTGGCATTCGCATCGAAAATCTGCGCAAGGTTTATGGCCATGGCGACACGGCGGTTGAGGCGCTCAAGAATGTCAACATGCAAGTCGCTCCCGGCGAAGTGGTCGGGTTGGTGGGGCCTTCTGGTTCCGGCAAAAGCACTTTGCTCAAATGCCTGGGGGCGATCATTGAGCCCACGTCCGGTCGCATGACGCTGGGCGACGAAGTTATTTATGACGATGGCTGGAAAACGCCTGACCTGCGCGCCTTGCGCCGTGACCGGATCGGCTTTGTGTTTCAGGCGCCCTACCTGATCCCGTTCCTGGACGTGACCGACAACGTCGCCCTGCTGCCCATGCTGGCAGGTGTGCCCAATGTTCAGGCGCGACAACGTGCACTTGAATTGCTGAATGCTCTGGATGTCGCACACCGTGCCAAAGCCGAACCCGCGCAGCTATCCGGTGGTGAACAGCAACGGGTGTCAATTGCCCGGGCGCTGGCCAACAAGCCGCCAGTGATTTTGGCTGACGAGCCGACCGCGCCACTGGACAGCGAACGCGCCCTGGCCGTGGTGCGCATTCTCAATGACATGGCCCGTCAGGCGCAGACTGCCATCATCGTCGTGACCCACGACGAGAAAATCATTCCGACCTTCAAGCGGATCTACCATATCCGCGATGGTCAAACGGTCGAGGAACAAGGCGAAGGGCGTGCACATAATTAGGTGCACGTTTTTAACGGCAGAAGTACCCTCTGCACCGGTCACCGCCGCTGGGCACAGCTTCGCCACGTCAATGGTCAGTTTGTGGTCTGCGGGCTGATACCCACCACGGGTCCGATGATCTGAGCACGCTACGTCTGAGTCAGGGGCCGGTTCACCGTGAAGACCGCTTTGGGTCGACGCCAGTCTTTCGCACTGCCGCCAGACAGGACGGGCTCTTTGCAATGCGGCAACGCGCGCTGTATCAATGACAGGGCGTCGCTGATCCATATCAGGGATGGCCGCTGTGTATTCTGGATAATTGGGCGTTTCATGTCTGAATTGCCCAATGCCTCGTATCCAGTTTCAGCTTCCCGAGCACTTCGTTTTCGCGACTGACATTCAGATTTACATCAGCCACGTCAACCAGGGCGGGCACCTTGACAACGCGCAGTTGCTGACGCTGGTGTCCGAAGCGCGGGTGCGTTTTTTCAAGTCGCTGGGCTACACCGAGGGCAATGTGGCGGGTTTTCCCATCGTGGTGGGTGACATGGTGGCCCAATACAAATCCGAGGGCTTTCATGGCGAGACCATGCGCGTGAGCATGGTGCCGCAGGACTACAACAAATACGGCTTTGACCTCGTCTACCGCATGGAGTGCCTGGACACCGCCCGCGAAGTCGCGCGCGGCAAGATCGGCATCGTGTTTGTCGATCGCGCCACGCGCGCGGTGGCGCTGGTGCCGGCGGAGTTTGTCGGCAGGGTGCAGAACCTGATGGATGCCTGATGCTCAAGGGTGAGGGTGGACCACAGGCCAGATCAGCCGAGCCTCGAAACCACGATCGCTGCCACTGACCGGAGAGTGGATGCTGAACGCGATCGCGGCCGGTTCAAGCAGGGCACGCACGATCGACAGGCCCAGCCCGGCGCCATGGCTGTCGGGGCGTACCCTGTAAAACCGTTCGTGCAAACGTGCCAGGGTCTTTGACGGTAAAGGTTCGCAGTCGTTGACGATGCGAATCTGCACAGGGCTTGCCGCCAGCTCAATTCGCACCGGACTGGATGGCGTGCCGTACTTGATGGCGTTTTCCAGCAGGTTGCCGAGCACGATGCCCAGTGCGTCCACGTCTCCCTGAACCAGGACGGGTGAAGAGGGCAGGTGCAGATCGAGCCGCACGTCGGCCCGCCACTGGTGGTCTTGGCACAGCAGCTGCAGCAACTGGCGCAAGTCCACTTCGCCGCTTTTCAGGGCAATGCCGGACTCGGCGCGTGCCAGCTGAAGCAGCTTTTCGCTCAGGGTTTGCAGGCGTTGCAGCAGTTGCCGCACGGTGCGCAGTCTTTGCTGTTGTTCCTCATGGAGTGGGCTTTGCTCCAGCGCGTTGAGCTGCATCACGGCTGCTGCCAGTGGGGTGCGCAGCTCGTGGGCGCTGTTGGCCGTGAAGTGGCGTTCGGCTTCGAGTGCCGATTGCAGGCGGCGCATGAGCTGGTTGAGTGTTTCGGCCAGAGGCTGGAGTTCTCGGGGCAAGTTCAGGGTCGAGAGGGGCGCGAGGTCCGCGCTGCCGCGTCGGGCCAGCTCGGCATCGAGTTGGCGCAAGGGGTGGCTGGCCTTGCGCACGATCAGCAGCATCCCCAGGGCTGACAAAGGCAGCAGGGCGAGCAGGGGGATGAGCAAAAACGTGAGGATGCTCAGCAAAGTGTCTGTGCGGTGGTTTGACTTTTCAGCCAGCGCAAGCAGGTACTCTCCATTGCGGCTTTTTTCGATGTACACCAAATGACTGGCGGTGCGCTGAAACCCCGGCCTGAGTTCGGGAGCAAGTGGGGTGGCAGGGGCCGCGTGCGAGCGCAGCAACATGCGTCCGGAAGCATGGAAGACCTGGTAGACCATGTATTCCTCGTGCTGCGCGGGCTCGAGTGCGTCCTCATCGGCCTCCAGTGGGTGTTCGTCGTCCTGGTGGCGTGGCTGGAGCTGCATGACGGCCAGGGGCAGCAGACGCTGCGCCGTTTCCTGCAGGCTGGCGTCGAAAATCTCGTCGGTCTCGTGTTGGATGACCCAGGCCACCGACACTACCATGGCGATCCACAGCACCAGCAGCGTCAGCAGCGTAGCGCTCAGCAGTTGGCGAACGAGGCTGTGCTGCTTCATGTCCTGTCCTCGTCCACCAGGCGATAGCCCAGGCCGCGCACGGTCTCCACCCGATGCCTGCCAATCTTCTTGCGGATGCGGCTGATGTACACCTCCAGTGTGTTGCTGCCCACGTCGTCGTCAAAGCTGTAGAGCGCCTGGTCCAGTGCTTCCTTGTTGACGATGCGGCCCGGGCGGCTGGCGAGTTTTTCAAGCACGGCCCATTCCTTGGCGGTCAGTTCAATGTCCTGTGTGTCCACGCGCGCGCGCCGGCCTTGCAGGTCCAGGGCCAGTGTGCCCACCTGCAGCCAGCTGCTGGCGCTGCCATGTGCGCGGCGCAGCACGGCCCCCAGCCGTGCCAGCAGCTCCTGCACATCGAAAGGCTTGATGACGTAGTCGTCGGCACCGCTTTGCAGGCCGGCAATCCGGTCCGAGATCTGGTCCCTCGCGGTCATGATGATCACCGGCGTGGTGTCGGCACTGGCGCGCAGCCGGCGCAGCCAGTCCATGCCGTCACCATCGGGCAGGTACAGGTCCAGCAAAACGGCGTCGTAGCTGCTGACGCGTGCGGCTGCATCGGCGCTGTGCAGACTGGCCACGGGGTCAACGGCAAAGCCCTCCGAGCGCAGCATCGCGGTCAGCGCCTCGTTCAGCGCCAGTTCGTCTTCGATCAACAAAAGCTTCATGGATACAGCCCCAGGTTGAAGCCAGTTTAGTGCCTGGAGGTGTTTGCAGGATGCATGTCCGACTCTGGCACAGGGCGTTCAGGCTGGGTTCATGTGTACGGCCTAAATTGCCTTGAAACAGGTCAGGAGGTTTCATGCGCACACGACGGCTTTTTTGGATGGTAGGACTTGGCTGGGTGCTGGCCTTTCCGTCCCCGGCCGCCAACACCAGCGCGGTGGCCCAGCTGGAACGCTTTTCGGCAGAAGCCGGACGGGCAGGACAGGCCGATGCCGGGCGGCAGTTCTTTCTGGAAAAACACGGCAAGGAATGGGCTTGCGCCAGCTGCCATGGTGAATGGCCTGGCCACAAAGGTCGGCACGCGTCCACAGCCAAGGTGCTTGAACCTCTGGCACCGGCTTTCAATCCGAAAAGCCTGACCGATCCCGCGCGGGTGGACAAATGGTTCAGGCGCAACTGCAAGGATGTGCTCGGCCGCGAGTGCAGTGCCGGCGAAAAAGCCGATGTGCTGGCCTGGCTGATCGGCCTCCAATGACACGCGCGAAGGAGAACACAGTGCGAATCCAATGGTTGATGGCAGTGGCTTTGCTGTGTGGCGTGGCGCATGCTGGCAGCCACAAGCTCCAGCCTTCGCAGGCCTTGCCCGTGTACGCGCAGGAATGTGCCGCCTGCCATCTGGCCTATCCACCGGCCTTGCTGCCAGCCGAGTCTTGGGCGCGTGTCATGGCCGGTCTTTCCCGGCACTACGGCACCGACGCCAGTCTGGAGCCCGGGCAGGTACAGGCGATCGGACGGTGGCTGCAAAGCGAGGCCGGTACCGGCAAGAAATGGGGCATGGCACCGACGCAAGACCGGATCACCCGCTCGGACTGGTTTGTCCGTGAGCACCGCAAGGTGGCGCCTGAGGTCTGGCGACTGCCGGGTGTGCAAAGCCCGGCACAGTGCGGCGCCTGCCACAACCGGGCGGACCGGGGCAGCTTTGGCGAGCGCGAGCTGC
>JAYRQF010000164.1:0-8859 GCA_041910735.1 Limnohabitans sp.
CGACTCCTGAAAGTAACGGTCGGCGCTGCCCTGCTGCATGGCGCCAATGGAGCCCATGCCGCGGTAGCTCTTGTAGCTGCGGCCCTGGTAGAGGATGACTTCGCCCGGGGCTTCTTCGGTGCCGGCGAACATGCCGCCCATCATGACGGTGCCGGCGCCGGCGGCGATCGCCTTGGCGATGTCGCCGCTGTAGCGGATGCCGCCGTCCGCGATCAGGGGCACGCCGGTGCCCCTGAGGGCGGTGGCCACGCTGTCCACGGCCATGATCTGGGGCACGCCCACACCGGCCACGATGCGGGTGGTGCAGATGGAGCCGGGGCCTATGCCCACTTTGACCGCGTCCGCGCAGGCCTCCACCAGCGCCAGCGCGGCCGCGCCGGTGGCGATGTTGCCGCCGATCACCTGCACCTGCGGGTAGTTTTGCTTGACCCAGCGCACGCGGTCGATCACGCCTTTGCTGTGGCCGTGCGCGGTGTCCACCACGATGGCGTCGACGCCGGCCTTGACCAGGGCTTCGACACGCTCTTCGGTGCCCTCGCCCACGCCCACGGCAGCGCCCCCGCGCAGGCGGCCGTTTTCGTCGCGCGCGGCGTTCGGAAAGTTCAGCTGCTTGGTGATGTCCTTGACGGTGATCAGGCCCTTGAGTTCAAAGGCGTCGTTCACCACCAGCAGGCGTTCGAGCTTGTGCTTGTTGAGCAGCGCCTTGGCCTGCTCGGGGGTGGTGCCTTCGGGCACGGTGATCAGGCGCTCGCGCGGCGTCATGATGGCGCTGACGGCCTGGTCGTAACGGGTTTCAAAGCGCAGGTCGCGGCCGGTCACGATGCCGACCACCTTGCCGCCGTCCACCACCGGGAAGCCGGACACACCCAGCTCCTCGCTGAGCGCCATGACCTGACGCACCGTGGTGCTGGGGGTGATGACCACCGGATCGCGCAGCACGCCCGATTCGTAGCGCTTGACCTTGGCCACATGGGCCGCCTGCTCCTGCGCGGTCAGGTTTTTGTGGACGATACCGATGCCGCCCTCTTGCGCGATGGCAATGGCCAGACGCGCTTCGGTCACCGTGTCCATGGCGGCGGACACGAGCGGCAGGTTCAGGCGGATGTTACGGGTGAATTGCGTCGCAAGGGAAGTGTCTTTGGGCAGGACTTGCGAATAGGCGGGGACGAGGAGAACGTCGTCAAAAGTAAGGGCTTTACCGAGTAGGCGCATAAGCTAAGGCTCCAAAAACCGGATTGTACCCGCCGGCAAGGGTTTTCCCCGGTCAATCGGGCAACTGGAACAGCATGACCTTCAGGGCCCGCTGGGGATCGGCATCGGCAAAGACGGCGGGGTTGTCCAGCCGCTGCACAAAGCGCAGGCCCGGCGCCTCGGCGGCCACCAGATCCTGCAGAAACCGGCTGGGGATTTCAGGCGCGTTCAGGCAGAGCAGTGCCTGTCCGCCGGGCGAGAGCAGCTCGGGCAGGCGGCGCACCACCCGGGCGTAGTCCTTGCTGGCCACAAAGCTGCCCTTCTGGTAGCTGGGCGGGTCGGCCACCACAATGTCGTATGGCCCCATGCGCTTGACCTTGCCCCAGGACTTGAACAGGTCGTGCGCCAGAAAGCGTGCGCCGTTCAATACATTGAGCTGGTGATTGTGTTGCCCGATGGCGAGCGCGCCGGCGGCCATGTCCACATTGACCACTTCGCTCGCACCGCCCTGCAGCGCCACCACCGAAAACGCGCAGGTGTAGGCGAACAGGTTCAGCACGCGCCGGCCCTGCGCGTGCGCGCGCAGCCACTGGCGGCCGCAGGCCATGTCCAGAAACAGGCCGTGGTTCTGGCCTTTGAGCACATGCACCCGGTAGTGGGCGCCCTGCTCGCTCACCCCATGCGGATCGGGCACGCTACCGGCCATCAGACGTGTTTCGGTGCCCGCCTGCCCGCTCTGTCGGCACTGGTAAACCCAATTCAAGGGCTCAGGGCGCCGGGCCAGTGCGGTCTGCACCGCCTGCAGCTCGGCCTCGCTCAAGGGCTGGAAGCTGGTCAGCAGCCAGACCGGGGCGTACCAGTCCAGACTCAGGTGTTCACAACCCGGGTACAGGCCACCGCGGCCATGGAAGATGCGGCAGGCGTCCGGCCCCGGCGTGGCGCGGGCAATGGCGTCCAGCAGTGCCTGCATCAGTAGCCTGCTGCGGCGCCGGGGCGCTTTTTGGCGAACAGGCCGGCGCGGCGGGCGCCCTGCTTGCTGAAGCGTTCGCGGCGAGCCACTTTGGGGTCTACGCGCAAGTCACGGCAAAGCTCCACGCGGTCGCCCTCGCGCAGCGCCGTGTTCCAGCCGGTCTTGCGGCCCCAAAGGCTGGGACTCAGGGTGTTGTGGCATTGCTGTTCATCCCAGCCCTGTGGCCAGCCGGGTTGCTGCACGGCCAGAGCCACGGCTTGCGACAGGGTGCTGCCGGCCGCCAACTGCAGAGCCAGTTCGCAGACGGTGCGGGGGGCCGGGCTGAAGCAGACGGAGATGGCGATGGTTTCAGCCATAGACCTGCTCGGCACGTTTGATGAAGGCGTCCACCAGACTCCCGGCGATCTTGTCGAACACCGGGCCGACAATGGCCGAGAGCGTGCTGCTGGAAAAACCGTAGTGCAGGTTCAGCTCCACCTTGCAGGCGCGCTGGCTGCCGTCGCCCACGGGGCTGAAGGTCCAGCCGCCGCTCAGGTTGGAAAACGGCCCATTGACCAGCTGCATCTGCACCGAGCGGCCTTCGATGTGGGTGTTGCGGGTGGTGAAGGCCTGCTTGATGCCGGCCATGCCGATGCCGATTTCGGCCACCATGCCGTCGGGCGTGACTTCCTTGACCCCGGCGTGGTCGCACCAGGGCAGGAACTCGGGGTAGCGGTCCACGTCAGTGACCAGCCGGAACATCTCTTCGGGGCTGTACCAGATCAGGACGGACTTGTGGATATTCTTCATACAATCACGCGTTTGCCTGCGATTGTAAATTTGCCGGCCGTCCCCACTTCCTGCCCATGGCCAGCAAAAAGCCCTCCCCCGCCGCCAAATCCGCCCTGATCGCCGAAAACAAGAAGGCGGCGTTCAACTATTTCTTCGAGGAACGGCACGAGGCCGGCATGGTGCTCGAAGGCTGGGAGGTCAAGGCCGTGCGCGAGGGCAAGGTGCAGCTGACCGACGGCTATGTGGTCATCAAGAACGGCGAGATGTTCATCATTGGCCTGCTGATTCATGCGCTCAAGACCGCCTCCACCCACGTCAACCCCGAGTCGGCCCGCATCCGCAAGCTGCTGCTGCACAAGGAGGAGATCCGCCGCCTGACGGGCAAAGTCGAGCAAAAAGGCTACACGCTGGTGCCGATCAATCTGCACTGGAAAAACGGCCGCGTGAAATGCGAGATCGCACTGGCCAAAGGCAAGGCCGAGCACGACAAGCGTGACACCATCAAGGACCGCGAAGGCAAGCGCGAGGTGGAACGCGCGATGAAGTCGCGCAACCGCTGAGGGGCATGGATTGCCCGGTCAAGCCGGGCAATGACATGGTGTATCTGTCATCCTCGGGCCCGCTCTGCGTTCTGTCATCCTCGGGCTTGACCCGAGGATCCATCACATCAGGTCAGATGCCGCAGCGGGTGGTGGTCCGCGGGCCAGGGACTGACGAAAAAGCGCGCGACTTCCTGAGCATCGACCTCTTCCACACGCGCCGGCTTCCATTTCGGTGAGTGGTCTTTGTCCACGGCCAGCGCTCGCACCCCTTCCACTGTTTCGCTGTCCTGCACCGGGCGCAGGTGAAAACAGTGGTGGACCATGTCGCGTTCCATGCGCAGGTCATCGGCCAGGCCCATGCCGCGGGCGCGGCGGATCTGCTCGAGCACCACGTTGAGCATCAGCGGTGAACGCGCACGCAGCGTTTTGGCGGTGTGCTGGCTCCAGTCGTCGCTGGCGGCTTCCAGCGCGTCCAGCATGGCCTGCACCGTGGGCAGGCCGAAGACCGTGTCGATCTGCGGCTGAGGTGCGAGCTTTTCGGGGGCCATGCTGCCCGGCTGGGCCAGCACCCAGCGCTCCACCGCTTCGCTGTTTTCAAACGGACTGCTGATCAGCTTGTCCCAGATCGGCTCCAGCATCGACGAGGGCAAGGCGATATCGGCCAGTTTGGCGGCCACCGCCTGCACGCCGCTGAGCATCAGGCCTGTCAGGCCGAGGTACTCGCCCAGCTTGCCGGGGCAGCGGCTCAGGAAATAGCCCCCGCCCACATCCGGGAACAGGCCGATGTTGGTCTCGGGCATGGCCATCTTGGTGCGCTCGGTCACCACGCGCACGCTGGCGCCCTGGCTGATGCCCATGCCACCGCCCATGACGATGCCGTCCATGAAGGCGATGTAGGGCTTGGGGTAGGTGTGGATCAGGTGGTTGAGCGCGTATTCCTCGGTGAAGAAGTCGCCCAGTGCGGTGTCGCCGGCATGCGCCGCCTGATGGAAAAAGCGGATGTCGCCGCCAGCGCAAAAAGCGCCAAACGGCCCTTCCTTGCCGGTGCCGCGCACCGCCACCGCCAGCACCTGCGGGTCATCCTGCCAGCGCTTCAAAGCCGTCGTGAGGTCGCGGATCATGGGCAGCGACAGGGCGTTGAGCGCCTTGAGGCGGTTGAGGGTGATGCAGCCGATGTGGCCCTGGATTTCTGCAATGACTTCAGACACGTTTGTTTCTCCAAACCAGGCATTCATTGAGGACCAACGCTCCCAGCACCAGCGTACCACCGAAGAGCACACTGGATTGCGGAGCCTCTCCGGCACCCAGCCAAGCCAGCAGGATGCCAAAAACGATTTCCAGCAGGGCGAGCAAGGAGACCTCTGGCGCCTTCAGCACGCGGGCACACACCACCGACAGCGCGCACGGGATCGCCAGCTGGAACAGGCCCAGCCCGGCCAACAAAGCCATGTCATGCGCGGATGCCTGCAGTGGCAGCGCCAGCGGCAGGGTCACGGCGGTCGAGATGGCTGCACCCACCATCACCGAAGGCACAAGGTCCAGATCGAGTCCTTCGGAATGGCTTTTCTGCACCAGCGTCCATTGCACGGCGGCAGCCATGGGCACGCAAAATGCCACCAGCGAGCCGGTCAGGAAATTCGGTGCGCCCACACTGAGCTGGCTGCCATACATCCAGGCAATGCCACCGCCGGCCACCACGATGGCGCCCCATGTGCGCCAGGGCAAAGGGTGACGCAAGGCCACACGGGTGAACAGCGCCGTGATCAGTGGCCCCAGCGCCATGGTGATCAGCACATTGGCCACGGCCGTCAGCGTGAGCGCCACCATGAATGCGGTGAACATCACGCTCCAGCACACACCCGAGAGCCAGAAATAGCGACTGCGCCAGGGTATGCGGGCAAACACGCCCCTGCCCTGCCAGATCGGCAGGATGAGCCCAAGCGAGATCAATGTAAACAGGCTGCGCCAGAACGTGACCTCGAAGCTGCGGGCGGCTTCAAGCTGGCGCGTGACGACACCGGCGATGGACCACATCGCCGTGACCAGCACCATCAGGCCAACAGCCTGACCGTGACGCAGCTTCATGCCCGAAAGGCAGAATCAGGCGTTTTCGCGTGAAGCACGCTTGCGGTCGTGCTCTTTGAGGAAGCGTTTGCGCAGGCGCACGCTCTTGGGCGTGATTTCCACCAGCTCATCGTCTTCGATGAATTCGACGCCGTATTCCAGCGTAAGTTCGATCGGGGGCGTGATCTTGATGGCGTCTTCCTTGCCGGACACGCGGAAGTTGGTCAGCTGCTTGGTGCGGGTGGCGTTGACCACCAGGTCGTTGTCACGGCTGTGGATGCCGACGATCATGCCTTCGTACACCGGGTCGTTGGGCTTGACGAACATGCGGCCACGGTCGTCGAGCTTGCCCAGGGCGTAGGTGAAGATTTCACCGTCGTCCATGGAGATCAGCACGCCGTTCTTGCGGCCACCGATCTCGCCCTTGTGCGGCTCGTAGCTGTCGAAGATGTTGGAGATCAGGCCCGAACCGCGCGTCAGGTTCAGGAATTCGTTGGAGAAACCGATCAGGCCACGCGCCGGGATGCGGTATTCGAGGCGCACGCGGCCACGGCCGTCCGGTTCCATGTTGACCAGTTCGCCCTTGCGCTCACCGAGGGCCTGCATCACGCCGCCCTGGTGGCCTTCTTCGATGTCGGCGGTCACCAGCTCGATGGGCTCATGACGGACGCCATCGATGTCGCGGAACAGCACGCGCGGTTTGGACACGGCCAGCTCATAGCCTTCACGGCGCATGTTTTCCAGCAGGATGGTCAGGTGCAGTTCACCGCGGCCAGACACCTCGAAGATGCCGTCTTCATCGGTTTCCTTCACACGCAGGGCCACGTTGTGCTGCAGTTCCTTTTGCAGGCGGTCCCAGATCTGGCGGCTGGTCACATATTTGCCCTCACGGCCGGCCAGCGGCGAGGTGTTCACGCAGAAGTTCATGGTCAGCGTGGGCTCATCCACCTTGAGCATGGGCAGCGGTGCAGGGTTGGTGGGGTCGGTCACCGTCACGCCGATACCGATGTCCTCAATGCCGTTGATCAGCACGATGTCGCCGGGGCCGGCTTCGGGCGTCTGCATGCGGTCCAGGCCCTGGAAGGTCAGCACCTGGTTGATGCGGCCCTTGGTGCTCTTGCCGTCAGGCCCTTCCATCACCAGCACGTCCATGCCGGGCTTGATCTTGCCCTGGCTGATGCGGCCCACGCCGATGCGGCCCACGAAAGTGGAAAAGTCGAGCGCAGAAATCTGCAGCTGCAGAGGGGCTTCCGGGTCACCGCTGTTGGGCGGCACATGCTTGAGCACGGTGTTGAACAGGGCCGACATGTCGGGGCCCCACTGCTCGCCGGGGGCGCCTTCTTCGAGAGAGGTCCAGCCGTTGATGCCCGATGCGTACACCACCGGGAAGTCCAGCTGCTCGTCGGTCGCCCCCAGTTTGTCGAACAGGTCGAAAGCGGCGTTGACCACCTTGTCGCAGTTGGCGCCGGGCTTGTCCACCTTGTTGACCACCACGATGGGCTTGAGGCCCAGGGCGAGTGCCTTTTTGGTCACAAAGCGGGTCTGCGGCATCGGGCCTTCCTGGGCGTCGATCAGCAGCACCACGCCATCGACCATGGACAGCGCGCGTTCGACTTCACCACCGAAGTCCGCGTGGCCGGGGGTGTCGACGATGTTGATGTGGGTGCCTTCCCAGCTCACGGCGCAGTTCTTGGCCAGGATGGTGATGCCACGCTCGCGTTCGATGGCGTTGTTGTCCATCACGGTGTCCACGACTTTTTCGTGGTCAGCGAAGGTACCCGACTGACGAAGCAGCTGGTCCACCATGGTGGTTTTGCCGTGGTCAACGTGGGCGATGATGGCGATGTTGCGGATTTGTTTGCTCATGGGCTTCTTCCAATATCAGGCCAGCGCAGGGGCCGGCGAACTTTCCAGAATCTGTTGAATGTCGAGGGGGCTGAGCAGCCGGGTCGGGATCAACTCGCCGGCCTGGGTGTGGGCGGTGCCCAGCAGGGTGTGGGGCGCGTCACCGTAGACGCGCACATGGGGCATGTCCGGCCAGCCACCGCGGCGGCGCATGCCACTGAGGAACCTGCCGGCATGGTCGGCATCCAGTGTGACGGCGGTGTAATCCTGCAGCAGGCAGTCCACGGGCTGCATGGCGCTCAGACGATCGCCCTCCTCCATCGCTTCAAGCTGCGCCAGCGTGATGCACTGCGCGGCGCTGAACGGTCCGGTCTGCACACGGCGCAGCGCGGTCAGGTGCCCGCCACAACCGAGGGCTTCACCAATGTCTTCGCCCAGTGTGCGGATGTAGGTGCCTTTGCTGCAGGCCACGCGCAGACGCAGGAAGGGATCGTCGCCCTGCAACTGCACGTCCAGCATTTCGAGGTCATGGATTTCCACGTCGCGCGCCTCGCGCTCGACGGTCTCGCCCTCGCGGGCGTATTCGTACAGGGCCTTGCCGTCTTTTTTGAGGGCGCTGTGCATCGGCGGCACCTGACGGATCGGTCCCATGAAGCGGTCCAGCACTTCCACCACCTGACCCAGCGTGCAGGTGACCGGCCGCTCGGCGATCACCTCGCCCTCGGCGTCGGCCGTCGTGGTTTTGCGGCCCAGACGCACCGTGGTTTCGTAGACCTTGTCGGCGTTCAGGTGCTGCTGGCTGAACTTGGTGGCCGCACCAAAGCAAAGGGGCAGCACGCCGGTGGCCAGCGGGTCGAGCGTGCCGGTATGACCGGCTTTTTCGGCGCGCAGCAACCACTTGACCTTCTGCAAGGCCTGGTTGCTTGAAAGACCGAGTGGTTTGTCCAGCAGGATCACCCCATGCACGGGGCGCCGCTGCACCCGTGCACGAGGAGCAGCGGTCATGTCAGTCGCTGTCCTTGCTGCGTGAAGCCACGGCCTTGGCAATCAGAGCGTTCATGTCCGACGCACGCTCGGTGGTGCGGTCGAACACGAAATGCAGCGTCGGCACGGTGTGGATGTGCAGGCGCTTGAACAGGCCGTTGCGCAGGAAGCCGGCAGCAGCGTTCAGGCCTTGCGTGGCTTCCTCCGGATCGCCCGTGAGCAGGCTGAAGAACACCTTGGCATGGGCATAGTCCGGCGTCACCTCGACAGCGTTGATCGTGACCATGCCCACGCGCGGGTCCTTGAGCTCGCGCGCGATCAGCTCCGACAGATCGCGCTGGATCTGGTCGGCGACGCGGTAGCCGCGGTTGGGGACGGAGGAGGCCTTGCGGGGCATTACAGCGTTCTCGCGATTTCCTTGACTTCAAAGAATTCGAGCTGGTCGCCCTCTTTGATGTCGTTGTAGTTCTTGAGCTTGATACCGCACTCGAA
>JAYRQF010000165.1:0-6424 GCA_041910735.1 Limnohabitans sp.
ATGTAGGCGTTGGTGTTGGCGGGGTTACCGACCACCAGCACTTTCACGTTGCGCGAAGCCACGGCATTCAGGGCTTTGCCTTGGGCGGTGAAGATGGCGCCGTTGATGGCCAGCAGCTCGGCACGCTCCATGCCGGGGCCGCGGGGACGCGAGCCGACCAGCAGGGCGTAATCGGTGTCCTTGAAAGCGGTCATGGGGTCAGAGTGGGCTTCCATGCCAGCCAGCAGCGGGAAAGCGCAGTCTTCGAGCTCCATCATCACGCCCTTGAGGGCTTTCTGGGCCTTCTCGTCGGGGATCTCCAGCAGTTGCAGGATGACGGGCTGGTCCTTGCCCAGCATTTCGCCGGAAGCGATGCGGAACAGAAGGGCATAACCGATTTGACCTGCAGCGCCGGTGACGGCAACGCGGACGGGCTTCTTGCTCATTGAAAACTCCAGAAAGTGAGTGATGACAAAAATGGGAACAACTGGCGAGTGTACCCGCGAAAACCCTGAAGGGTCAATTTGTCTTATGTCTTATATAAGATATGATTCGACACCTGACATGACCCTGACCGGGCATCCACCAAACCCATGAAAACGCACCCCTGACGATGGAGACAAGCACTTCGGACCTGACGGCCCCCACGCCGGCGTTCAGCCCGCTGTACCAGCAGATCAAGGGCCTGATCCTGCAAAGCCTGCAGTCTGGCGAATGGAAGCCTGGTGAAGCCATCCCCAGCGAAATCGAACTGGCCGGGCGCTACCGCGTCAGCCAGGGCACGGTGCGCAAAGCCATCGACGAGCTGGCCAGCGACAACCTGCTGGTGCGCCGGCAAGGCAAGGGCACCTTCGTGGCCACCCATGCCGAGCACCACACCCAGTACCGGTTCCTGAAGCTGGTGCCAGACAACGGCGACGTGGCCAGCGAAGGCCCGGCCCAGCGCCGCATCGTGGACTGCAAACGACTGCGTGCCAATGCCGAGATCGCCCGTGCGCTGGCCCTGCGCTCGGGCGATCCCGTGCTGCAGGTTCGCCGCGTGCTCTCGTTTGCCGGCGTGCCCACCATCCTCGAAGACCTCTGGCTGCCCGGCGCCCCCTTCAAGGGCCTGACGGCAGAACGCCTGGACGAATACCAGGGCACGATGTACGCCCTGTTTGAAACCGAGTTCGGCGTGCGCATGGTCCGCGCCGAAGAAAAAATCCGCGCCGTGCTGCCCGACGAGGCGCAGCAGGAGCTGCTGGATGTCCCAGCCGGGACACCGCTGCTGAGTGTCGAGCGGGTGGCATACACCTACAACGACACCCCCATGGAGTTGCGACGGGGTTTTTACCGCACCGACAGCCACCACTACCACAACGTACTCGGGTGATCCGGACCGTTTTTCCGGCACCACAACAGTGCATTGCAAACCCGTCCTGTCATCCGCGAACGATCGTCCTGAAATGCTCATGTCAGATTGCTGCGTTGCAATAGAATGCTGCGGTTTGTCACCAGATAATTACAAACCCGTTACCAACGAGAAAGTGCCCACATGACTGAACTCGCCAAAAAGCGGCCAGAATTCCGCAACATCAACGCCCTGAGCGACCTGCCCACCTACCGCCTGCCGGCGGCCGGCTGGGTGTCCATCCTGCACCGCATCAGCGGCATGCTGATGTTTTTGCTGATGCCGCTGATCATCTGGATGTTCGACAACTCGATCAGCTCAGAGATCTCCTTTGCCAAATTTTCCGCCGCCTTCAACGTCGGTCTGGGCTTCGTGCCCGGCTGGTTCATGAAGCTGGTGGCGTTGGCCCTGATCTGGGGCTACCTGCACCACTTCATTGCCGGCCTGCGCCATCTGTACATGGACATGTGCCACGCCGTGAGCAAGGAATTCGGCAAGTCGTCCGCCATCATCACCCTGGCCCTGAGCCTGGGCCTGACCGTGGTGCTCGGCGCCAAACTGTTCGGTCTCTACTAATTTCACCCGGGAGCAAGCAACATGTCCGTCAACTACGGCTCCAAGCGCACCGTCGTCGGTGCAGGTTATGGTTTTCGCGACTGGCTGGCCCAGCGCGTCACGGGCGCCCTGATGGCCCTGTTCACCGTGGTCCTGCTGGCCCAGGTGATCTTCACTTCCGGCCCCATCGGCTACGAACAATGGGCCGGCATCTTCGCTGCCCAATGGATGAAATTCCTCACCTTCGCCGTGATCGTGGCCTTGCTGTGGCACGTCTGGGTAGGTGTGCGTGACATCTGGATGGACTACATCAAGCCCGTGGGCGTGCGTCTGGTGCTGCACGTCTTCACCATCGTCTGGCTGACCGGCTGCGCCGGCTGGGCCGTTCAAGTCCTGTGGCGCCTGTGATCTGTCATTTGATCAGCGCAGACCTCTGAAACAAGAAACAAGACCATGAGCTATACCAAAGACCAAATCGCCAACCGCAAGTTCGACGTCGTGATCGTCGGCGCCGGTGGTTCGGGCATGCGTGCCTCGCTGCAACTGGCCCGCGCCGGCCTGAACGTGGCCGTGCTGTCCAAAGTGTTCCCCACCCGTTCGCACACCGTGGCCGCCCAAGGTGGCGTGTCCGCCTCGCTCGGCAACATGTCCGACGACAACTGGGAATACCACTTCTACGACACCGTCAAGGGCTCCGACTGGCTCGGTGACCAGGACGCCATCGAATTCATGTGCCGCGAAGCGCCGAAAGTTGTGTACGAGCTCGAGCACATGGGCATGCCGTTTGACCGCAACCCCGACGGCACCATCTACCAGCGCCCCTTCGGCGGCCACACCGCCAACTTCGGCGAAAAGCCGGTGCAACGCGCCTGCGCCGCCGCCGACCGCACCGGCCACGCCATGCTGCACACGCTGTACCAGGCCAACGTTGCTGCCCGCACCACCTTCTTCGTGGAATGGATGGCCCTCGACCTGATCCGCAACGACGCAGGTGATGTGGTGGGCGTGACCGCGCTGGAGATGGAAACCGGCGACCTGTACACCCTGCAAGCCCAAACCGTGCTGTTCGCCACCGGCGGCGCCGGCCGCATCTTCCAGTCTTCCACCAACGCCTTCATCAACACCGGTGACGGCCTGGGCATGGCCGCGCGTGCCGGCATCGCCCTGCAGGACATGGAGTTCTGGCAGTTCCACCCCACCGGCGTGGCTGGTGCCGGCGTGCTGCTGACCGAAGGCTGCCGCGGCGAAGGCGCCATTTTGCTCAACAGCAACGGCGAACGCTTCATGGAGCGCTACGCGCCCACCCTGAAAGACTTGGCCCCCCGCGATTTCGTGTCCCGCTGCATGGGTCAGGAAATCCTGGAAGGCCGTGGCTGCGGTCCCAACAAGGACTACATCCACATGAAGCTCGACCACCTGGGCGCCGACACGATCCACAAGCGCCTGCCCTCGGTGTACGAGATCGGTGTGAATTTCGCCAACGTCGACGTCACCCGTGAGCCCATCCCCGTCGTGCCCACCATCCACTACCAGATGGGCGGCATCCCGACCAACATCAACGGTCAGGTCGTCGAGACCGTCAACGGCGAAGACCGCCCGATCAAGGGTCTGTACGCCGTGGGCGAATGCTCCTGCGTGTCGGTGCACGGCGCCAACCGTCTGGGCACCAACTCCCTGCTGGATCTGCTGGTTTTCGGCAAGGCCGCTGGCGACCACATCATTGCCAACACCAAAGCCGGTGCCGCCCAGGCCAACCTGCCGGCTGCTGCTGCCGACTTCACCCTGTCGCGCCTGAACCGCCTGGACAGCGCCAGCAACGGCGAATACGCCCAGGACATCGCCAACGACATGCGCGCCATCATGCAGACGCACGCCGGCGTGTTCCGCAGCCAGGAATCCATGGACGAAGGCGTTCGCAAGATCGCTGCCTTGCGTGAACGCGTTGCCAACATCGGCCTCAAGGACACCTCCAAGGTGTTCAACACCGCCCGCATCGAAGCACTGGAAGTGGACAACCTCATGGAAGCCGCCCAGGCCACCATGGAAAGCGCTGCCGCCCGCAAGGAATGCCGTGGTGCCCACCTGGTGCGTGACTACGAACACGATGTGACCCACCCGACCTGCCCACTGGGCCGCAACGACGCCGAGTGGATGAAGCACACCCTGTGGCACAGCGAAGGCAACAGCCTGAGCTACAAGCCAGTGCGCATGAAGCCCCTGACGGCCGAAACCGTGCCGCCCAAGCCCCGTACCTTCTGATCCGGACCGCTCGAAACAAGGAATCTGAAAAATGGCAAAACGTACCTTCAAGATCTACCGTTACGACCCGGACAAGGATGCCAAGCCTTACATGCAAAGCATCGAGCTGGACCTCGACGGCACCGAGCGCATGCTGCTCGACGCCCTGGTCAAGCTCAAGGCTGTGGATCCCACGCTGTCTTTCCGCCGCTCCTGCCGTGAAGGCGTGTGCGGCTCGGATGCGATGAACATCAACGGCAAGAACGGACTGGCCTGCCTGACCAACCTGAACACGCTCAAGGGCGACATCGTCCTCAAGCCGCTGCCCGGCCTGCCGGTGGTGCGCGACCTGATCGTGGACATGACCCAGTTCTTCAAGCAGTACCACTCGATCAAGCCCTACCTGATCAACGAAACGCCCGCCCCCGAACGCGAGCGCCTGCAGAGCCCCGAAGAGCGTGAAGAGCTCAACGGCCTGTACGAGTGCATTTTGTGCGCCAGCTGCTCGACCAGCTGCCCCAGCTTCTGGTGGAACCCCGACAAGTTCGTCGGCCCTGCCGGTCTGCTGCAGGCTTACCGCTTCATCGCTGACAGCCGTGACCAGGCCACCAGCGAGCGCCTGGACAATCTGGAAGACCCCTACCGTCTGTTCCGCTGCCACACCATCATGAACTGTGTGGACGTTTGCCCGAAGGGTCTGAACCCCACCAAGGCGATCGGCAAGATCAAGGAACTGATGGTCCGCCGCGCAGTCTGAAAACCGCTCGGCACTGACAGATCCGGACATGATCGAAGACGATTCCCTGCCTGGTCAGGACCGCCACGCCCCCTTGAGCGAACGGTCACTGAGCAAGCTGCGCTGGCGCTGCCGCCGCGGCCTGCTCGAAAACGACCTGTTCATCGAGCGCTTCTTCGCCCGGCACGAATCTCGCATGACGGTGGGCCAGGCCCGCGGCATGTATGTGCTGATGGATCTGTCAGACAACGATCTCATGGACTTGCTGCTGCGCCGCAAGGAGCTGCAGCCCGAGATCGGCACCGATGAGGTGCGTGAAGTCCTGGACCTGCTTCGAGCCTGACCCGAATTGGGTCAACACCGGAATTTTTGAGGAAACCTCCACCATGAAACTCGCCGACAACAAAGCCACCCTGTCGTTCAGCAACGGCGCCCCCAGCGTCGACATGCCCGTTTACTCGGGCAGCATCGGTCCGGACGTGATCGACATCCGCAAGCTGTACGCCCAGACCGGCATGTTCACCTACGACCCGGGTTTCCTGTCGACCGCTTCCTGCCAGTCCGCCATCACCTACATCGACGGCGACAAAGGTGAACTGCTGTACCGTGGCTACCCGATCGAGCAGCTGGCCAACAAGGTCGACTACCTCGACACCTGCTATCTGCTGCTCAATGGCGAACTGCCTGATGCCAAGCAAAGCAGCGACTTCCACACCCTGGTGAACCAGCACACCATGGTCAACGAGCAGATGCAGTTCTTCCTGCGTGGCTTCCGCCGCGATGCCCACCCCATGGCCGTGCTGACCGGTCTGGTGGGCGCCATGTCGGCCTTCTACCACGACAGCACCGACATCAATAACCCCGAGCACCGCCACATCGCTGCCATCCGCCTGATCGCCAAGATGCCCACGCTGGTAGCCATGGCTTACAAATACGGTGTGGGTCAGCCTTACCAGTACCCGCGCAACGACCTGTCGTACGCCGGCAACTTCCTGCGCATGATGTTCGGTACGCCCTGCGAAGACTACAAGGTCAACCCTGTGCTCGAGCGCGCCATGGACCGCATCTTCATCCTGCACGCCGACCACGAGCAGAACGCTTCCACCTCCACCGTGCGTCTGTGCGGTTCGTCGGGTACCAACCCGTTTGCCGCCATCGCCGCTGGCGTGGCCTGCCTGTGGGGCCCCTCGCACGGCGGTGCCAACGAAGCCTGCCTGAACATGCTGGAAGACATCCAGAAGATGGGTGGCGTGGCCAAAGTGGGCGAGTTCATGAACCAGGTCAAGGACAAGAACTCGGGCGTCAAGCTGATGGGCTTCGGTCACCGCGTCTACAAGAACTACGACCCCCGCGCCAAGCTGATGCAGGAAACCTGCAACGAAGTGCTGGCCGAGCTGGGTCTGGAAAACGACCCGCTGTTCAAGCTGGCCAAGGAACTGGAAAAGATCGCCCTGGAAGACGACTACTTCGTGCAGCGCAAGCTCTACCCGAACGTGGACTTCTACTCCGGCATCGTGCAGCGCGCC
>JAYRQF010000166.1:0-2135 GCA_041910735.1 Limnohabitans sp.
ACAGAAGCAAAAGACCGAAGAAACTCCACATGGCCCTCAAGTCCACCATCTACAAGGCGAATCTCTCCATCGCCGACATCGACCACGGCTACTACGCCGACCATGCGCTCACCCTCGCGCGCCACCCCAGCGAGACCGACGAGCGCATGATGATCCGCCTGCTGGCGCTGGCCCTCAATGCCCACGAGCTGCAGGACACCTGCGGCGGCGACGGCACGCTGGCTTTTGGCGCCGGCCTGTCTGACCCGGACGATCCGGACCTCTGGCTCAAGGACTTCACGGGACAGACGCGCTTGTGGGTCGAAGTGGGTCAGCCTGAAGACAAACCCCTGACCAAAGCCTGCCAGAAGGCCGATGCAGTGCGGCTGTACTGTTTCAGCCATTCCGCCGACGTCTGGTGGAAAGGCATTGAAGGCAAGCTCACCCGGCTGGACAAGCTGCAGGTCTGGCGTGTGCCCACCGAGGCCTCGCAGGAACTGGCCCGCATGGCCGAGCGCAGCATGCAGCTGCAGGCCACGGTGCAGGACGGTGCCGTGACGCTCAGTGGCGACACGGGCAGCGTGCACATCGAGTTGACACGCTGGCGCTGAAAGCCCGATCCTTCGGGACCGAGCCCGCCATGAAAACCGCCAACCACCGCCTCTGGAGCCGTTACCGCGGCATCGCCGCGCCCTACTGGCGCTCCGAAGAAAAATGGCAGGCCCGCGGTTTTCTGGCCCTGCTGGCGGCGCTGTTGTTGGTGCAGACCGGTTTTGCGGTGCTGATCAACCAGGAAACCGGCGAGTTCATGTCGGCGCTGGCGGCCGGTGACAGCCAGCGCTTCTGGTCCGCCGTGCGCTGGTGCGTGCTGTGGGTGTGTGGCGCGGTGCCCACCTACGCGCTGTATTACTTTGTGCGCGACCGGCTGGGCAACCATTGGCGGCGCTGGCTCACGTACCGCTTTCTGGGCCGCTATTTCAGCCACCAGAAGTTCTACGAGCTCAACGCCCACGTCTCGATCGACAACCCCGACCAGCGGATCGCCGAAGACATCAACACCTTCACCCAGAAGTCGCTGTTTTTTGGCCTGATCCTCATGGGTTCGCTGATCCAGCTGACCGCCTTCAGCAAAGTGCTGTGGTCGATCTCGCACGAGCTGGTCTATTTTCTGGTGCTGTACGCCACGCTGGGCACGCTCACCACCCTGTGGGTCTTTGGCAAGCCGCTCACGCTGCTGAACTTCCGGCAGCTGCGGCGCGAGGCCGACCTGCGCTTTTCGCTGATCCGGGTGCGCGAGAACGCCGAGTCGATCGCGCTCTACCGCGGCGAGGAACAGGAACTGCAGCAGGTCAAGCACCGCTTTGTCAGCGCCTTTGACAACTTCAACCAGCTGATCCACCGGCAGTTTTTCCTGAACCTGTTCCAGTACGGCTACAGCATGCTCACGCTGGTGCTGCCCAGCGCCATCATCGCCTCGCATGTACTCTCGGGCGAGATGGAAGTGGGCCGCGCGGTGCAGGCGGCGGGCGCCTTCACGGCGGTGCTGGCGGCCATCTCGCTGGTGGTGGACAACTTCGAGAGCCTGACGCGCTTTGCCGCCGGCGTGGACCGGCTCGACGCTTTCTACCAGACCCTGCAGGCGCCGCCGCGCCACCCCAAAGTCGAAACGCCGGTGGAAACCATCGAGGGCGCTGACGAGTTGCGTCTGGAAAACCTGACGGTGCAGACGCCCGCGCCGGCGCGTCAGCTGCTGCGCCACCTGTCGCTGGTGGTGGAGCCGGGCGAGGGCCTGTTGATCGTCGGCCCCAGCGGCAGTGGTAAGAGCGCCCTGCTGCGCACCATCACCGGCCTCTGGCCCTCAGGCGGTGGTCGCATCCTGCGGCCGGCGCCGCAGCACATGCTTTTTTTGCCGCAGCAGCCCTACATGCTGCTGGGCGGCAGCCTGCGCAGCCAGCTGCTCTATCCTGACCCGGATCGCCAGATGGACGATGTGCGGCTGCTGGATGTGCTCGATCAGGTCAACCTGCCCGATCTGGCCCGGCGTGCCGGGGGCCTGAACGCCGAGCTGGACTGGGGCAAGACCCTGTCGGTGGGCGAGCAGCAGCGGCTGGCGTTTGCGCGCCTGTTGCTCACCGCACCGCGCTTTGCCTTTCTGG
>JAYRQF010000167.1:0-4295 GCA_041910735.1 Limnohabitans sp.
CGCGCAATTGAAGCCAAGCCACGACGCACGAACTCGGTTTGATCGCGGCGGCGAGACACCTCTGTTCGTACCGCACTTTCGACCAACGAAGCCATGGTTTCGCCATCGCCAAGCGCTTGCTCGATCTCTTGGCGCAATGCTGGCTCGATGCGAATTGGTGGGGTCGTGGCTGTTTTCATGGCTTGACTGTATCGCGTTTGCGATAGTGGGTCAGTTTGCATTCTCTGTTCATGCCGTGCATGCTCCATGAACCGCCCCGGGCGATTCAAAGAGCATCAGCCGCCACCATAACTTCCAGTAGAGTCAAGTGCCCCAAGTCAGTCCAGATCAACTGCTGGACAAAGCTTCTGGTCGCACCAGCTTCCAACAGGACTTTAGAATCCGGGAGCTCTGGGTGTTTACGACTTTAGTCGGCACCCCGCAAGAATCGATCGCCTGGAAACCGCATGGATGCTGGGCCTATGTTTACGACTTTAATTACCCAGAATAACGCGTATTCTGGGTAATTAAAGTCGTAAACACGCAAATAAAGTCGTAAACAAGCCACCAGCATTCATGCGGGTTTGCGGGGTGGTTATTTGTAACGGTAAAGTCGTAAACCCGAATTCAACGAGTAGAGAAGAGCTAGATTTGCGGAGCTGACCTCGGCCCGGTAAGAACTTGTTGCTATATAAAGAAGAGCGCTAGCTTTGAGCGCTCTTTTTTTGCGAGAACTTCTTGAGGTTCGAGCAGGCCCTACATGCCGCAATGACTGCAAGAGGCTGGGACCGGACGTTCCACCTCGTCGCGCGGGCGGCAGCTCCCGGCACATAGCCGACACTGAATTGGCCTCATCTTGCATGGCTAAGGCTTGTTCAGCCGTAGCACCGGCCACAATCCCTAGACCGATCAATTTACCGGTCCCCTACGCCGCGGTGACTGTCAGAGGCGGCGAGAAGCCCACCCCGTCGGCCAGGTCGGTCACGCTCAGGATCAGCGTATGGGTGCCAGCGGCCAGCGGCTCGGAGCGCAGGGCACTATCCGGCGTCAGGGTAATGGGCCTGCCGAAGGTGATGGCCAGGCCGCCGCCGGGCTCCTGCACGGGTTCCTGGGTCGTCACGTCGTAGAGAAGGTGGAGAGGCTCCACCGTGTCACCTGCGTAGAGGTGATGGTCCACGCGGTCGGGCTGTTCGTCGGGGTCGTCCAGGTCAATGTCACGCGCGCCGATGATGGTGCCCTCCAGCTCTTGTGTGTCCGGGTCCAATTCGCATTGGATCAGCAGCAGCACGATGCGCGCAGAGCTACCGTCCGTGCGGCTTTGCAGGCGCACGGGGGCTCCGAGCAGCAAAGCATCAAGGTCCCCGTCTTCGTCCGTTTGCAGGCTCAGGGTGTAAAGCAGCAGGGGCTGGCCGTCGAGCTGCCACCATGCCTCCGTATCGAAATAGACCGTGCCGTAGCCCTTGCTGAGCTCGCTCTGGCCGGAGAAGATGGGCGTGGTGCCGGTGACCTTGACCACGTTGGTGCTTGCGGGCTGCACCTGCATCAGGTCGGCCCGTTGCACGCCGTACCGGGATGCAATTTCGCCGTTGATGAGTACACCATAGGCTTGCAGCGGCGCCACATTGATGACCGAAGGCATTTGCTGTGCCTGCTGGGTGTGGCGGTTTACCAGACCCATGTAACCCGCGGGCATGCCGAACGTGTCGTACAGCGCGCGGTGCCGCGCGGCAATCTCGCCCAGGGGAAAGAAGATGCTCAGGCCAGTGGCGCTGCGCGCCAATGAGCCGGTGATATTGAAGAGGACGGCGTCTTGCAGCGCCTGCTGCAGGGCCGCTTGGGGGCCGACAGCAATGCCCTGGTCGCGCAGCAGGGCGGCGAACTGGCCCAGATCCACCAGGTCGAGAGCGTCCTTATGGGACGGCATCGCGCCGAAAGCGAGGGTACTCAGGCGCGCCATGGCGATATGCTTCCAGCGTTCTACGGTGTCGTCCTCTGCGACAGCGGCAGCTGCCGCGGCCGCTGGGGCCGTTCTGGCAACCTTGGTGATTGGGCGCGGCGGCTGGAACATGGGCGGCCAGAAGATGCTTGCGCTGCCTGCGCTGCGGGCCTTGGCCAGCGTGGGGGCGCTGTCATGGTAGGCGTGTACTGCGCTGGCCCATTGTTCCAGACGCTCCAGCAGTGCGGGGATGCGCCCCAGGTCGATGATGCTGAAGGTAGCCTTGTCCGACAACGAAGGCACCAGGCTGTCTCTCGGGCTGCGCATCTGCTTTTCGTAGTAGGCGGTGGCGGCTGCCTGGCCGAATTCCGGGATGCCGGGAGCAGGCTGGCGGGATGCAGACTCGATCACGGTCGTCCAGTCCCAGCCCGCGCCGGGTTCCAGCTCCTGCGATGCACCGAGGTAGCGGGCGTAGGGCTGAAGCATCTTGGCGACTTCCAGCGTGGCCATCAGGCAGGCGTCGAAGCCAATGTAGTCCAAGGTGACCCCCGTGACGGCCTTGGCGCCTTGCAGCGCCGCCGCCATGGTGTGCATTCGCATCATCGACTCGCCGTCAGGAAAGTTTTCGTCACTACCAAAGCCGAAGTAGCCGCTGCCGTGGTTCCACAGCATCAGCATGGTGCGGTCTGCCGGGTAGGTGCGCACGCCCCATGTCACAAAGTCTTGCAGCGTGCTGCCTGAATTCATGTTCTGCGCACCGAGGTCGGCCAGTTCCTTGAGTTTGCCTTCCGCCAGTTCGAAGCGCTTGACGGTTTTCCAACTGGAGACGAGGCCCGCTGGGTCGACCTTGTTGGCGCCCCCTGTTGTGATGACGATACGGGTGTGGGGCGAGCCCTTCGCGGCCAGCATCTCCAGCAGGTTGCTGGTGCCCGAGTTATCCCTGCTCTCCAGGTCAGAGCCCAATAGGTAAACGAACAGCGTGGTACTGAGCGGCGTGCTGGAGTCGGGGTCGCTGCCCCCGCAGGCGGCAAGCCCTCCGGCGAGCAGGGCGGCGGCGGTGCCAAGCAAGTGTCGGCGTGAGATATTGCTCATAGGTTTCCTTGGTGCGATAGAAAAAAAGTGATCAGTGCGGTACCAGGCCGCGCTTGAAGTGGTCGATCAGCGCACGCGCCTTCTCAGGGTTTTGGTAAACCGGGGGCGTGCTGTCCGCCGCCTTGGCCTGGGTCCGTGCCTTGGCTTTGGGCGCGGCGTCTGCGGCTTGCTCCTCGCCCTGCAGCGGCTGGCCCTGGCACGTCGTTTCGCGCTGCGCAGGCGTTTCGCCCAGCAGGTGGGCCGTGACCGCAGGGTCCACGCAGGCGTCGCTGTAGGGGTAAACGGCGTGCTGGAAGTCACCCGCCACGTACACGCGCCGGGCACCGGGCAGCTGGGCAAAGAAGCGGTTGGCGTCGTCGGTGTTGGTGGCTGCGTCGTACTGCGACTGCACAAACAGCACCGGGAGTTGCTGCATGGCCGCCGGATCGGGCTTGCGCACCGAGGGGCCGCCCCAGAACGCGCAGGCATCTATATTCAGTAACCCGCCGAAGTGCATGGGCGCTTGCTGGGCCATGGCGCGCACCTTGGTGATCCACTGGGCAGGGTCGGTGATGGCAGGCGTGTCGTTGCAGCGGACAGCGATGCCGGCTGCGTTGTCGAGCCGGATGCTTTGCGCTTCGGGCCTCAGCCAGGTACGCTGGTAATTGCCATAGAGCTTCCATGCCGCCTCGCGCACCTGCGTGTCATGTGGCTCGTTGCCGGGTGCAAAGGGGTACAGCGCCAGCGCGCCGTGCACCGCCTTGTCATCCGCCGCATCCGGCACGCGGAGCAGCACCTCGTCCAGCCCCTGGGCCGCCGCGATGTGGCCAAGGTACTCGACTGCACTGCTGCGGTTGTAGTTCAGGCCGCTCAGGGCTTCGGCCAGGACGGCCTGCACGCGGGGGCTCAGCCGTGGCATGACGGCGCGCACCTCGGTCTCTGTGGCGCCCAGGCCGAAGAGCCCGGGATGGCGCGCCGCGTAGGGCGCCAGCACTTCGTCGAACAGGCGCTCGCGCGCGGGCGGCTGCCCATGCAGCATTTGCTCCATAGAGGCGCTGAAGTCCGTCGCGCTGTCCAGCACCATGCGGCCCACCTTTTCGGGGAACAGGCTGGCGTACCACGCACCGAGCCAGGTGCCGTAGGAGTAGCCCAGGTAGTTGAGCTTCTTATCGCCCAGCAGGCCGCGAAGCAGATCCATGTCGCGCGCGGTGGCGTCGGTGTTGATGTAGGGCGTCAGGGGGTTGCGGGCGCAGGCTTGGGCCTGCTTGCGGCCGTTGTAGTGCACGTTGGCGATGTTCTCGGGCGTGTC
>JAYRQF010000168.1:0-12998 GCA_041910735.1 Limnohabitans sp.
CAAGATGGAACGCGAGCAGCAACTGGGCGCCAAACGCAGCGCCTACGACGACCTGACCGCCAAGCTGCGCGCCAGCGACGAACGCCGCGTGGCCTTCGAGCGCGAACTCGAACCCCTGCGCCAGCGCATCACCGACCTGCAGCTCAAGGAACAGGCCGCCCGTCTGGGTCTGGAGCAGTACAGCCAGTTGCTGACCGACGCGCAGGCCGATCTGGAGGCGGTGGCCAAATCGGTGGAGGAGGGCGAAGTGCGCCTGTACGGTCTGCAAGGCGAGATCGACCGCCTGCACCGGGAAATCACGGCGCTGGGTCCGGTCAACCTGGCCGCGCTGGAAGAGCTGTCGACCGCCCGCGAGCGCAAGACCTTCCTCGATTCGCAAAGCGCCGATCTGATGGACGCCATGACCACGCTGGAAGATGCGATCCGCAAGATCGACGGCGAAACCCGCGAACTGTTGGGTTCAACCTTTCACACCGTCAACCAGCACTTTGGGCGCATGTTCCCCGAACTGTTCGGCGGCGGTCAGGCCCGACTGGTGATGACCGGCGAGGAAATCCTCGATGCCGGCGTGCAGGTCATGGCCCAGCCGCCGGGCAAGAAAAACCAGACCATCCACCTGCTCTCGGGTGGCGAGAAAGCGCTCACGGCGATTGCGCTGGTGTTTGCCATCTTCCAGCTCAACCCCGCGCCTTTCTGTCTGCTCGACGAGGTGGATGCACCGCTGGACGACGCCAACACCGAGCGCTACGCCCGTCTGGTGGCCAGCATGGGCAAGGAAACCCAGTTCCTGTTCATCAGCCACAACAAGATCGCCATGGAAATGGCCGAGCAGCTGATCGGCGTGACCATGCAGGAGCAGGGCGTCTCGCGCATCGTGGCCGTGGACATGGAATCTGCAGTCGGCATGGCCGAAGCCTGAGGAACGCACAACAATGGATTCGCTTCAAATCGGTTTGCTGGTGGCCGGCGGCGTGACGCTGCTGGCGGTCGTGGGCTACAACCAGTGGGTGTCGCGCAAGAGTGCGCCCCGGCAGGCCGAACTGGCCGAGCCGGAGGTCGGCCTTCCGCCCGCGGTGGGGGACGACGCGGGCCCGGTCGAGCCGGTGCTCGAAGACGACTTCCAGAACCTGCCCCAGCCCGAGCGCAAGCCGGTGCTGGATGCGCTCATCGACGTGATCTCGACCATCGAGGTGGACCAGCCGGTGTCGGGCGACGCGGCGCTGGCCGCCTTGCCGGTCACACGACGTGTCGGCACCAAGCCGTTCCATGTGGAAGGCTGCAGCGAACTGAGCGGCGAATGGGAACCTTTGGTGCCCGGTCGGCGTTACTCGGCTTTTCAGGCCGGCGTGCAGCTGGCCAACCGCATCGGCCCGCTCAACGAGATCGAGTTTTCCGAATTTGTGGTCAAGACGCAGGCCTTTGCCGATGCCGTGGGCGGCACGCCCAGCTTCAGCGACATGCTTGAAGAAGTGGCCCGCGCCCGCGAGCTGGACCAGTTCGCCAGCGCGCACGACGCCCAGCTCAGCTTCACGCTGGTGGCCCGTGCCGCAGCGTGGAGCCCGGGCTACATCCACCAGCACGCCTCGCGGCTGGGCTTTGTCGCGGGCGTGATTCCGGGCCGCATGGTCCTGCCGGCCTCGGTGCAGGGGCTGCCGCCGGTGCTGTCGCTGACCTTCGATTCGCAGGCGGCCATGGCCGAAGACCCGGCCCTGTCGGCGATCCGCGAATGTGTGCTCAGCCTCGATGTGCCGCAGGTGCCGCGCGGCGACCAGCCTTTTGCGCGCCTGCAGCAGGCCGCAGCCTTGCTGAGCCAGGAGATGGAAGGCGCCATCACCGACGGTTCAGGGCAAGTGCTGGGCGCCGAGGTCATGCAGCAGATCGGGCAGGATCTGGAGCAGTTGTACGACGCGCTGGACCAGCGCGAACTGTCTGCCGGCTCGCCGCAGGCGCGTCGCCTGTTCTCCTGAGCCATCCATGTCCACGCTGGACCTGTTTGGCGACGAAGCGACGCCACCACCCGCCGCTGCGCCTGCCGTGCGTGCCGCGCAACTGCGCGAACAGCTGCACCACCACGCCCACCTCTACTACACGCTGGACGCGCCCGTGCTGCCGGACGCCGAGTACGACCGGCTGTTCCGCGAGTTGCAGGCGCTCGAAGCCGCCCACCCCGAGCTCTTGAGCCCCGACTCCCCCACGCAACGCGTGGGCGGCAAGGTGCTGGACGCTTTTGCCCCGGTGCGCCATGCGGTGCCCATGCTCAGCATCCGCACCGAAACCGACACCGAAGCCAGCGGCGCCGAAGCCTTTGACGCCCGCATCCGCCGCGAACTGAAATTGCAGGACACGGACCCGCCGGTGCGCTATGTGGCCGAGCTCAAGTTCGATGGCCTGGCCATGAGCCTGCGCTACGAAAACGGCGTGCTGGTGCAGGCGGCCACCCGGGGTGACGGCGAGACCGGCGAAGACGTGACGCAGAACGTGCGCACCATCGGTCAGGTGCCGCTGCGTCTGCCCCCCGATGTGCCGCTGGTGCTGGAAGTGCGTGGCGAGGTCTACATGCGGCGCGACGACTTCGAGGCGCTCAACGAGCGCCAGCGCATCACCGCCGGCGCCAAAGGCGAGAAGACCTTTGTGAATCCGCGCAACGCCGCTGCCGGCGCCGTGCGCCAGCTTGACTCGAAGATCGCGGCCGACCGCCCGCTGAGCTTTTTTGCCTATGGCGTGGGCGAGGTCTCGGTCGAGGGCGCTGCGCGCTGGCAGACCCACCATGAAATGCTCATGCAACTCAAGGCCTGGGGCTTTCCGGTGGCCGCGCAGACGGCGGTGGTGCAGGGCGCTGCCGGGCTGGTGGACTTTCACCAGCGCATCGCCGCGCAGCGCGACAGCCTGCCCTTTGACATCGACGGCGTGGTGTACAAGGTGGACGACCTGGCGCTGCAGCAGCAGCTGGGTTTTGTCACCCGTGAGCCGCGCTGGGCCGTGGCCCACAAATACCCGGCGCAGGAAATGATGACCGAGGTGCTGGCGATTGACGTGCAGGTGGGCCGCACCGGCAAGCTCACGCCGGTGGCCAAGCTGGCCCCGGTGTTCGTGGGTGGGGTGACGGTGACCAACGCCACCCTGCACAACGAGGACGAAGCACGCCGCAAGGACGTGCGGGTGGGCGACACCGTGATCGTGCGCCGCGCGGGTGACGTGATCCCTGAGGTGGTGTCGGTGGTCACCGAAAAACGCCTGCACGAAGCCCAGATCTTCACCATGCCACGCCATTGCCCGGTGTGTGGCAGCGAAGCCGAGCGCGAAGCGGGCGAGGCCGATTACCGCTGCACGGGGGGGCTGTTCTGTCCGGCCCAGCGCAAGCAGGCCCTTTTGCACTATGCGCAGCGCCGTGCGGTGGACATTGAAGGTCTGGGTGACAAACTGGTGGACCAGCTGGTGGACTCGGGCCGCGTCAGCACACTGGCCGACCTGTACGGCCTGCAGCTGCAGGACCTCGCCGGCATGGACCGCATGGCCGAAAAGTCGGCGCAGAACCTGCTGGATGCGCTGGAAAAATCCAAACAGACCACCTTGCCCCGTTTCCTGTTCGGGCTGGGCATACGCCATGTGGGCGAAGCCACGGCCAAGGAGCTGGCGCGGCATTTTGGCCAGCTGCAGGCCATCATGGAGGCCAGCGAAGACGCGCTGCTGCAGGTGGCCGACATCGGCCCGATCGTGGCGCACAGCCTGCACACCTTCTTTGCCCAGCCGCACAACCGCGAGGTGGTGCAGGCCCTGCGCGAGGCCGGTGTGCACTGGCCAGAGGGCGAGGCGCTGGCCCCGACCGAGATGCCGCTGGCTGGCCTGACGGTGGTGCTGACCGGCACCCTGCCCACGATGGGCCGGGACGAAGCCAAGGACAAACTGGAAGCGCTGGGTGCCAAGGTGGCCGGTTCGGTCAGCAAGAAAACCAGCTACGTGGTGGCCGGTGTCGAGGCGGGCAGCAAGCTGGAGAAGGCGCAGGCGCTGGGCGTGCCGGTGCTCGACGAGGTCGGTTTGATGCAACTTCTGGAAGGCCTGCGACCATGAGCGTGCGTGAAATTCTGAAAATGGGCGACGCCCGCCTGCTGCGTGTGGCCCAACCCGTGACCGCATTCGACACGCCCGAACTGCACCAGCTGATTGCCGACATGCGCGAGACCATGGTGGCGGTCAACGGTGCCGGGCTGGCCGCACCGCAGATCGGTGTGAACCTGCAGCTCGTGATCTTTGGCAGCACGGCCATCAACCCGCGCTACCCGGACCGGCCGCTGGTGCCGCCCACGGTGCTGACCAACCCGGTCATTACGCCGCTCGGCCCCGAGGAAGAAGAGGACTGGGAAGGTTGCCTGTCGGTGCCCGGCCTGCGCGGCTTGGTGCCCCGCTGGTCTCGCATCCGCTACACAGGTTTCGACGAAAAAGGCCAGCCGATTGACCGCACGGTGGACGGCTTTCACGCCCGGGTGGTGCAGCACGAATGCGACCACCTGATCGGCAAGCTTTACCCGATGCGGGTGCGCGATTTCTCGCGATTTGGCTTCACCGAGTTGCTGTTTCCGGAGATCAGCGCCGCCGAAGACGACTGATCACAGCCGGGACAAACGCTCCAGGGCGAGCTTCAGGGTCTCGTCCTTCTTGGCAAAGCAAAAGCGGATCACCTGCTGGTCAAAACCGTTGCCGTAAAAAGCAGACAGCGGGATGGCGGCCACGCCGATTTCGGTGGTGAGCCATTGGCAAAACGCGGCTTCACCCAGGTCTTTTTCGGGCACGGACAGGCCCGAAATGTCCACGCACTGGAAGTAGGTGCCCTGTCCGGGCAGCAGCCTGAACCTGGTTTGGGCCAACCCATCTCGGAACAGATCGCGTTTCTTTTGATAGAAGGCCGGCAGTTCCAGATAAGGCTTGGGGTCGGCCATGTAGCGCGCCAATCCGTGTTGCATCGGTGTGTTGACGGTGAAGACGTTGAACTGGTGAACCTTGCGGAACTCGGCGCTCAGGGCTGCCGGCGCGGCCACGGTGCCGACTTTCCAGCCGGTCACATGGAAGGTCTTGCCAAAGCTGGACACGATGAAGGCGCGTGCCGCCAGCCCCTCGAACTGCGACGCGCTCCAGTGCTGCAGCGGCGCATAGACCATGTGCTCGTAGACCTCGTCGGAGATCAGCAGCACGTCGGTGGGGTCCAGAATCTCCTGCAGGCGCAGCATCTCTTCGCGGGTCCAGACCATGCCGCTGGGGTTGTGCGGCGAGTTGATCAGGATGGCGCGCGTCCTGGGGTTGATGGCGGCCTGGATTTTGTCGAAGTCGGGGCGGAAAGTGCCCGGCGTGAGCGGCACACGCACCACCACGCCGCCGGCCAGCTCGATGTTGGGCACATAGCTGTCATAGCAGGGCTCGAGCACGATCACCTCATCGCCCGGGTGGACGATGGCCAGAATGGCCGTGAGGATGGCCTGCGTGGCGCCGGCCGTGACGGTGATTTCGCTCACCGGGTCGTAGCGGCGGCCGTACAGGGTCTCGATCTTGGCGGCCACGGCTTCCCGCAGCGGCGCCACACCTGTCATCGGCGGGTACTGGTTGTGGCCTTCGCGCATGGCGTCGGCCACATGTTCAACCAGACGCGGGTCGCAGGCGAAGTCCGGAAAGCCCTGGCCGAGGTTGACCGCGCCCTTTTCGGTGGCGAGGGCCGACATCACGGTGAAGATGGTGGTGCCCATGTTGGGCGTTTTGGAAGGGAAAGCAGGCGTGCGCGGGTTCATGACTCGGTTCGGGTTCAGAGTTCGTAATCGTTGACTTGGCCGGCCATGGCCTTGGCCACCAGAGAGGCGGTGAGGCGGTCGCTCAGCAGCTCTGCAAACTGGTAGACGAAGTGTCGCAAATACGCCCCCCGTTTGAAGGCCACACGCGCGACATTCATGCCGAGCAGCGGGCCCAGCGGCCGCACGGCCAGATCCTGCACCGGGTCGTCCTTGACGGCCATTTCGGCCACGATGCCCACGCCCAGCCCAAGGCGGACATAGGTCTTGATCACGTCCGAGTCGATGGCTTCAAGCGCGATCCGGGGCTGCAGTTTGCGGGCCGCAAAAGCGTTGTCAATGCGGGTGCGGCCAGTGAAGGAGGGGTGATAGGTGATGAGCGGGTATTCGGCAATGTCTTCCAGCATCAGGCGTGGCTTGCCGGCCAGTGGATGGTCCGATGGCAGGACGAGGACGTGCTGCCATTCGTAGCAGGGCAGGGTAACGAGGTCCTCATAGGCCGACAGCGATTCGGTGGCGATACCGATTTCGGCCACGTCCTGCAGCAGCATCTGCGCCACCTGGTCTGGGGCGCCCTGGTGCAGGCTGATGTTGACCTTGGGGTATTTTTCGCGCAGCCTGGCCACGGGCACCGGCAGCACATAGCGCGCCTGCGTGTGGGTGGTGGCGATCGACAGGGTGCCGCTGTCCTGCGCACTGTACTGGTCACCGATCTTGCGCAGGTTGCCCACCTCGCGCAGGATCAGCTCGATGCTCTTGAGCACATGCTGGCCGGGCTCGGTGATGCGCGTGAGCCGCTTGCCGTGGCGGGCAAAGATCTCGATGCCCAGCTCTTCTTCGAGTTCGATGATCGCCTTGGACACGCCGGGTTGCGAGGTGTGCAGGGCCTTGGCGGCTTCGGTCAGGTTCAGGTTGCGGCGGGCGGCTTCCTGAACGAATCGGAATTGGTGCAGGTTCATATTCGAATGCCCATATAGGTGAATCGAATTATGCCTTCAGGTTTTATCAATATCGGTCTTGCCCAAAGCAAGACGGGCCATGCAGCGGGTCAGTTCGGGCTGCTCGCCGATCGCCGGTTGCAGCTCAAGCTGCAGCTCGGGGTGGCGTTGGCGCAGTTCGGCCACGAGCACGGGCAGGTCTTCGCGCGCGTGGCGGCCAATGCCCAAAAACATGGGCACCACACGGATGGCGTGGTGGCCGTCCTGCACCAGCGCGCCCACCGCCTCGGCCAGGCTGGGGCTCATCAGCTCGAGAAAGGCACAACGCACGGTGGCTTGTGGTGACTGGCGCAGGATCTCCTGTGCGACCGCGTCGATCGGGCCGCGCCAGAGGGGGTCACGGGAGCCGTGGGCGAACAGCACCACGGCGGTGGCAGGGCTTGTCATCGTCTGAGCACCATCCAGCCGAATGCGGCGAGCGAAATCAGCATGTAAATCAGCGACGGCGATGCCGAGGTGATCCAGGGCTCCCAGTTGCGCAGGTTGCCAATGTGGCTGAACACGTTGTTGAGCAGGTAAAAGCTGATGCCCGCCATCACGCCGCCAAACACATGGGTGGCGATCTGGCCCGAGCGAAAGTGCAGGTAGGCAAAGGGCAGGGCGAGCGTCAGCATCACCAGACAGCTGAGCGGGTAGAAGACCTTGCGCCAAAGCTCGATCTCGTACTGCTGTGCGTTCTGGTTGTTCTGCCGCAAATGGCGGGTGTAGAGCACCAGATCCCAGATTTTCATGCGCTCGGCGCTGACGAGGGCGGCCCCCACCATGTCGCGGGTGATCTCGGTGGGCCAGTCGACCTGCGCCAGGTGCTGCTTTTGCATGGAGGCCGTGTCTCCCTGCGTGAGGATGTCCAGCCGCTCGACATCGCGCAGCTGCCAGAGTGCGTCACCAAAACCCGCTTCGCCGGCCTGCAGACTGCCACGCAGGGCCCCGTGGCTGTCAAAGCGCTGGATGTGCACGTCCCGCATCTGGCCATCCCGATCCATGGCCCGGACATTGATGGTGAACTGCTGATCGTCCTGACGCTCGCGCAGCCAGGCACCGGTTTGCCCGGTGGTCAACTCGCCTCTGAAATGCGCCTTCAGCATCAGCCCCTGCTGTTCGGCCCAGGGTGAGACGTAATCGCCCAGCAAAAGGGTCAGCACAACAAAGACCCAGCCCATCTTGAGCAGCAAACCCAGCGCACGCCCGGGGCCCAGACCGCCCGAGCGCAGGATGGTGAATTCCGAGCTTTGCGCCAGCCGGGCCATGACAAAAATGCTGCCAATCAGGACCGAAATGGGGAGCAGGTCGTACAGGTGCGCCGGAATCTTGAGTGCAACCAGCCAGAGCGCGTGCTGGATGCGGTAGCCCTGCGCCGACAGTTTGCCGAGGTTTTGCAGCTCTTCCACCATGTCAAAGAACTGGAACAGCCCCAGAAAGCCCAGAGCCACAAAGCCTACGGCCTGAAAAATTTCGCGGTAGAGCAGCCGACGGACAGTTTTCATGGAGACACCCGTTCATGCTGCGCAGGCAGCAGGTCACGCCAGGACCACTGGCGCTGTCGGGCCCCCAGCCAGACCAGCGCCAGCAGCATCACCATGCCGTGCAGCCCGACGAGCCAGCCCACAATGCCCTGACGTCCTCCAGCGATCGCGTTCTGGCCGATGTTGATCAGGTTGTAATAAAACACGAAGACCAGCAGGGCCAGACCGTACTGGTAGCTGCGTCCCCGGCGCGGGTTGACGGCAGACAGGGGCAGGGCCAGCAGCGTGAAGTTCAGCGCGCACAGCCCCATGCCCAGGCGCCAGGACAATTCGCCCATGTTCACCGGGCTGGGGTTTTGCAGAAGGGTCAGCGTGGGCAGCTGGCGGGTGGCCATTTCCGAGTCTTCCCTGCCGGTCTGGGCATCGACCAGCAGGTCGTAGTGCTCGAAACGGGTCCAGCGGATCTCGCCGGTGGACGCTTGCGCAATCCACTGTTCGCCCTGTTCCAGCACCAGATAACGGTCGTCGCCACGCCACTCGATGCGGCCGCGGCGCGCAGTGGTGGTGGTTTCCAGATCGGCAGCGCTGGTGGAAATGAAGACATTGGTGCCGGTGTTCTGACCGGGGGAATCCTTGTCAATGAAAAACACCCGTTTGCCACCGGCCGATTCCTGAAACCTGCCGGGCGCCACGCGTTCTACGTCGTTGCGCTGGCTGTAGCGGTCGCGCAGGTCCTGCATCTGCTGCTGGCTCCAGGGCACTGCAAAAAGCGCCAGCAAGACGATGGCCAGCAAAATCGGCCAGGCAAAGCGCAGCAGCACCGGCACAAAAGAGCCCAGACTGCGGCCGCTGCTCAGCCAGATGACCATTTCGCTTTCACTGTACATGCGCGAGACGGTGGCAATCACCGAGATGAACAGGCTCAGCGCCAGCACGGTGGTGAGCTGACCGAGCATGCCAAAGCCCATGATGAGCAGCACCTCGGAGGGGTTGATGGCGCCCTTGCTGGCTTGGCCCAGGGTGCGGATCAGGGAGATGGTCATGACGATTGTCAGGATCACCACCAGCGTTGCCACGAAGTTGCGTGACAGGTCCTTGCGCAGAGAAGAATCGAATAACATTGAGCGAGTAAAGGACGATGCCGACAATGAAATTTGAAATCCGTCAAACCAGCCTGACCCAGTCCCAGCAAAGCCCGCAGGATGCCCTGCTGGTATTGTGGCCGCAAGCTGCCAAAGAAGAAGGTCTGCTGGCCGACTGGATCCGGAAAGCACAACGCCAGGGGGATTTCAGGGACACCGTCGGTTCAGTCCTGCAATCTTACGGCATGCCCGGTGTCCAGCCGCGGCATGTGGTGGTAGTGGCCTGCGGCAATGGCGAGGTGCGCGACATCCGCAAGGCGGTGCGTGCGGTATGGCCTGCGCTGAAATCCGCAGCTGTCAAATCGCTGCGTGTGCAATGCGCTGGCCCGGCGCTGCAGCCCCGGGTTATCCAGGCTTTGGCGACAGAGCTGGCCGATGCCAGCTACGTCTATGTCAGTACCCTGTCCAAACCCGAAACGCGCAAGCTGGCGCAGGTCGTGTTGGGTCAGGCCGAGGTTTCGGCCGGGCACAAGGCCGCCATGCTGCAGGCGCAGGCGCTGGTGCGCGGGGTTGAACTGGCCAAGGAATGGGCCAACCGTCCGGCCAACCACGCGACCCCGACCCATCTGGCGCAGGCTGCCAGAGCGCTGGGCAAAAAGGCGGGCATCCAGTGCAAGGTGCTGGGCCCCCGCGAGGTGGAGCGTCTGGGCATGGGGGCCTTCATGGCGGTGGCGCGTGGGGCGGTGGAGCCATTGCGCTTCATCGTGCTGGAGTACAAGTCTTCCAAAGCCAAGGGCGACCCGGTGGTGCTGGTGGGCAAGGGCATCACCTTTGACACCGGCGGTATTTCGATGAAGCCGGCGGCCGAGATGGACGAGATGAAGTTCGACATGAGCGGTGCCGCCAGCGTGCTGGGGGTTTTTGAGGCCCTGGCCCATCTGCAGCCGCAACTGCATGTGGTGGGCCTGATTCCTGCCACCGAGAACATGCCCGATGGCCAGGCCGTCAAACCCGGTGACGTGGTCACCAGCATGAGCGGCCAGACCATCGAGATCCTGAACACCGATGCGGAAGGACGTCTGGTGCTGTGCGACGCACTGACCTACGCCGAACGTTTCAAGCCCAAAGCGGTGATCGATATCGCCACCCTGACCGGGGCCTGCGTCATCGCCCTGGGGGCGGTGCGCAGCGGCCTGTTCAGCCCCGACGATGCTCTGGCCGCAGCCCTGAGCGAAGCCGGCGAGGCTGCCGGAGACCTCTGCTGGCGCATGCCGCTGGACGACGACTACGCCGAAGGCCTCAAGAGCCGCTTTGCCGACGTGGCCAACGTGGGCGGGCGCGCCGCCGGTTCAGTGACCGCGGCCAAATTCCTGCAGCGTTTCGCAGGCAAATTGCCCTGGGCCCATCTGGACATCGCCGGCACGGCCTGGCGCAGTGGTGCCGCCAAGGGCGCAACTGGCCGTCCGGTGGGTCTGCTGCTGCACTATCTGCTGGCGCAGGCAGGCACCACCGGCACTTCACGCGGCCGGGCCGCCAAAGCCTGAGCGGCCCATGGCCCGCATCGAATTCCATTTCAACGCCCCGGCGCTGGTGCCTTACGCCTGCCGGCTGCTGCGCAAGGTGCAAGGCCGCGGCCTGCGTGCCCAGGTGGTGGGGCACGGGAGCACTCTGGCGCAACTCGATCAGGCGCTCTGGACTTTCTCGCAACTCGATTTTTTGCCCCACTGCGCAGCGGATGCGCCGCAGGCCATGCGCGCAGCTTCCAGTGTCCTGCTGACCGCCGAGCCCCTGACCGACTGGGACCAGCAGATTCTCGTCAATCTGGGCGAGTCGGTGCCTGCGGGCTTTGAGGGATTCGAGCGCATCATTGATGTGGTGAGCATGGACGACCTGCACCGCGCGCAGGGGCGCGAACGCTGGCGCCAGTACAGCCGGCTGGGGCATGAACTCATCCGTCACGACCTTTCTCAGCCCGCCACGCCGTAAGCACTGCGCAGACCGAGGATGCGCTTTGCGCTGAAAGAGGCGCCAGTCAGGCTGACCTGAAGGTATTCCCTTAAGAACCAGGGAAGCAATCTCGGTTAAGGTAATGGAATTGCCTGAAGTGAGGCAATGTTTTTTTCAACGGAGTGTCCATGCAAGTCCCTTTCAAACTCAGTCTCATTGCCGTGTTGTCTTTGGCCAGTGGCCTGGTTGCAGCCCAGCAGGTTGTCAAGATCGGTCACGTCGGGCCAGTCAGCGGCGCCATCGCCCACCTGGGCAAGGACAATGAAAATGGTGCCCGTCTGGCCATTGAAGAGCTCAATGCCAAAGGGGTGAAGATCGGCAACCAGGCCGTCAAGTTCGAGCTGGTGGCCGAAGACGACGCCGCCGATCCCAAGCAGGGCACGGCTGCGGCGCAAAAGCTGGTGGACTCCAAGGTCAATGGTGTGATCGGTCACCTGAACTCGGGCACCACGATTCCTGCCTCCAAGATCTACAGCGACGCAGGCATCCCCCAGATTTCGCCGTCTGCCACCAACCCCAAGTACACCCGCAACGGTTTCAAGACCGCTTTCCGTGTGGTGGCCGATGACGTGCACCTCGGTGGCACGCTGGGCCGTTATGCCGTCAACACGCTCAAGGGCAAGTCGATTGCCGTGATCGATGACCGCACCGCATACGGCCAGGGCGTGGCCGATGAATTCAAGAAGGCCGCCATCGCCGCTGGCGGCAAAGTGGTCGGACACGAGTTCACCACCGACAAGGCTTCTGACTTCATGGCCATCCTGACCACGCTCAAGGCCAAAAACCCCGATGTGGTGTTCTTCGGCGGCATGGATGCCGTGGGTGGCCCCATGCTGCGCCAGATGAAGTCGCTGGGCATCAATGCCAAATTCATGGGCGGCGACGGCATCTGCACCACCGAACTGGTCAAGCTCGCTGGCGATGCCATGGCCGACGGCCAGGTGGTCTGCGCTGAAGCCGGTGGCGTGGATGGCAACCTCAAGAAGGGCATGGACGACTTCGGTGCCCGTTACAAGAAACGCTTCAACGACGATGTGAAGCTCTACGCCCCCTATGTGTATGACGCCGTGAACGTGATGGTGGATGCCATGGTACGTGCCGGTTCGGCCGACCCGGCCAAGTACCTGCCGGCACTGGCACAAGCCAACTACAAGGGCATCACCGGCACCATCGCCTTCGACCAGAAAGGCGACATCAAGAACGGCGCCCTGACGCTCTACACCTACAAAGGCGGCAAGCGCGACCAGATCGCCGTGGTGCGCTGATCGGACCTTGGCCCGACAAGAAAACCGCCTTCGGGCGGTTTTTTCATGCGCCGGTCAGTGCAGCGGGCAACAAAAAAGCGCCCGAAGGCGCTTTGCATTTGTTCTGGCGGAGCAGGCGGGAGACTCCCCTGTCCGAACTTAACCTGTTGGCACGATTGAATTTTTTCGTACCCGTCGCAAAAAAGTGTCCCAAAAATTGTGACCCCAGAATGTGACACCAGTCATTGTGGTTGGGGCAGGGGCCTTGCGTCAACTCTGTCTCTTCCTTCTTATTATTGAGTCGGCATCAATGAACTTGAATCAAGCGGCATAGCGAACCGGACCATGCTCGAAGTATTTACGAATCCGTTCAGGCTGGCGTTGCACGCTGCGCAAGTGACGCGCGGTGGCCTTGACCAGTTGCAGCTTGGTG
>JAYRQF010000169.1:0-4296 GCA_041910735.1 Limnohabitans sp.
GCACCACTGCCCGCTGGCCAGGGCGACCCCTTTGACGCTGCCCTGCAGCGCCTGCAGCAACTGCTGCAGGACACCCCCGGCCTGCCCCCTTTGCAGGCCGTGGCCCACCGCGTGGTGCATGGTGGCGAGGCCTACACCCAACCGGTGCGCGTGACCCCCGAAGTGCTGCAGCAGCTGGCCCGCTACAACAGCCTGGCGCCGCTGCACCAGCCGCACAACCTGGCCGGCATCCGCGCCTTTGCCAAAGCCTTTCCTGCCCTGCCGCAGATCGCCTGCTTCGACACGGCGTACCACGCGACGGTGCCTGCGCTGCACAGCAGCTTTGCGCTGCCAGAGAGCCTGCGCAGCCAGGGCGTGCGGCGCTACGGCTTTCATGGCCTGTCTTACCAGTTCATCATGGGCGAGCTGCAACAGCGTACCCCCCGGGCCAGTGGCCGCGTGCTGATGGCCCACCTGGGCAACGGCGCCAGCCTGTGCGCCGCACAAGCCGGGCAAAGTGTGGCCACCACCATGGGCTTTTCGGCGCTGGACGGCCTGATGATGGGCACCCGCAGCGGCAACCTTGACCCCGGCGTCCTGCTCTACCTCATGGAGCAAGGCTGGAGCCACGCCCAGATCGAAAAACTGCTCTACAAGCAAAGCGGCCTGCTCGGTGTCTCGGGCATCAGCGCCGACATGCGCACCCTGCACCAGAGCGGCAGCGACAGCGCCCGCTTTGCGATCGACCTGTTCGCCCACCGCGTGGTGCGCGAAGCCGGCGCCATGACCGCCTGCCTGCAGGGGCTGGACGTGATCGCCTTCAGCGGCGGCATCGGTGAACACGACGCCGCCCTGCGCCAGCAGGGGTGCGCCCAGCTGGGCTGGCTGGGCGTGCAGGTGGACAACGCCCTGAACCTGGCCGCCACCGGCGATGCCTGCCGCGCCATCCACACCGCAGACAGCGCCACCGAAGTGTGGGTGATCCCCACCGACGAAGGCCGCGTGGCCGCGCGCCAGGCGCTGCAGTTGACTGCGCAGCCGCAGGGCATGCCAACCGGATTGCGCAAATGACAGGCCCTTGTCGGGGCCTCAACGAAAATGCTTTCATGAAACAGACTCAGACCCTTGGCCGCCGTACCCTGCTCAAATCGGGTGCAGCCTGCGCCCTCGCAGCTACACTCGCCCCCCTGCCCTCGCTGGCCTCCACCTGGCCTGACAAAGTCATCCGCATGGTGGTGGCTTTTCCCGCCGGAGGCCCCACCGACACGGCCGCACGTCTGATCGCGCAGAAACTCTCGGAACGGCTGGGCCAAAGCGTCATCGTCGAAAACAAACCCGGGGCCTCGGGCTCGATTGGCACCGCAGCGTTCATCAAGTCACCCGCAGACGGCTACACCATCTCGATGTTCGGCATGCCGGCGCTCATCGCTCCGATCGTCTACCGCAACAACCTCTACGACTCACGCAAAGACTTCACCTGCGTGGCCACGGTTTACGAGCTGCCTTATGTGATCGTGATCAACCCGAAGGCGCTGCCGGGCGTGGAAGACCTTCAGCAACTCATTGCCGCGGCCAAATCGCGGGACCTGAGCTACACCAGCCCCGGCACGGGCAGCATCGGCCACCTGTCCATGGAACAACTCAAGGACCTGGGCGGGTTCAGGATGGAGCACATCTCGTACAAGGGCAGTGCCCCGGCCATGAACGACCTGCTGGGCGGTCAGCTGCCCGTCATGTACGCCGACCTGATCGCCGCCATGCCCCACATCCAGAGTGGCAGGCTCAAGGCCATTGCACTGGGCTCGCCCGACGCCAAGGCTTTCCTGCCGGGCGTCAAGTCCATCGCGGAGCAGGGCTTTGCCGGCTTCAGGTCCAGCTCATGGAGCGGCATCGTGGTGCCCAATGGCACACCTGCAGAGGTGACGACGCGCCTGGACAAGGAGCTCAAAAGCATCCTCGCCGAAAAGGACACCCGCGAGCGCATGGAAAAAATCGGCGCGCTGGCGGCCTACCAGTCGCCCGAGCAAATGAAGACGCGCCTCGTGGATGAGTACAACCGGTGGAACAAAGTGGCGACCGAGAAAAACATCACGGCCCAGTAAGCCTCACTGCCAACCACTGCGCATAAGCGAAAGATGGCCTGACATCATCCACGAGCCGGTCCATGCGTGCCGCGTCTGCAATGATTGGCCCGGCAGCCGTGCGCAACATGGACTCCCATTGTTCAGCGACCTGCCTGGCTTTTTCCATGAGCCATTGGCTGGCATCGTCGCGGTCAAGCCCCATCCTTTGGGCTGCATCGACAAGCCGCGCGACGCTCGTGCCCGACAACCCGTCAGGACCGGTGGCCAGTGACAGACTGGGACCCTCTTCGATGTTTTGCGGTGGCGCCACCATGTTGGGCGTGATATCGAAAGCTGGGGAAAGGCCCCATGCCATGCGATCGTCGCCCTCAGACACACGGTCAAAGAGAAGCCCTGTATTGAGAACGTGGTCATCGGTGTTGCCCACCAAGGCATTGAAGGCCATTCGCTTCCACAACTCGGCCAGTTGTCTGCCCAGGCGCTCACGGTGGTCGTGCGCGCCGTCCCTGAGCCAGATCCTGAGCCGGTCTGCCAGCGCAAGGTACGAGCGCCCCGGGTCACCCTTGACGGAATCAAGGCGCAAACGCAAGGCCGTGTGCGCGCTCGCGTAAAGCTTTCGCGTCGGCCTGAACGGATCGCCACCTCTGTCAAAGCGCCGGACCATCAATACCTGGTGGGCACCGAAGGTATGCAGTTTCACGGGCGCCACATCAAGGCCGCTTTGCTGTGCCAGGCGCATGGTCACAAACTCCCGCGCAGGCATGGCCTGCCTGTCGCCTCGCGCCTGCATTTTCACCAGCCACAGGCACCCCTCATCGACCAGGGTCGCCTTGGGACGCTCGCCACCTGCGCTCGTATCCAGGTCCCGATTGAGCCGACGCAAGGCCCTGCTGGAAGGCTCGTGCGCCTCAAGGTCTTCGGTCAGCTGCTGCAGGTCAGCCAGGCTTTTGGGGCGCCACAACAACTTTCTCTCGATGTCGACGCAGGCTTCGAGGGCGCCAACGCCGTCAGGAACCCCCAGCTCCAGCAATTGCAGCGCATCCAGCTTGTCACCGTGGAGCGCTTTAAGGCGGTCTTCCCCATATCCGGCTGGCTTGGCATCGCGAACAACACCGGGCAAGCCATCCACCCCCAGGATCGCGGTGCCTCTTGAGGAGCGTGAAATTCGCAGTTCGACAGGGTCCAGCGCGAGCGCCCCCACGGTGTTCGCGTAATCGGGGTGATAAATGAAGCGTGAGCTGTTGCCATGGACGAGGTCGCCTGCCCGGGTGGGCTCGTCTTGGCCTGGCAGCCAAACCCAGACAGGCGTGACCACCATCATGGCGCTCTCAGTTTGCGCTGCGCATACGCCAGCGTTTCAGGGTCTTCATGAGGATCGAGCAGCTTTTCAATTTGGACCAGCAGACCCAGGGCCTCCAGCACCTTGAAAAAATTTCCCATGCCCACCCCTTCGGCACCGTCCTCCAGGGATCGGACGGTCGACGTGGAAACGTCAGCAAGGTGTCCCAGCTCCTCCTGCGTCAGGTCACGCAGCTTTCTGGCCATGGTGACACGCACGCCAAGGCGCTCCAAAGCACTGCCCACCACGACAGGGACAGGGCGCACTTTTGAACTGCGTGGGGATGAGGCAAGGCGAATCATGTTCATGATTCTAGGTGAATTCACTGAAATATCAACGATATTTCAATTGAAATCATTGATATGACAACGATTACCATCAACCTCGTTCAAACGGTCAGGGTCTCCCCGGCGAAGCTGTTCAGCCCCTGCCCTTGAGCCAGTCGGCAAATTCGGTGCCGACTTCGGCGTGTTTCACACCAAGGTCCACCGTGGCCTGCAAAAACCCGAGCTTGCTGCCGCAGTCGTAACGGGTGCCTTCGTAGCGGTATGCAAACACTTTCTCGCGGCGCAGCAGCTGGGCGATGCCATCGGTCAGCTGAATCTCACCGCCCACGCCGCGGGGGATGTTCTCCAGCTCGTGGAAGATGCCGGGCGTGAGGATGTAGCGGCCGGCCACCGCCAGCGTGCTGGGCGCAACATCGGGGGCGGGCTTCTCGACGATGCCGCTCACGTCCACCACACCGTCTTCCACCGGCTGGCCGCTGACGATGCCGTAGCGGTTCGTCTGCTCGCGCGGCACGTCCTGCACCGCCAGAATGCTGCTGCGCCAGTGCGCGAACTGCTGCACCATCTGCGCCATGATGGGCGTGTCACCCACCATCAGGTCGTCGGC
>JAYRQF010000170.1:0-2203 GCA_041910735.1 Limnohabitans sp.
ACCGGATGACCGCGCCTCGGGCCGGTGCCCGCGCAGCATCCCAGCCCTGCATGCACGCACTATGACACAGCACCTCTTTGCACGCGCCCTCAACCGTCGCCGCGGCCTGATGACCCTGGGCCTGGCCGCCACATTGGGCACATCCCTGTTGCTTGGCGGCTGCGGCACCCGCGACGCGGCTCCGCCGTCGACCTTCGTGCTGCTCGACGGCAGCACCACCACCACAGCCGACCTCAAGGGCAAGGTCATGCTGGTGAACTTCTGGGCGACCACCTGCGTTTCCTGCGTCAAGGAAATGCCCATGCTGGTGGAGACGCACAACAAGTTCAAGGACCGCGGCTACGAGACGGTGGCCGTGGCCATGAGCTACGACCCGCCGGCCTGGGTGCTCAACTTTGCGCAGAGCCGCCAGCTGCCGTTCAAGGTCGCGCTCGACAACACCGGCGAGCTGGCCAAGAACTGGGGCGATGTGAAGCTCACGCCCACCACCTATCTGGTCGACAAGGAGGGCAACATCGTCAAGCGCTTTGTGGGCGAGCCGGACAAGGACGCCCTGCACCAGCTGATCGAGAAGTTGCTCGCCAAGGCCTGATGGGGCCGTGCACGCAGCCAAAGGCCGACCCGCGGGTCGGCCTTTTTTCATGGGGGAGACTGTGAAGGGAAGGGCTCAGTCCTTGCGGAAGTCGTCGTGGCAGGCCTTGCAGGTCTGCCCGGCCGCACCGAAGGCCGCCTTCACGCTGTCGAGGTTGCCGGTCTTGGTGGCTGCCACCAGCTTGCCGATCTCGGCCTGCATCTTGTCGGCGCCGGCCTTGAACGCGTCCTGCTCTTTCCAGATGTCTGGCAGCGCGCGCGTGTCGCCCTTGTCGGTGCCCGGTCCGAAGGCTGCCCAAGGGAGCTTGGACATGGTTTCCACGATCGCGGCATTCTCGGCAGCGACCTTGGCGTCAAAGGGCACACGGCCGTTGGCCATGGCACCGATGCGACCGAAGTGCGCCGCCATCACGGTGAAGCTCGCCTTGCGGTATTTGATGGCGTCTTCCGGTTTCTGGAACTGGGCCATGGCCGGGGTCGACAAGACAGCTGTGGCCAGCACGAGCGCGGCGGGAACAAGGGTCTTCATGGGAACTCCTGAGCGTGGTGGTGGAAACAAAGTAGCCCCGAAGTGCTACAACCGCATGGAGTTTAGGCTTTTGCCTTTGGTTCCGGGGGAACGGCCCCCTGAGGGTTTGTATCCATCCGCCTGCCTGTTCTGTGAGGTTCACCATGCACACTGTCCGCGTCTGGGATCTGCTCACCCGCCTGTTCCACTGGGCCCTGGTGGTCTGCGTCGTCGGCCTGGTGGTCACCGGCAACGTCGGCGGCAACGCCATGGTCTGGCACGGCCGGTTAGGCTACGCCGTGCTGACCCTGCTGCTGTTCCGTCTGGTCTGGGGGTTTGTCGGTGGACGCTGGTCGCGCTTTGGCAGCTTCGTCGTGGCGCCGTCAACCACCTTCGCCTACCTGCGGGGCCAGACCGGGCCGGAACGCAGCGTGGGACACAACCCGCTGGGCGCGTGGTCGGTGTTGGCCCTGTTGCTGGTGCTGTTTGCGCAGGTCGGCAGCGGCCTGTTCGCTGATGACGAAATCGCGTTCACCGGCCCGCTGGCCGGCCTGGTGTCGGGCGACTGGGTGAGCAGCCTTACCCGGTATCACAAGGACGTCGGCAAGCTGCTGCTGATCGCGTTGGTGGTGTTGCACCTGCTGGCCATCGCCTTCTACCGACTGGTGCGGCGGCAACAACTGGTGCGGCCAATGATCGTGGGCGATAAGTTGCTGCCGGCCCCGGTGCCGGGTTCGAACGACAACGCCCGCTCCCGCTGGTGGGCCCTGCTCGTGCTGCTGCTCTGCGCGGCTGCCGTCTATGGCATCGTCTCGCTGGGCGATGGGGCCATCCCCGCGAACAGTTTTGACTGAGCTGGCCCTGCCGTATAGTCCGGGATTCCCCCGCCGATGCCGCCCCTCTGATGTGAGCACCCCCGATTTGCAGTTGCACGTGGCCCAGACGGCCGAAGACCTGTCGGCTGTCCGCGCCCTCTTCCTCGACTACCAGGCCTCGCTGGACATCGACCTGTGCTTCCAGGGCTTTGCCGAGGAACTGGCCGAGCTGCCGGGCGACTACGTCGAGCCATCGGGCATCCTGATGCTGGCCACGGTTGATGGCGCC
>JAYRQF010000171.1:0-36633 GCA_041910735.1 Limnohabitans sp.
AGTCATGTACGCCTTGCGAGGCGACCACTGGCTGCATCTGCACCCCGAAGCGCCGCCAGCACTGCGACAGCAGATCAAGCAGGACCTGATGGATGCGTTCTATGTGGACACGGACGAATGGCGCCAGCAAATCGTCGATCAGGCCATGGACGCCATGCATCAGGCAGCCCGCGGCCTCTCTGACTCCTGAGCCCGGGGCAACCATCGACAACGGACAAGACGGGCATGGGCATCCTTCCGTCGCACCTGTCTGGTGCGCGACACACCACCAAGGGGATTTCCCTGTGACGTTGGCAAGCACGGATATTGCATATTCAATCGCATGGCTTAGATCCAAGTCTGCTGAGGATTCGATCATGAAAACGACCACCGCCAAGTTCCGGGCGATTTTTGCGCTGACCGCAGCCTGTGCAATGGCGATCACGTCTGTCCACGGGTCCACTTTCAAGATGAACTGATGCTGGCTTTCATCCTTCAACGCCTGATCCAGGCGGCGGTCGTCATGGTGACGGTCGCGTTCATCGCATTCCTGTTGTTCCAGTACGTGGGGGATCCGGTGGTGTTCCTGCTCGGGCAGGACGCCACCCAGGAACAGATCGACCAGCTGCGTGCCGACCTGGGCCTGAACCAGCCCTTTGTGGTTCAGTTCTGGCATTTCCTGGTCAACGCCGTGCAGGGCGAGTTTGGCCTGAGCCTGCGCCAGGGCGCCAAGGTCTCGCGCCTGATCGCCGAACGCTTTCCCGCCACGCTGGAACTGGCACTCGTCGCCGCCGGACTGGCTTTGCTGATCGGCATCCCGATGGGTGTCTATGCCGCCTTGCGCCGCGGCACCTTCATCAGCCAGGTGTTCATGACCCTGTCCCTGCTGGGGGTCTCGCTGCCCACCTTCCTGATCGGCATCCTGCTGATCCTGCTGTTCGCCGTGACTTTGGGCTGGTTCCCCAGCTTCGGGCGTGGTGAGGTGGTGCACATCGGCTGGTGGACCAGCAGCCTGCTGACGCTCAAGGGCTGGCACCACATCGTGCTGCCGGCCATCACGCTGGCCATCTTCCAGCTCACGCTGATCATGCGGCTGGTGCGTGCCGAGATGCTGGAGGTGCTGCGCACCGACTACATCAAGTTTGCCCGCGCCCGCGGCCTGTCCAACCGCGCCATCCATTTCGGCCATGCCCTCAAGAACACGCTGGTGCCGGTGATGACCATCACCGGCCTGCAGCTCGGCGGCCTGATCGCTTTTGCCATCATCACCGAGACGGTGTTCCAGTGGCCGGGCATGGGTCTGCTGTTCATTCAGGCCGTGACTTTTGCCGACATCCCGGTGATGGCCGCCTACCTGTGCCTGATCGCCCTGATCTTCGTGGTCATCAATCTGGTCGTGGACCTGCTGTATTTCGCCGTCGACCCACGCCTGCGCATGGGCAAGAGCGGAGGACATTGAAATGAGCGTACCGCTTCAATCCGCCATGGCCAAAGGCCGGGTGTTCTCGCACATCGTTCAGTACCACCCGGAACTCACGGCTTTCCGGCGTGACCTGCATGCCCACCCCGAGCTGGGCTTTGAAGAGGTCTACACCTCGGGCCGTGTGGTCGAAGCCCTCAAACTGTGCCGCGTGGACAGCATCCACACCGGCCTGGGCAAGACGGGGGTGGTGGGGCTGGTGCATGGCCAGGGCCGCCATGCCGACAACCCGGGGCCCATGATCGGTCTGCGTGCCGACATGGACGCGTTGCCGCTGCAGGAATTCAACGAGTGCACCTGGAAGTCGTCCAAACCGGGACTGATGCATGGCTGCGGCCATGACGGCCACACGGCCATGCTGATCGGTGCGGCCCGCTATCTGGCCGAGTCCCGGCGCTTTGACGGCACGGCCGTGCTGATCTTTCAACCCGGCGAAGAAGGCTATGCGGGCGCGCGCGCCATGATGGAAGACGGCCTGTTTGACCGTTTCCCCTGCGACAAGGTGTTTGCCCAGCACAATTCGCCCGAAACGCCATTTGGCGTCATTGGCATCACCCCCGGCCCAATGCAGGCGGCGGCCGACCGCATCGAAATCATCGTCCATGGCAAGGGTGGCCACGGCGCCCGCCCCCACCAGGCGGTCGATCCGGTGCTGGTGGCCGGCCACATCATCACGGCAGTGCAAAGCATCGTGGCCCGCAATGTGTCGGCCTTCGATCAGGCCGTGGTCAGCATCTGTGCCATGCAGGGCGGCCACCCGGGCGCCATGAGCGTGATCCCTGGCGAAGTGCGGCTGGTGGGCACCGTGCGCACCTACAACGAAGCCGTGCAGCAAGCCATCGAAGACCGCCTGTCGCAGCTGTGCTCGGGCATTGCCCAAGGCTTTGGCGCCAGTGCCGAAGTGGTTTTTGAGCGGGGCTACCCGGCCACTGTCAACACCGTGCCCGAAGCCCACTTTGCCGCCAACGTGGCGGCCAGCCTGGTCGGCGAAGACCGGGTCTGGCGCGACATGCTGCCCAGCATGGGAGGGGAGGATTTTTCCTTCATGCTGCAGGCCAGGCCCGGCGCCTACATCCGCATCGGACAAGGTGCGCCACACGGCCCCGGCCCACATCCGCTGCACAACAGCCGCTACGACTTCAACGACGAGATCCTGCCTCTGGGCGCGGCACTGCATGCCAGCCTGATCGAGCAGGCGCTGCCCCTGTCTGCCCACTGATTTTTGCCCTACCCCAAGGAGATGACCATGCGCCACCTGACTTTCCGCCACTCTTTCACTGCACTCGCTGTGGCATCGGCCTTGACGGCCCTGTCCGCCCAGGCGGTCACCCTCAAGGTGGCCAACCAGGGCGATGCGCTGTCCATGGACCCGCACTCGCTCAATGAAACCCTGCAAATTTCCGTGACGAGCAACGTTTACGAGCCCCTCGTCACGCGCGGCAAGGACTACAAACTGGCACCCGCGCTGGCGACCTCCTGGAAACAGACGGCCCCCACCGTATGGCGTTTCAATCTGCGCAAAGGCGTGACCTTCCACGACGGCAAGCCTTTCAATGCCGACGATGTGATCTTCAGCTACGAGCGCGCCGGTGGCGATGGCTCCGACATGAAAAGCTATGTGGGCCAGATCAAAGAGATCAGGAAGATCGACGACCACACCCTGGACTTCGTGACCAAGGCGCCCTTCCCCATCCTGCCTGAACTCTTCACCGGCTGGATGATCATGAGCAAGAAGTGGTGCGAGGAAAACCAGGCCACCAAACCGGTGGACCGCCGCAAAGGTATCGAAAACGCCGCATCCTTCCGCGCCAACGGCACCGGTCCTTTCCGTGTGCGTGAGCGCCAGCCGGGTGTGCGCACCAGCTTTGTGCGTCACGGCAACTACTGGGGCAAGGTCGAGGGCAATGTGGACGAAGTCATCTTCACTCCCATTGGCAACGACAGCACCCGCATTGCCGCCTTGCTGTCGGGCGAAGTGGATGTGATGGACCCGATCCCGGTGCAGGACGTGGAACGTGTCAAGGCCAATGCCAACCTCAAGGTCATGCAAGGCCCCGAGTTGCGCGTGATCTTCCTGGGCATGGACCAAAAGCGTGACGAGCTGCAGTTCTCCAACATCAAGGGCAAGAACCCCTTCAAGGACGTGCGCGTGCGCAAGGCCTTCTACCAGGCGATTGACATCGACACCATCAAGAGCCGCGTGATGCGTGGCGCCGCTACCCCGATCGCGCAGATGTTCCCGCCGGAAGTGCGCGGCTTTGCACCGGACCTGACTCAGCGCATGCCCTACGACGTGGAGGCGGCCAAGAAGCTGATGGCTGACGCCGGCTACCCCAACGGTTTTGAAGTCAAGCTCAACTGCCCGAATGACCGCTATGTGAACGATGCGGAAATCTGCCAGGCCGTGGCCGCCAACCTGGCCAGGATCGGGGTGAAGATCAATCTGGAAGCCGAAACCAAAGGCACCTATTTCCCGAAAATCCTGCGCCGCGACACCAGCTTCTACATGCTGGGCTGGACCGCCAGCACCGTGGACGCCCACAACGTGATGTACCCCATCCTGTCCACACCGGGTGATGGCGGTCGCGGCCAGTTCAATCTGGGCGCATACAGCAATGCCAAAGTCGACGAACTGACGGCCGCCGTGGGCTCGGAAACCGATGACAAAAAGCGCAACGCGATGATCCGCGAAGCCAGCAAGATCCACATGGACGAGGTGGGCCACATCCCGTTGCACCAGCAGGCGCTGCTGTGGGGCATGAAGAAAAACGTCGAGCTGGTGCAATGGCCTGACAACATCATGCACTGGAAGTACATCAGCCTGAAGTGACAGCATGACTTCTGCATTGAAACGATGGCTCAACAGCGATGTGGGCTACAGCTTTCGCACCTCTCCTACGGCGGTGGTGGCGGCCCTCATCGCTTTTGTCTGCATCTTCAGCTCGGTGTTTGCAGGTTGGGTGTCGCCCACCGATCCGTTTGACCTGAGCCGACTGGAACTCAGCGATGCCCGCCTGCCGCCCGCCTGGCTCGACGGTGGGTCGGGCAAGTACCTGCTGGGCACCGATGACCAGGGGCGCGACATCCTGTCGGCCCTGATCTACGGCGCCCGCATCTCGCTGGTGGTGGGTGTGGCCTCGGTGATCCTGTCTGTGCTGGTCGGCGTCTCGCTGGGCCTGCTGGCTGGCTTTCGTGGCGGCTGGCTGGACACCCTGCTGATGCGCCTGTGCGATGTGATGCTGTCGTTTCCGCCCATTCTGGTGGCGCTGCTGATCTCTGGAGTGGGGCGTGCCCTGTTCCCCAACGCGCACGAAGGCCTGGCCTTTGGCGTGCTGATCGTCTCGATCTCGCTGACCGGCTGGGTGCAATACGCGCGCACCGTGCGCGGCACCACCCTGGTCGAACGCAACAAGGAGTACGTGCAGGCCGCACGGGTGACGGGTGTGGCGCCACTGCGCATCATGGTGCGCCATGTGCTGCCCAATGTGCTGGGGCCGGTGCTGGTGCTCGCCACCATCCAGGTGGCCACCGCCATCATCACCGAGGCCACGCTGTCCTTCCTGGGTGTGGGGGTGCCGCCCACTTCACCCTCATTGGGCACGCTGATCCGCGTGGGCAACGACTACCTGTTCTCGGGTGAATGGTGGATCACCATCTTCCCCGGACTGATGCTGGTGCTGATTGCACTGTCGGTCAACCTGCTGGGCGACTGGCTGCGCGATGCGCTCAATCCGAGATTGCGATGAGTCTTTTGCAAGTAGAAAACCTGGTGGTGGAATTCCCCAACCGCCACGGCACGCTGCGTGCCCTCGATGACATTTCACTTGACATCGCCCCCGGAGAAATCCTGGGTGTGGTGGGCGAGTCGGGCGCGGGCAAATCACTCACCGGCGCATCCATCATCGGTTTGCTCGAACCTCCGGGGCGCGTGGCCAGCGGCCAGATTCTGCTGCAGGGCCAGCGCATCGACCACCTGAGCAACGACCAGATGCGCCACATCCGTGGCCGCAAGATCGGCGCCATCTTTCAGGACCCCCTCACGTCGCTCAATCCACTGTACTCCGTGGGCAGGCAACTGACTGAGACCATCCAGGCCCACCTGCCTGTCAGCGCGGCCGAAGCGCGCCAGCGCGCCATCCAGCTGCTGGTGGACACCGGCATCCCGGCTGCCGGGCAACGCATCGACCACTACCCGCACCAGTTCTCGGGCGGCATGCGCCAGCGGGTGGTGATCGCACTGGCTTTGGCGGCCGAACCGCAACTCATCGTGGCCGACGAACCGACCACGGCCCTGGACGTGTCGATCCAGGCACAGATCATCGGTCTGCTCAAGCGCGTTTGCAAAGAACGTGGCGCTGCCGTCATGCTGATCACGCACGACATGGGCGTGATCGCCGAAACCTGCGACCGCGTGGCCGTGATGTACGCTGGCCGCATCGCGGAAATCGGACCGGTGCACGAGGTGATCAACCACCCGGCCCACCCCTACACTGCCGGCCTGATGGCCTCGATTCCCGATATGGACAGTGACCGCGAACGCCTCAACCAGATCGACGGCGCCATGCCGCGCCTGAACGCCATTCCTCAAGGCTGCGCTTTCAACCCGCGATGCACGAAAACGTTCGAACGCTGCATGCAGGAACGGCCCGAGCTGATGGTCGCCGGTGCCACCCGCGCCGCCTGCTGGCTGCACGCCAGGGAGGCCGCATGAGCGAGCGCACCCCCCTGGTCGTGGCCCGCGATCTGGCCAAGACTTTTGATGTTTCCGCCCCCTGGCTCAACCGCGTGCTGGAAGGCAAACCCCGCCAGATGCTGCACGCTGTAGATGGCGTGAGCTTTGAGATTGAAAAAGGCAAAACACTGGCCCTGGTGGGCGAGTCCGGCTGCGGCAAAAGCACCGTGGCACGCCTGCTGGTGGGCCTGTACGAACCCACACGCGGCAGCCTGACCTTTGACGGGCAAGACGCCCATGCGGCCTACCAGTCGCAGGCGTCACGCAAGATCCGCCAGCGCATTCAGATGATCTTCCAGGACCCCTATGCCAGCCTGAACCCGCGCTGGACGGTGGAGTCCATCATTGGCGAGCCCTTGCGCGAACACGGCCTGGTGACCGACTCCGCCGCACTCAAGGCCCATGTGGCCGAACTGCTGCAGTCAGTCGGTCTGGCCGCGCAGGACATGAGCAAGTACCCGCACCAGTTTTCGGGCGGCCAGCGCCAGCGTATCTCGATTGCGCGCGCCCTGGCCACCGCACCGGAGTTTCTGGTCTGCGACGAGCCCACCTCGGCGCTGGACGTGAGCGTGCAGGCGCAGGTGCTCAACATCATGAAAGAGCTGCAGCGCGAGCGCGGCCTGACCTACCTGTTCATCTCGCACAACCTGGCCGTGGTGCGCCATGTGAGCGACCAGGTGGGTGTGATGTACCTGGGCCGCCTGGTGGAGCTGGCCGACAAGCACACCCTGTTTGCCCAGCCTCAGCACCCCTACACCCGCATGCTGCTGGACGCCATCCCCAAGATGCGTGACACCGGCCGGGCCCGCACGCCGGTGCAGGGCGAGGTGCCCAACCCGCTCAACCCGCCCAGCGGCTGCAGCTTTCACCCGCGCTGCCCGCAGACCACCGATCTGTGCAAACAGGAACGCCCTGCCCTGCGCGACTTCAAGGGCATCAAGGTCGCCTGCCACGCCGTGGCCTGAACTGCCGCAGAATGGCAGGCATGAACATCAGCCCTGTCCTTGTGCTCGGCGGCAGCGGGTTTGTCGGCCGCCACGTGTGTGAACAACTGGTGCGCGCCGGCCATCAGGTCACGGTGCCCACGCGGCGCGCCAGCCGTGCCGCCAGCGTGCAGACCCTGCCCGGCCTGACCGTCATCGAAACCGATGTGCACGACGATGCCGCACTTGCGGCGCTGATGGCCGGCCATTCGGCGGTGGTCAACCTGATCGCCGTGCTGCATGGCGACGAAGCGCGTTTTGAGCGCATGCATGTGCAGCTGCCCCAGCGCATTGCTGCCGCCATGCGCCAAGCGGGCGTGGAGCGGCTGGTGCATGTGAGCGCCCTGGGCGCCGACCTTCAGGGTCCGTCCCTGTACCAGCGCAGCAAGGCACGGGGAGAAGCCGTGCTGGCATCGGCCGGACTGGATCTGACGGTTCTGAGGCCCAGCGTCATCTTTGGCGCCGAAGACAGGTTCCTCAACCTGTTTGCCGATCTGCAGCAGGTCTTTCCTTTCATGCCACTGGCGGGAAGCGGGACGAAATTCCAGCCGGTGTGGGTCAACGATGTGGCTGCCGCCATCGTGCGCTGCCTGCAGGACCGCCGCACCATCGGCCAGACCTGCGAAGCCTGCGGGCCGGAAACCTTCACCCTCGGTGAACTGGTCAAGCGTTCAGGCCAGTGGGCGGGCGTGAACGGCGGCAAAGGCCGTCCGGTCATCCCACTGCCGCGCTGGGTCGGCTGGCTGCAGGCACTGGCCATGGAAATGCTGCCCGGTGAACCGCTCATGAGCCGCGACAACCTGGCTTCGATGGCGGTCGACAACGTGGCCAGCGGGCAGCTGCCCGGCCTGCAGGCACTGGGCATCACCCCCGCCGCGCTGTCGGCAGTGGCCCCCACCTACCTCGGGCACAAGGGGCCACGCAGCCGGCTCGAGGGCTGGCGCTCTCAGCACTGACCCCACCATGAAAAAAACCGCTCCGAAGAGCGGTTTTTTCATTGGAGCGCAAGCGCGTCACACATTGAACAGGAAGTTCATCACGTCGCCGTCCTTGACGACATATTCCTTGCCTTCGGCGCGCATCTTGCCCGCGTCCTTGGCACCCTGCTCACCCTTGTAGGCGATGAAGTCGTCGTAGGCGATGGTCTGGGCGCGGATGAAGCCGCGCTCAAAATCACCGTGGATCACACCGGCCGCCTGCGGTGCGGTATCGCCGATGTGGATGGTCCAGGCGCGCACTTCCTTGACGCCGGCGGTGAAGTAGGTCTGCAGACCCAGCAGCTTGAAGGCCGCGCGGATCAGGCGGTTCAGGCCCGGCTCGGTCTGGCCCATCTCTTCGAGGAAGATGGCCTTGTCCTCGTCGCTCATCTCGGACATGTCGGCTTCCATCTTGGCGCAGATCGCCACCACGGGTGCGTTCTGGCCAGCGGCGTAATCTTTCAGGCGCTCGAGCAGCGGGTTGTTCTCGAAGCCGTCTTCGCTCACGTTGCCCACGAACATCGCGCTCTTGGCGGTGATCAGGCACAGCGGCTTGAGCAGCGCGCGTTCCTGGTCGCTCAAGTCCAGCGTGCGGACCGGTTTGCCCTGGTCCAACACGGCCTGCACCTTGGTCAGGATCTGCACCAGCGCTGCAGCTTCCTTGTCGTTGCCACTCTTGGCGGCCTTGGTGTAGCGCTGCAGGGCCTTTTCAACGGTGCCCATGTCGGCCAGGCACAGCTCGGTCTGGATGACCTCGATGTCGGCGATCGGGTCGACGCGACCCGCCACATGGATCACGTTGGGGTCTTCAAAGCAGCGCACCACATTGACGATCGCATCCGTCTCGCGGATGTGGGCCAAAAACTGGTTGCCCAGGCCCTCGCCCTTGGAAGCACCTGCCACCAGACCGGCGATGTCCACAAATTCAACGATGGCCGGCACGATGCGCTCAGGCGAGATGATTTTCGCCAGCTCGTTCAGGCGCGGATCGGGCACCTCCACCACGCCGGTGTTGGGTTCGATCGTGCAAAAGGGGTAATTTTCCGCTGCAATGCCGGCTTTGGTCAGGGCGTTGAAAAGGGTGGACTTGCCCACATTGGGCAGGCCCACGATGCCGCACTTGAGGCTCATGGAAAGGCTTTCTGTTGAATTCGGGAATGACCGGGATTTTACCGGCCGCACGGTGGTGGCCTCTTCCAGCCACCATCCGCCGCCATGGCGCAGCCCGGGTCAGCCTGGCCCAGGCTCACCCACCGATAATGGCACTTCCGTTTTCATTTTCTTTCACCGGTTGAGCATGTCGACCATCCACTACACCCTGAGCTTCGACGATGGCAGTCAGGTCGATTTCACGATCGACACCGAACGCTCGCACGCCACCCCTGGCATCGATCAGGCGCCGGAGTGGACACGGCTGACGCACCACCAGTGCCCCCAATGCCCGCTGTCCGGGGCACAGCACACCCACTGCCCGGCGGCGCTGGACATGGCCGGCATCGTGGAACGGTTTCGCACGGTCCCGTCTTACCAGGCCGTGCATGTGCAAGCCTTGATGCAGGACCGCACCCACAGCCGCCGCACCGACCTGCAAAGCGCTCTGCAGTCGGTGCTGGGCCTGCTGATGGCCACCGGCGCCTGTCCGGTGCTCTCGCGCATGAAAGGGCCGGGGCGTCTGCACATGCCGTTTGCCACCGTCGACGAAACCCTGTTCCGCATGGTTGGGGCCTACTTCATTGGGCAATACCACCATGCCCGCCAGGGAGGGCAGGCAGACTGGACGCTGCGCAGCCTCGCCGACTTTTACGGGCAGGTGCAAAACGTGAACCGGCACCTGAAGATGCGGGTGGATGCCCTGGCCGAAAGCGGCGACGCCCACCTCAACGCCATCGTCTCGCTCATGGGCATGTCCATGCTGGTCAGTTTCTCGCTCGACCACAACCTGGAGAACATGCAGCCCTACGCGCTGTCCGGCTTCATGCCCGAAAACTGAAACGCCCGGTCAGAGCCGGGCGTTTGGTATCAGGACAGGTTCAAGCCCCTCAGATCACCATGTGGGTGAACGGCGGCACATAGGCCTGCAGCGTCACCAGAATGCCCACCAGGCAGGCCAGCGCAATCGAGTGGAAGAACACATAGCGCAGGATGTCGCCTTCGTGGTCGAACCAGCGGGTGGCGGTAGAGGCCACCACGATGGACTGGGCGTCGATCATCTTGCCCATCACACCGCCCGAGCTGTTGGCCGCGCCCATGAGGTTGGCCGACAGGCCCAGCTGTTCGGCGGCCACTTTCTGCATGCCGCCAAACAGCACGTTCGAGGCCGTGTCAGAACCGGTCAGGGCCACGCCCAGCCAGCCCATCAGCGTGCCGAAGAAGGGGTAGAACGCGCCGGTGGCGGCAAAGGCCAGACCCAACGTGGTGTCCAGACCCGAGTAGCGCGTGAGTGTGCCCAGCGCCAGCATCAGCACGATGGTCAGCAGCGAATAGCGCACCAGCACAATGGTCTTGCCGTAAGCGCGCAACAGGGCCGGCACGCTGTAGCCCATCACCAGACCTCCCACCACCGCCGACAGCAGGATGCCACTGCCGGTGGCCGACAGCAGGTTGAACACGTATTCGGCGGCCTCAGCGGTGGGCTTGGGCACCACCGGCGGCACTTTTTCGATCAGCTTGTGCAGGCCTTCAATGGCGAACTTGGGCGAGAAGATGCCGTTGAGGAAGTTCTTGGTGGCGGGCAGGCCCCAGGCAAAAACGAACACCGTCAGGATGACCCAGGGCGTCCAGGCCTTGACCACGGTGGCGGTGTCGTGCTTGGCGGGCACATGGGCTTCGCCGGCCTGGCCGCCGTCGGCCTCATGGCCTTTGAGCGACACGCTGGTCCAGATCTGGGCGGGTTTCCAGACCTTGAGGAACAGCACCAGAGCGGCCATCGAGCAGATCGCGGCGATCACGTCGACCAGCTCGGGGCCCATGTAGTTGGACACCAGGTACTGCGGGATGGCAAAACTCACACCGGTCACCAGAATGGCCGGCCAGATCTGCTTCATGCCGCGCCAGCCGGCAAAGGCCCAGATCAGCCAGAAGGGCACGAGCAGCGAGAAGAACGGCAGCTGGCGGCCGATCATGGCCGACACTTCGGCCAGGTCGTAGCCGTGCACCTTGGCCAGCGTGATCACCGGCGTGCCCAGGGCGCCGTAGGCCACCGGGGCGGTGTTGGCGATCAGCGACAGGCCCGAAGCGGCCAGCGGCGAGAAGCCCAGACCGATCAGGATGGCGGCCGTCACGGCCACCGGCGTACCGAAACCGGCCGCACCTTCAAAGAAAGCACCGAAAGCGAAGGCGATCAAGAGCAGCTGCAGACGGCGGTCTTCGGTGATGCCGGCAATCGAATCCTGCAGCACCTTGAAGCTGCCGTTCTGCTCGGTCAGCTGGTGCAGGAAGATGATGTTGAGCACGATCCAGCCAATCGGCAGCAGACCCGTGAGGCCGCCCAGGAAGGCGGCCTTGCCCGCCATTTCGGCCGGCATGCCGAAAGCGAACACGGCGATCGCCAGCGCGCTGGCCAGACCTGCCGCCGCCGCGATGTGTGCCTTCAGATGCAGAAAACCCAGTCCCACCAGCATGACCACGACGGGGACTGCCGCCACCAGCGTGGACAGCAGCATGCTGCCCAAGGGGTCGTAAACCTGTTGCCAAATCATGTCTCAATTCCTTTTAAAACCAGAAGGGTTGTGCCCATGCTGTTGCCGCGGGAGGTTTTCCACGACAGCAGGCATCGGGCCTGCCCCGATGGGCGCGAAAGGTACCACCGTTCGCGGACATGGCCTCACGATCCGTGGCAGAAATAATTTCACACCCCTGCTGAAAATTCTGTGTGCCAGCGTGGTCTCTACAATCCGGACATGGCCTTTTCCTGTGACATTTGCATCCGCGGCGCCGGCATCGTCGGCCGTACGCTGGCCCTTTTGCTGGCCCGCGAACGCCTGCGTGTGGCCCTGGTTGATCAGCACCCGCCCCACGCAGTCCCCGACGTGCGGGCCTACTCCCTCAACGGCGCGGCCAAAGCACTGCTGGAAGACCTGCGCTGCTGGCCCGAGGCGCCCGCCGTCACGCCCGTGCGCGAGATGCAGGTGCTGGGCGACCATGGCGGCCACCTGCACTTTGGCGCGGGGGACGAAGGCGTTGGCGAACTCAACTGGATGGTCGATGTGCCGGTGCTCGAAGCGCGTCTGGCCGCTGCCGTGCAGTTCCAGCCGCTCATCCAGGTGGTGCACGAACCCGTGGCCGCGCCGCTGACCGTGGTCTGCGAAGGCCGCGCCAGCCAGACCCGCACCGAACTGGGCGTGGCCTTTGACATCACCCGTTACGACCAGCATGCCGTGGCCGCGCGGCTGCACTGTGAGCAGCCGCACGCAGGCGTGGCCCGGCAGTGGTTCCGCTTCGGCAGCGCCCCAGGTCTGTCGCAGTCCCAGGCCGAGGTGCTGGCCCTGCTGCCGCTGGGCGGGGAAGGTGGCCGCGACATCGCGCTGGTGTGGTCGGTGTACCCGACGCGTGCCCAAGAACTGCAGGCCATGGACGCCGATACTTTTGCAAGTGAACTGGCCAGCGCCTGCGGCTTCGCTCTGGGCCGCATGCAGCTTTGCAGCGAACGCGCCGTCTGGCCGCTGCAACTGGCCCGCGCCTCGCGCTGGACCGGTGCCATGCCTGGCACCCTCGGACAAAACTTTGTGCTGGCCGGTGATGCCGCCCACGCCATGCACCCGCTCGCCGGTCAGGGCCTGAACGTGGGCCTGGGCGATGTGGCCGAGCTGGTCAAAGTGATCCGTGAGAAAGAATTCTGGCGACCGCTGAACGACCTCAAACTGCTGCGCCGCTACGAACGTGCCCGCGCCGCCGATGTGCTGGCCATGGGACTGGTCACCGACGGCCTGCAGCGCCTGTTCGCGCAACCTGGAGCCCTGATGCCCCAGCTGCGCAACTGGGGCCTGAGCGCGTTTGACCGTTCTGGCCCGATCAAACACTGGATGACCCGCCAGGCCATGGGCGCATCCCCTTCCCGAAAGTCCTCCACATGAAGATCCGCCACTGGCTTGCACTCGTCTGCGCCACCCTGCTCACCCTCAGCGTCCACGGACAGGAAGCCGCCATCCGCAAGAACCTGAGCGAACGCCTGCCCAACATCCCCAAAATCGACGAGGTCAGCAAGACCCCGATGAACGGGCTCTACGAACTGCGCATGGGCAGCGACATCATGTACACCGATGCAGAAGGCAACTTCCTCATCCAGGGCAACCTGATCGATGTGAAACAAAAGCGCAACCTGACCGAAGAGCGCATGGACAAACTGTCGGCCGTGCCGTTTGACCAGCTCCCGCTCAAGAACGCCTTCACCCAGGTGCGCGGCAACGGCAAGCGCAAGCTGGTGGTGTTTGCCGACCCCAACTGCGGCTTCTGCAAGCGCTTCGAAAAAGACCTGCAGAAACTCGACAACGTGACCATCTCGCATGTGCTCTACCCGATCCTGGGCGAGGACTCGAAAGTCAAATCGAAGAACATCTGGTGCGCCAAAGACAAGGCCAAAGTCTGGAACGACTGGATGCTCAATGGCGTGCTGCCCCCCGCCGCCAGCTGCGACACCGCCCCCGTCGAGGCCAACGTCGAGTTCGGCAAGAAAAACCGCATCACCGGTACCCCCACCCTGTTCTTTGCCGACGGCACCCGCGTGGTCGGCGCCGTGCCACTGACCCAGATCGAAAGCCAGCTCGCCCAGGTGAAATGACATGATGAATCTGCAGCACCCCGAAGACCCGACCTGGGTCCTGATCCGTCGCCTCGGTTACGCCGGTCTGATCCCCTTTGTGTTTCTGGCCCTGTGCCTGTGGGTGGTGGGCGAAGACCTGCACCCCTACGTGGCGCTGTCCATGCAGGCCTATGGCGGCGTGATCGTGTCCTTTCTGGGCGGCATCCACTGGGGCGTGGGCTTTCGCAACGCCATCACCACCCAGCACGCCCCGCCGGTGCATTTCACCTGGGGGGTGTTGCCCTCCATCCTGGCCTGGATCGGCGTGATGATGCCCGCCTTCGCCGGTCTGCCGCTGCTGGGCTTTGTGCTCATCGGCTGCTACATGGTGGACCGAAAAACCTGGCCTGACGCGGGCCTGGCGCCCTGGCTGCCGATGCGCCTGCAACTGACCATCGTCTCCAGCCTGAGCTGCTTCCTGGCGGCCGGTGCGACCTGAGCTGCCATGACTGCCCTGCACTACGCGGTGGAAGCCGCGCACCTCAACGCCCACCTGTTTCGCGTCACGTTGACGGTACCCGAGCCTGCCACGCAGCAGACCGTCTCGCTGCCGGTGTGGATTCCGGGCAGCTACCTGGTGCGCGAGTTTTCCAAAAACCTGCAGAAGCTGGGCGCCAGGCAGGGCCGACGCCAGCTGGAGGTCCGGCAACTGGACAAATGCACCTGGCAGATCGCCTGCAAACAGGGGCAGGCACTGACGCTGAGCTGGGAGGTCTACGCCTTCGACAACTCGGTGCGCACCGCCTGGCTGGACAGCCGACGCGGCTTCTTCAACGGCACCAGCCTGTGCCTGCGCGTGCACGGGCAAGAACACCGTCCACACCAGCTGACACTGCTGCCCGTCAAAGGCCAGAGCGACTGGCAGGCCGCCACCGGACTCACGCCGGTCAAGACCGACAAGAAAGGCTTTGGCCTCTACCAGGCGGCCGACTACGACGAGCTGGTCGACTGCCCGGTGGAACTGGGCCGATTCTGGAGCGGGAGCTTCAAGGCCTGTGGCATCGAACACCGTTTTGTGGTGGCGGGCGCCCTGCCCTCTTTTGACGGTGAGCGGCTGCTGGCCGACACCCAAAAAATCTGCGAAACCGAAATCCGCTTCTGGCACGGCCAGGGCGCGCAGGCGGGCCGCAAGGCGCCGCACAAGAACTACCTGTTCATGCTCAACGCGGTCGACGACGGTTACGGCGGACTGGAACACCGCAACAGCACCGCCCTGATCTGTGGCCGCCGCGACCTGCCCCGCATGGGCGAAAAAAAGACCGGCGAGGGCTACACCACGCTGCTGGGCCTGATCAGCCATGAGTACTTCCACACCTGGAACGTCAAACAGCTGCGGCCCGATGCTTTTGCGCGCTACGACTACACCTGCGAGAACTACACACCGCTGCTCTGGCTCTTCGAAGGCTTCACCAGCTATTACGACGACCTGCTGCTGCGCCGCGCCGGCCTGATCGACGACGCCACGTACCTCCAGCTGCTGGCCAAAACCATCAACCAGGTCACGCAAACGCCAGGGCGCCATGTGCAAACGGTGGCGCAGGCCAGCTTTGACGCCTGGGTCAAGTACTACCGGCAAGACGAAAACACGCCCAACGCCACAGTCAGCTACTACACCAAGGGCGCGCTGGTGGCGCTGTGCCTCGACCTGTCATTGCGCGAGGCATCCAAAGACAAGGGCCATTGCCTGGACGAGGTCATGCGCGGCCTGTGGAAACGCTGCCAGGCTGGCCCGCTGCGCGAGCAGGATGTGCTGGATGAACTGCAGGCCCTGACCGGCCGTTCATGGCAGAAGGAGTTGCAGGCCTGGGTGCATTCGACCGCCGAACTGCCACTGGCGAAGCTGCTCGAAGCGCAAGGCATCCGCATCCACGCCGAGCCGGGCAATTTTGCCCAGCACCTGGGCCTGCGCCATGCAGACGCGAACGGCAGCGTGCAGGTCAAAGCCGTGCTGCGCGGCAGCGCGGCCGAGCAGGCCGGCTTTGCGGCCGGTGACGAATGGCTGGGACTGGAGGTCGGCGCACGCGGCCAACTCGGGCACTGGCGCGTGAACAAGCTGGGCGATGTGCCCGAGCTGCTGGGCAAAGAGCGCAAGGCCATTGCCCTGGTGTCACGAGACAAACAGCTGCTGCGCCTGCCGCTCACTGTGCCGCAGCAGAGCACGGTGTGGCGGCTGGAGTCGCCTGCGGGGCGCACCGCACGCTGGCCGCAAGCCTGATCTTAAAAACTCGCCTGCAGCACCAGCGCGCTCAGGGTGCCGCGCACGATGCGTCCGAGCACGCTGACGCGGTCGCCTTCGATGTTGAAGCCGGCCAGACGGGCCTGTTCGGTGGCCGGGCCGTGCTGCATGGCCACGCGCACACGGTACAAGGTCTGGCGCGGCTTGAGCTGGTTGGGGTCATCGGTGGTGATGAGGGTGCCGCCAAAACGGGCGGCCAGCATTTCAGAGGGCAGCTGGTCCACCGGCACGGTGTCGATCTCGTCAACCTTGCCGTCGATCACCTGCATCTGCACACCGTGCAGGTAGGCCTTGACCCTGGCGCCGATGTGGATGCGGCGCACATCATCTTCGTCCACGTAGACCTCGGCGATCCAGCGGCTGGGATCGATCACGCGGGCCAGCACCTCCTGGCGCGCCACCACCTGACCGGGCGCCAGATCGCTGGCCACGTCGACCACAAAGCCTGCAAAAGGTGCGGCCAGCTGCAGCTGGCGGGTTTCGGCATCGGCACCCATGATTTCGGTCCACTGCTGGAGCAACTGCTCGCGGGTGCTGCGTACCGATTCCATCAGCTGCTCTGAACCCGTCGCGGCCATCAGGCGGCTGTCGATGGCGCCGATCTTCGCGTTGGCGCGCGCCTCGCGCAGCTGCAGGTCAGGCGACTCCAGGCTGACCAGCAGTTGCTCTGCACCAGCCTGACCGGCCTGCGGCAAATCCAGCAGGCGCGCCGGACGCGGTGAATACACCGTGAACTCTTGCCCCGCCCGCAGCCAGCCCTCGGCCTGGATCTGGCCTTGCCAGGGCAGCAGCAGCGCCAGCAGCACGGCACCCAGCACCAGTGCGGTGCGTCGGGCGGGCCTGAGCTGGATGCGGCTGCGCTCTTTCCACCAGACCTTGAGTTCGTTCCAGATGGGGCGCGCCACGAACCACCAGATTTCAACGCCGAACAAAAAGATGCCCAGCGCCTTGAAGAAGTAGTGGTAGACCGTGACCGCGATGCCCAGAAAAAGGAAGAAGCGGTACACCATGGTGCCCAGACCGAACCACAGCAGCCAGGGCGGCGGCGCCTCGCCTTCGAGCGTGGGCTCGGGCTCGTCAAAACCCAGCAGGCGTTGGCGCAAAAAGTGTTTGGACACCTTGGCCGCTTCGTCGTGCAGATTCGGAATGCCGGTGGCGTCCGACATCATGTAGTAGCCGTCAAAGCGCATGAAGGGGCTGGCGTTGACAGCCAGCGTCATGAGCCAGCTGGTGGTGGCCAGAAAAAACATGGCCCCGCGCACCGGCCCGCCGGGCAAAAAGCTCCAGGCCAGCGTGCACCAGGCCGCCAGCATCAGCTCGATACGCATGCCCGCCACCGCGATCGCAAAGCGGTCACGCCGGCGCGTGAGCCGCCAGGTCTCGCCGGTGTCGGTGTAGAGCATGGGCAGCAGCAGCACGATGGCCACCCCCATGCGCGGCACGCGCAGGCCCAGCCGCTTGGCGGTAAAGGCGTGGCCCAGCTCGTGCAGCACCTTGGCCAGCACCAGCGCCACCGAATAACTGAGCAGGCCCTGCAGCGACAGCGTCTCCAGAAACGTCGTGGCAAAACTGTCCCACTGCTGCAGCGCCAGCACCAGGCCCAGCAGGCCGGCCAGCATCGACAGCACCAGCGCCCGGTGCCCCAGCAGCGGCGCAAACCAGGGCAAAAAGCGCTGCAGAAAGCGGTCTGGATTCACCAGCGGGATGCGGACCATCAGGTAGTTGTGCAGCGCTTTGGTGGCCAGACCGGGCTGCGGCAGCGGGCCCTGGGCTGCTTTGTTCAAACGTTCCTGGTCAAGCAGCAGCTCGTGCTGCAAGAAAAACTGTTTGACCGCCAGCACCTCTTCGATCTCGGGCGCGAGCAGGGTTTCCCGGGCCACCGCCTGCGCCACCTGCCGGGCATCGCCAAGGTGCCATCGGCTGAGCAGTTCAAATTCCAGCCAGCCGATGCGGAAAAAGCGCCCACGCAGCGGGTCTTCGATGACCCAGCTCGGCGAGCCATCCTTTTGAGTGGCGCCGGGGTGCAGTGCCAGATCTTCGCGCAGGGGGGGCAGCGCCAGCTGCATGGCCATCTGCTGCGCCAGTTGCTGCATGAGTTCGGCCTGGGCGGCGACGTCGGTCATGCCTTACACCCCCAGCCACTGGCGCACCGCGCCCAATGGCCGGCGGAAGATGAAGTAGCCCAGCACCACCCAGTCGCCGTTGATCTTGGCACTGCCGCGCAAGCCCAGGCGCACTTTGTCTTGCGGGGGCAGCGTGGCGCGCAGGCGGTAGGCGGCCACGCCGTCGGGCGATTTGGTGGCCTGGTAACTGGCCTGCTCGATGGTGGCCGTCATGGGGCTGAGCGGGTCGGCGTACAACAGCACATGCACGCTCTCGCCCGAACGCATGTTGATGGCGTCGGCCACCGGCACCCAGGCGTTCACGCCCACATGGCTGCTGTCGGCCAGCTCCAGAATGCGCTGGCCCGCGCTGACGGGCTTGCCGATCCAGTCGTTCTCCTGTCCGTACACGGCGATGCCGTCGCGGCTGGCGCGGATTTCCAGCATGCCCATCTGGTCTTCCAGAAAGGCCACCTCGGCCAGCCGCTCGTTGATGCGGCCTTTGAGCACGCCGGCTTCGGCCGTCTTGTCGGTGGACACGAAAGCGCGGTGGGCACCGGCCAGGTATTCGGCGCGCGACACCTCCAGCGCCTGCTTCGCCGATTCGAGTTTGTTGCGGATCGCCGTATCGTCCAGGCGGACCAGCACATCGCCTTTTTGGACCGGCTGGTTGGGCTTGGCCACCATCTCGGCCACGATGCCTTCGACCGGCGTGGTGACGGCAATCGCGTCCAGCGAAATGATCTCGGCCGGTGCGATCACGAACTGGCGAATCGGCAGGCACAGCACCAACACCAGTGCGGCCAGGCCGCGCACGATGTACTTGCGCGTCTTGAGGTTGCGCCCGTCCACCAGCTGTTTAAGAAAGTCGAACGGTCCTTTTTGCGCACGCAGGTTCTGCAGGCAGAGGCCGTGCACCTGGTGCAGCGCATTCAGCATTGGCACCGTCGCCTGGGGCCAAGGCTGCTCGGTCACATAGACCACCACGCCCAGCACCTCGCTGCCGCTGCCCGTGACGGGGTAGACCTGCACGATGTCGGGCCACCAGTCGTGCCAGGCCGCGCGCAGGTCTTCGGGCAGGTCGGCGGTGGTGAAATGGCTGCGCTCACCCAGCAGCGGCAGCAGGGCCTTGACCACCTGCTCGGCCCAGGAACCAAATGCGCCACGGCGGTCCACCGTGGTCAGACCCGAGGCGCAGCCCAGATGCGGCTCGCCGTGGTGCAGGGTGAACACCAGCGCCGTGCGGTAAGGCAACAGGGCAAAGGTTTCGTTGGCCATGACGAACAGCAGGGCGTGTTCGCTGTCGGCCGCACGCGCTTTGGCCGTGAGCTGGTCCATCACCTGCCAGGGATTCGGACGGGCAGACGCATCAGGCATGGGTGCGCTCATGGCTCAGTGGCCCCTGGCTGGCACTGCAGAAACCGCATCGGCCAGCACTGCCGTGCCACTCATGCCCGGCAGCAGACCCGCTGCCCCGCCCTGCACCCGCGCTTCCATCTCGAAGGTCTGGTTGACCGGATCGATGCGTGCGTTGATCTGGCTGACCTGCGCGTTGTAGGTGATACCGGTTTCATCGATGGTCACCTTCAGCAGCGTGCCCACACGGATGCGCGTGAACAGCCTGGAGCTGGCGCTCACCCGCAGCCTGGGCACGCCCGAAGAAATGATTTCCAGCAGCGGCTGCCCCACCGTGGTGGTCTGCCAGGGCTTGCCCATGGTGCGCACCACATAGCCTGCAAATGGGGCGGTCAGCTTGCACTGGCTCACCTGGTACTGCGCCAGCCTGAGCTGGGCCTCGGCCTTGGCCACCTGAGCCGCCGCCGTGGTCACTTCAATCTCGGAGGCCGCATCCATGGACTTGAGGCGGATCTTGGCCTCCAGCGCCTCGCTGGCCGCCGTCAATTCGGACTGCGCGATCTGCGCTTTGGCCTCGTTTTCGGTGCATTCAAAGCGCACGATCACCTCGCCCTTGTCAAAGCGGGTGCCCACTCGAGCCGGAATTTTCTGGATCAGCCCCACGATCGGGCTGGAGATCACGGTTTCGGTCTCGGCCCAGGCCTGCACCAGAATGCGGTCTTCGGGTGCGACAGCGCCCCGGGTTTGTGAAATCGCCAGCGATTGCGTGACCAGCCCCGTCACGAACAAAAGCACACTGGCTGCACGCCTGACTGGATTCATGCGAAACATTCCCCCTGATTCATCCGCCATTGCACGGATGATTTGACAAATTTTGAAACTTTGTGATTGTTGTGAAATTCAACAAGCAAACAATCCTGCGTTCGTATGAATAAAACCCGAGCCGGTTTGCACCGGATCGGGTTTCGCAGGTTGGTGGACAGGAGCACCCCCTGCCCTGTCACGGTCACTTGCTGGCGTTGGCGATCCACTCGCGCAGGTTGCCGACGTTGGCCGTGACAGCCGCCTCGCCCATGGCGTTGTAGGTCATCTCGCGCGGCTCGGCGGGCAGCGTGGCGGTGTAGTTGGCGCTGGCCTTGCCCACTTCGGACAGCACCACCTCGCCCTTGCGCAGGCCTTTGGCGGCGTCGGCCATCTTCAGGCTGACCTGCAGCTTGAGTGCGTCAGCCTGCTCGCTGCTGACCACATCGAAACCACCACGGCTCAGCCCTTGGCTCACACCGGCCAGCAAGGACTTGCCCGATTGCTGCTCGTCCAGGTACAGCTGCACCTTCGGACGCGGACCGGCCTTGGCCAGCAGCGGTGTGGGCAGCTGCTTTTCGGCATTGGCCAGCGTGGCGGCCACGTTCTGCGCCACTTCGGCCACGCTCAGGTTGTCAAAGTCACCAAAATCAAAGTCCTGACCCAGCGAGTGCTGGATGCGGGCGTAAGCGGCCTGCGCGTTGGCATAAGCAATGGCGCGCTGGTATTTGGACACGGCAGAGCGGGCGGTGGCGCGCACCAGCTCCAGCTCGGTCTCGACCTTGCTGGTCACGCCGGACTTGGCCACGGCCGCCACACGGGCGTCCACTTCCATGCTCTTTTGGGCCAGGTCCAGATCGCTCCTGGCCAGGCCGTAGCGCAACGCGGCAATGCGCGTCTGCGTCATGATCGCCATCGACAGGGCCTGACGGCGGGCGTCATCGACCTCCTGCTGGCGCTCACCGGCCTTGCTCACGGCAGGCGCGCTCAGCACGCGCAACAGGTTCCAGGACACGCGGCTGGAGCTTTCCACCCAGTCGTTGTTGTAGAGCAGCGAGTTGCTGTCGAACTGGCGGCCCAGACCCAGCGTCAGGTTGGGGAAGGCCTGCATCAACTGGCGGCGCGTCTCGTCGCCGGATATGCGCTTTTTGAGGTCTTCTTCACGCAGTTCGGGGCGGTTCATCAGCGCCGTGTCTTCCAGCACCGCCAGGTTGTTGGGGATCGGGTTGAGCGCCTGCTCGGCCGTGTCGGCCAGAGTGAACTGGGTGGTCGGAGCCGACATCAGCGCGGCCAGTTCGGCCTTGGCAAAGTCCAGTTCCTGACGGCGGGTATTGAGCAGCGCCACCGCGTCCACCAGCGAGCGCTGGTAGGCCAGCGCGGTTTGCACCGGCATGGCGCCACGGCCTTCGGCGGCGCGCGACATCTCGATCGCGGCCTCGGCCTGCTTCATCACGGTCTCGGCCTCACCGGCCAGCTTTTGTGCGGCCAACGCGCGCATGAAGGCGTAGCGCACATCGTGCACCGTGGTCTGGATCACGCGGCGCTTGCGCTCCTGCGAAATCAGAAACTCGTCAGCACGCTGCTTGGCGCGGTAGTACGACACGCCAAAGTCCAGCACGTTCCAGCTGAATTCGACCGAGCGCAGGCGGTGGCCCATGTCGGCAGATGTGGACCAGCTGGTACCGGGGGCGCTTACCGAAGTGGGATCTGCACCACGAACCGGGTTGGTGAATGTCCGGCTGGCACCACCTGCGTAGTTGTTGCGGTCCATGTAGCCCGCACCCACCACCACATTGGGCAGCATGTCGTACTTGGACACTTCGTGGAGCTGGCCGTTAACAGCCACCTCCATCTTTTTGAGGCGCAGGTCCAGGTTGTACTTGAGCGAGCGGGCAATCGCCTCTTCCATCGTGATGGGGGCTGCAATCGGCTCCTGCTGGTCAAACATTTTGACGCGGTCGCTGCTGGCGCGGTCGCGCACGGCCTGGTCTTCCAGCGGGTTCGGGTTCAGGCTGGAGCAACCGGCCAGGATGAAAGCGGCCACGGCCAGGGTCACGGGTTTGAGTGCGGATTGGAAGCGGGTTGTCATGAGAGTGGCTCCGTCAAAAAATGGTCTTCAGGTATAGGGGGTGGGGTGTTCGGTTCAGGACAGACGCTGGGTTGCGGCCTGACGTTGTGCAGCCGACAACTGCAGTTGCCTGCTGAAGCCAAACTGTCCGCGTGCAGGTGCGGCAGCACGGGCCTGTGCGTCCAGACGCGCCGCTTCGCGGGCGGCCGCCAGATGAAGCGCCTGCTTGCGCGCCAGCAGCTCGGCCGTTTCCTGCCCGTCGAGTTCGGCCAACTGCACGCGCGCAGCCGGGGCCGGCTGCTCCTGCACCTCGTCGGCCATGGCAGCCAGCGTCTGGTCGGCTGCGGTTGGTACCTGACTGAGCTGAACGCTCACTCCCAGTGAGTTGGCTGGCGTCAGCTCGAAGGCCAGCAAGCCAGACTGCAGCGCATATGCCGGGCTGGCCGCTTCAAACCATTGGCCACGCGTGGATTTGACTTCGGGCAGCACGAACAGGTTGGGGTCTGTCGTACGGTCGAACTTCTCGGCTTGCGCGTTCAGGGCCTGCACCATCATGGCCGCGCCCGCAGAGGACACCGGCACCGAAGCCGAGTTGGCCATTGAGGAAGCCCCGGAGGTGGCGGCGCGCGCATCTGCCACGGCAAACTGCACATGCAGGCTGGGCGTGGTGGGTGCAGGTGCGGGCGGCACCACACTCGGGGCAGGGGCAGGCGCAGGCTCCACCAGGGGGGCCACCGGGCGATCGTCGTCCCTGGTTGCAGTGCTGTTCTCTGAACCGTTGTCGTTGAAGATCGTGCCCGTGCCATCGTCCACGATGGTGGCGGTACCCGGTGCGGGCACCCCACTGCCGTTGGTCGCGGTCAGGGTGAAGGTCTCGGCACGCTCGTAGTTGCTGTCCTGCTTGACGGGTGTGCGCACCAGCAACTCGCCATTGCCATTGAGCGCCACCATGCCTGCGGTATAGGTCTGCCACGTCTGGCCACCATCGGCAGACACCTGCAGGCTGGGGCCGTAATCGGCTGCCACGGCCGTCCCGTCAGACAGTGCCAGCGTCACCCGCTGGTTGGCGCCACCTTTGACGGTGAACACGGCAAAGGGCGAGGCCTCGTTGACGGTCGGGCTGGTGACCGTCACGGCACGGTCGTCGTCCTTGATGCCGCCCAGGTCCGCCATCGGATTGGCCACGTTGTCGCTGGCCTCATTGATCTCGGGGGCGATGTTGCCGGTGCCATCGTCCACGATGAAGGCGCTGGCAGAGGCCTGGGTGGTCTGGTTTTTGTTGACCACCAGCCTGAACTCTTCGGACACCTCGTAAGGCGCGTCGGCCTCGCCAGTGATGTCCACCGCCACCAGCACATGCACCGGGCCGGCCACAAACGGAGTCCCGTTGTACCTGACCCAGTTGGCACCGCCGTCGATGGAGTAGTAGACCGGCGCAGAGGACAGACCGTCGGTCTGGACATCTTCCACCGCCAGCGTCAGCAACTGGCCTGCGTGTGCCTCCACCTCGAACACGGCACGCGGCGAACCCTCGTTGTATGTGCCGCCCGTCACCATGATCGGACGGTCGTCGTCCAGCGCAATGTGGGCCGCATCGAGCTGGGCAGATGTGGCCGGCGCTGTCGCGTCACCAATCCAGAAATCGCCCGTGCCGTCGTCCATGATGGTGGCCACGCCTGTGTCCGGCGTTCCGCCCGTGTTGGTGGCCGTCAGCTGGAAGGTTTGGGCGTTTTCCCAGCTGCTGTCGTTGATGACTGCTGTGCGCACCAGGAGGGTACCGCCTGCGGGAATCTGCACGAAATTGGCCGGGTTGTAGGCCGTCCAGCCGCCGTTGAGGAACACCTCCAGCGCAGGACCGTAGTCCTCGCTGCCGTCGGTGACTGGCGTACCGTTGGCGTCCACCTTGGCCGTCCCGTCGGACAGGGCCAGCTTGACGTATTGCCCCGCCGCCCCCATGACCGAGAACACCGCCTTGGGCGCCCCCTCGTTCACGGTGATGTTGTCCACACGCAGCGGACGATCGTCGTCCAGCGCGCTGGCAGCAGGTTGCGCCAGGGGCGTTGGCGAGGTGTCGCTGCTGAAGGCCACGTAGTCGCCCGAGCCATCGTCCACGATGGTGCCCACACCCGCGCCCGACACACCACCGGTGTTGGTCGCCACCAGCTTGAAGGTCTCCGGGCCGTCCAGCAAAGTGTCGCGCTCGGGGTTGATGGCCACACGCACCAGCAGTTCGCCGTTGGCGTCCAGCGGCACGTTGCCACTGGTGTATGGGGTCCATTGGCCAGCAACGGCATCAAAGTATTCCAAACCACTCAGACCCGTGGTGGTGACGTTGGCCAGACTCAGGGCCGCCAGCTGGTTGGCTGCGCCTGAAACGGTGAACACCGCCCAGGGCGAGGCCTCGTTGACCGTGACCGGTGCAATCGTCAGCGGACGGTCGTCGTCCTTGACGGCGGCGGTTTTCACCGTGCCGTTGTCATTGAAGATGGTGCCGTTGCCGTCGTCCTGAATGGTGGCGGTGCCCACCACGGCGGTGCCGCCGGTGTTGGTGGCGGTCAGGGTGAAGGTCTCGTCCGGCTCCTGTGTGCTGTCGTTGACGATGGGCACGCGCACCAGCGCTGTACCGCCCGTTCCGTTCAGGGCAATGTTGCCGCCGGTGTACAGCGTCCAGGTTTGACCACCGTCTGTGGAATATTCCACCTTGGTCTGGAAGTCGAGGTTGCCAGCGGCGGTGCCGGCGGCCAGATTCAGGCTCACCAGTTGGCCGGGCTCACCGTCGAGCGTGAACACCGCAAACGGTGAGGCTTCGTTGACGGTCGGGCTGGTGATGGTGACCGGGCGGTCGTCGTCGAGCGCCACGCCAGTGGGCACGCTGGAGGCAGCGGTGTTGTTGCTGGCGGCGAAGTAGTCGCCTTGACCATCGTCACGGATGGTGGCCACACCCTGGGTCAGCGGGCTGCTGGTGCCGCCGGTGTTGGTGGCCACCAGATTGAAGGTTTCCGGACCATCCAGCGCAGCCTCCTGCTCGGCGCTGATCGCTACGCGCACCAGCAGGCTGGCGCCACCGACAATCACTGGCGGGTTGCTGGAGTTGTAGGTCTTCCAGACACCACCTTCAAAGTACTGCAGCGGTGGCAAGGTATTCGCCGTACTCGAATTGTTGTCGTAATCGCCTAGCAGGTTCGCGTTGCCGCTGCCGCTTGCATTGGCCAGTGACAGCAAGGCCTTCTGCTCAGGCTGCCCTGCCGCCGGTCCCGTCACCGTGAACACCGCGTACGGCGAGCCTTCGTTCACCGTCACGTTGCTCACCGTCAGCAGGCGGTCGTCGTCCTTGACACCACCCACGTCGGCACCGGTCACATTGGTGGAACTGGCCGTGATCGACGCTGTCACCACACCCGTGCCATCGTCCACGATGCTGGCGTAGGCGGACTTGGCTGTACTCAGACCTGTGTTGACCAGCAGTTGCAGCTGCTCTTCGCCTTCGTAGCCGGTGTCGATTTCACCCGTGATGTCCACGGCCACCAGCACATCTGCCGTGCCTGCCTTGACAGGGTTGCCTGCATACAGCGCCCAGGTGGCACCACCGTCAAGCGAGTAGTAAATGGGCGCACTGCCAGGCCCCGTGGTGGGCTTGCCGTTGCCTGCTGCATCCACCGCATCGAACGTGAGCCACTGGTCGGGGTTGGCATCGACCGTGAAGACTGCACGCGGCGAGCCTTCGTTCCAGGTGCCACCGGTCACCGTGATCGGGCGGTCGTCATCCAGCGCACTGGCTGCAGGCGCCGACAACGGCGTGGAAGTGCTGGCGTTGGCATAGTCAAACCAGCTGCCCGTGCCATCGTCCACGATGGTGGCTTCGCCCGTGCCGGAAATGCCACCGGTGTTGGTCGCCACCAGGTTGAAGGTTTCCGGGCCGTCCAGTGCCGTATCCCGCTCAGCCGTGATGCCCACGCGCACCAGCAGCGTGGTGCCGCTGGTGATCGCTGGCGGGTTGCTGGCGTCGTAAGTCTTCCATGTGCCGTCAAAGTACTCCAGCGTGGGCGTGCCCAGCGCAGCTTTGCCACCCGCAGTGTCCGTCGGCGCATCGCCGCTGGCATTGGCCAGATCCAGCAGCACCTTCTGGCCGTTCGCACCCGTCACCGTGAAGGTCGCATACGGCGACGCCTCGTTCACCGTCACGCTGCTCACCGTCAACGGGCGGTCGTCGTCCAGGAAAGTGCCTGCAGGCAGCGCAGCCGATGTGGTGTCGGTGTTTGCAGCCGGGAAGTAGTTTCCTTGCCCGTCGTCGCGGATGCGTGCAACGCCATCCGCCAGATTGGAGCCCGTGGTGGCACTGGCACCACCGGCATCGTTGCGGGCAATCAGGCGCAGCGTTTCCGTGCCTTCGTTCAGCGTGTCATTGACCACGGCGGTGCGCACCAGCAATGTGGTGCCAGACAAGGCGACCGTCGTGCCCGGAACGTAATCCACCCACTGGTTGCTGCTGTTGAGGTACTGCAGCGGCACATCGTCCGTTGTGCTCAAAGTGGCATTGGTCGGATTGGCCGTATCCACGCCCAGTGCCGCATTCCCGCTCGCCAGACTGGTCGCAGCCAGTTCCAGCGAAACACGTTGCCCGGACACCCCCGTCACGGTGAAAAGCACGAACGGCGAAACTTCGTTGACTTCGGTACCGGTCACGGACAGCGCGCGATTGTCGGGCAGCACGGCCAGCGTGGCCGTGGCAGTGTTGGACACCGCAGAGCCATCGCTGAGCGTCACGTCGAAAACGCGGTCGGTGTAGTTGGTACCGGTGGCCGCAAAGCGAATGGCCTCGATGGCGGCCTCGTAATCGGCCTTGGTGGCCGAGCCCGTCAGAGTCAAGGTCAAGGTGCCATCTGCCGTGGCGGTAGCAGGCACAGTCGCGGTAATACCGGCAGGCCAGCCTGCAGCGATGACAGACAGGCTGTCCCCCACCTTCGCATTGGTCAGCACGATGGTGGCCGAGGCGATGTTGGCGTTGTCCAGATCGGTCACGGCAGAGTCAACATCGGCAATCGCTGCCGAAGTGCCGCCCACCCGGAAACTGCCCTTGTAATCGGCGCCGGTCGCGGTAGAACTGTTGTCCGCGTCGAGATCCAGCACCGGTGGATCATTCACCGGTGTCACGGTGATGGTGGAGGTGGCGGTGTTCGACGACAGGCCACCGGCATCGGTCACGGACAGGGAGAACACCCTCGGGCTGCCCGTCGGGTTGTCCGAAGTGTTGCTGTACTTGAGTGCATCGAGCAGGGCTTCGGCTTGCACGCCGGTCAGGGTGCCGGTGCCGGTGCTGTCCTTGAAGTCCAGCGTGACCGTACCCGCGTTGATCGCCACGGTGTAGCTGTAGGTGACGCTGTTGTATGTGAAGGTTGTCAACGTCGCGTTGGCGGCGATGTTGTCCAGCCGGATGATGGCGCTGCCAATCTGCAGCTGTTCATTGGCATTGGCGATGTTGCTTTGTGTGAAAGACACAGTGACCTTGTTGAAAGTCGTGCTGTCCACATCGGTGAGGTTGAGGTCCGCGCCGTTGATAAGGGAGGCTGCCGTACCACCTTCCGTGAAGGTGGCGGAAAAGTTGCTCGAAGCCGAGCTGGTATCCAGATCCAGCACGGGTGAATCGTTGGCGCCATTGATGGTGATGGTCAGGGTGGCGACATCTTTAAGATATTGCGTATTGGTGGCCGCATCTTTCTGACCGTTTTGAATTTCATACTGAAACTGCTCCGTCAGACTTTGGCCCGCGTTGAGCGCCTGAACCTGGGCGTTGGTGTTGTCCAACGCGTAGCTGTAGGCGCCGGTGCTGCTGATCGTCAACTGACCATAGAGGTCCTGGATAACTGTCGACGTACTCACCGCAGTCAGGCTGCTGGCAGTAGGACTGCGTACGCCCGTCACCACCAGAGTACCAATCGGCGTTGTGTCAGCCACATCTCCACCACTCGTCACGAGCACATTCCCTGCGGTGGTCGTTGGGGCTGTTGAATCCACAGCTTCCGTCACCGAGTTCGTGTCAGGCTTGGCGTTCGGGTCGTTTGAACCCGAACCCAGTACGGTGATGGTCAGGGTTGAAGCACTGGTCAGGCCCGCTGTGTCCTGCATGGTGTAGTTGAACACCTCATCGGCTAACTGCCCCTCACTCAGACTGGTATCGTTGACAAACGGGGTGTAGGTGTACGAACCATCGCTGTTCAGCACAAGCGAGCCATGGTTGCCGGTAATGGTTTGACCTGAAGCGATACTTCCGCTGAATGTGAGTGCTTTACCTGTGAACGATGTAGAGGTGGAAATCACGATGCTGACGGGCTTGCCATTAGCGTCGTAATTCACATCCGTCACTGTGACGTCCGTCAACCCTGAGCCTGAGACAGACATACCAGCAGCAATCTGTCCGCTGAAATTACTGAGGTTCACGGTACTTGTATTGACCGTACTTGCCCCTGAAATGGCTACCTCTTTGTAGCTGGCGCCCGCAGTACTGTTGGCGAAACCAAGAATAGGCGTGCCAGTCAGGGAGTAATTGCTGACTGCCCCAGACAACGTGAATGTTTTATTGACAGTGTCAATGGCCGTAACAGTTACGTTGGCATTGGAAGATGTTTTAAGCAAAACAGAGCCAGTATCGAGGTTGTCTACCCCACTCGCCTGATTGGCATAAAACACAAAATAACCGACCTTCACGTTTGAGGGCAAGGTTGTGAACGAGAGCGTTGTGACGCTTGAACTGCCACCGGCAGTTGTTCCTGTTGCTGCGCCATTGGCAGTCAACAACGATACCGTTTTGGTGTCTCCCGCATCCACATCCGTGTCGTTGGGCAACACGTCACCAATAGCCTTGTAGCCAAGTCGGTCATACGTTGCGCCCGCCACCGTCGAATATGCGGTGATATTCAAAAATTCATTGTTGTTGACGGTGGTTCCTGCCAGTGACTCCTTCGCCGTGTTGTAGTCCGGGTTGGCCACCGGCGCATCGTTGGCGCCCTGAATGGTGATGGTCAAGGTGTTGGACGATTTGGCACCGTAGGCATCAATCACCGTGTAGATGAAGGTTTCGGTCAGCGTGTTGCTTGTCAGGCGCAGCGCCTGCACATCCGGGTCGCCTTCAGTCGCGGCATAAGACCAGGTACCATCCTTGGCAAAAGTAAGTCTGCCGAATGCACCATCGACATAAGTGGTGCCAGTGGCTGGCGAAGTGACCGCAGCAGCTGTACCAAACTTCAGTGAGTAAAGATCCACACCGGTCGCCAGATCGCCCGATGCAACAGGCGTACCTGCGGTGGCGTTGTTGGTGCCACCAGCTTCGCCTGCGGTGCTTGTTACGGCAGTCACCGGGGGGGCATAGTCGGTGATGGTGCCGGTACCCAGTGCCGTGGAACCACCGGTGTTAGTGGCAGCCAACTGGAAGGTTTCGCTGCTTTCAACCAGCGCATCACGGTTCACCACAACTTCGACCTTCATGGTCGTCGTGCCCGTCATGGCCACAAAACCGCCATTGGTGGCGGGGTTGTAGGTCAACCATGTGGAGCCTCCATCAAGTGAGTAGCGCAGGGTGGAGCCAATGTCTGCCCCCCCGCCACTGATGAGCGCATCACCCGAGCCGCTGCCCGTGCTTTGCAGCTCCAGCTTCACCAGCTGGCCTGCCACACCGGTGACGGTGAACACGGCTGGGCCAGCGGCTTCGTTGACTGTCCTGTTATCCACCAGCAAGGGCCGGTCATCGTCTTTGATGGCCGAGGTGTTTTCCGTGCCGTTGGCGTTGAAAATCGTGCCGTTGCCGTCATCCTGAATGGTGACCACACCTTCGCTTGTCAAACTGCTGGTGCCACCCGTGTTGGTCGCCACCAGACGGAAGGTTTCATCCACCTCCTGCGTCGCGTCATTGACAACAGGAACACGCACCAGCATGGTGCCGTTCGTTCCGGCCAGCGCCACATTGCCACCGGTGTAGACCGTCCATGTGCCGCCATTGTCGGTGGAGTATTCGATCTTGCTCTGGTAGTCCGCTGCTGCGGTGGCCGGGTTGGTCGCACCTGCAACAAGGCTGAGGCTGACCAGCTGGTTCAGTTCGCCGTCGACCGTCAGCACGGCATAGGGCGACGCCTCGTTGACCGCCACATTGGTGATGGTGACCAGGCGGTCGTCGTCCTTGACAGTGGTGGTGTTGAGGCTGCCATCGGCGTTGAAGATGTCGCCATTGCCATCGTCCACGATGGTGGCGGTGCCGGTGGTGGCCACGGCGTTGGTTTTGGTGGCCGTCAGTGTGAAGGTCTCACCCGGTTCATCGGTGGTGTCCTGTTTGACGGGGACGCGCACCAGCAAGGTTCCACCGGTGCCATCGAGTGATGTCAGACCGCTGCTGTAAGCGCTCCATGTCAGACCGCCATCGGTCGAAATTTCCATCGATGCGGTGTAGTCGGTACCGCTGGTGGCAGTGCCGGTGCCCAGACTCAGACTGACCAACTGGCCCTGCGCGCCATCTACCGTGAACACGGCGTAAGGTGAGGCTTCGTTGACCAGCGGGCTGGTGACGGTGACCACGCGGTCGTCGTCAAAGCCGGCGCCGGGGCCGGTGGCGGCCGTTCCGATGCTCGTGGTCGGATTGGCGAAAGTCCACTTTGTGCCGGTGCCGTCGTCCTTGATGGTGGCCGTGCCCAGGGCATCGGTCAGGCCGGTGTTGGTGGCTGTCAGCGTGAAGGTTTGGGCACCTTCATCCACAGCGTCATGCACGATGGCCGTGCGCACCAACAGCGTGGTGCCGCTCACCGGGATCTGCACAAAGGCGCCCGAGGTGTAATTTTCCCAGCTGTCACCGTCCCAGTACTGGAGCGCCGGGCCGTAGTCTTCGGTGCCGTCGGTCAGGGGGGTGCCATTGGCATCGACCTTGGCAGTGCCATCGCCCAAAGCCAGCTTGACATACTGGCCTGAGCCGCCGGTAACGGTGAACACCGCAAAGTCGGTGCCTTCGTTGACCGTGATGTTGTCCACAGTCAGGGGCCGATCGTCGTCCAGCAGCACGCCGCCAGGCACAGTGGAAGTGGCACTGTTACCGTTCGCGGCAAAGTAGCCGCCCGTGCCATCGTCCTTGATGGTGGCCTGGCCCGTGGCGGCAGTGCCGCCCGTGTTGGTCGCCTTCAGCGTGAAGGTCTCGCCACTGTCAACGGCTGCTTCCTGTTCCGCCGTCAGCGCCGTGCGCACCAGCAGGCTGCCACTGGCATCCAACGCCACATTGCCGCTGGTGTAGCTCACCCAGCTGCTGCCGTTGTAGTACTCCAGGCCGCTCAGGCCACTGCTTGTACCGTTGGTCAGCGTCAGCGTTGCCAACTGGTTGGCGGCGCCGGTGACCGTGAACACCGCGTAGGGCGATCCCTCGTTAACCGTCAGGCTGCTCACCGCCAGCGGGCGGTCGTCGTCCTTGACTGCCGTGTTGTTCACGGCCCCGTTGGCATCGAAGACGGTGCCATTGCCATCGTCCTGGATGGTCGCTGTGCCCACCACGGCGGTACCGCCAGTGTTGGTCGCTGTCAGCGTGAAGGTCTCGTCAGGCTCTTGTGTGCTGTCGTTGACGATGGGCACACGGGCCAGCATCGTGCCACCCGTGCCATTGAGCGCGACATTGCCGCCGGTGTAGAGGGTCCATGTCACGCCGCCGTCGGTGGAATATTCCACCTTGCCCTGGTAGTCTGCAGTGGCCGTGGCGGAGCCGGCGGCCAGATTCAGACTCACCAGCTGACCGGGTTCACCGTCGAGCGTGAACACCGCATAAGGCGAAGCCTCGTTCACAAACGGGCTGGTGATGGTGACCGGGCGGTCGTCGTCCAGCACAACGCCGGTGGGCACGTTGGAGGTGGCGGTGTTGTTGCTGGCCGCGAAGTAGTCACCCGTACCGTTGTCCACGATGGTGGCCGTGCCGGTGGCAGCCGTGCCGCCGGTGTTGGTGGCCACCAGGTTGAAGGTCTCCGGACCGTCCAGCGCCGCTTCCTGCTCGGCATTGATCGCCACGCGCACCAGCAGGGTGGTCGCGCCGCTGGCAATCTTGGGCGGATTGGTGGGGTCGTAGTTCTTCCAGACACCGCCTTCAAAATATTCCAGCGCCGGCAGCGTGGTGCCCAGCGCCGCATTGCCGCCGGTGGCATCCGTGGCCGGGTTGGTGGCCGCTGCGTTGTCCAGATTGAGCTTGACTGTCTGTCCGGTGGCGCCCGTCACGGTGAACACCGCGTAAGGCGAGCCTTCGTTCACCGTCAGGCTGCTCACCGTCAGCAGACGGTCGTCGTCCAGCAGCACCCCAGCTGGCACCGCCGGGGTGGCCGTATTGTTGGTCGCGGCAAACCAGCTGCCCGTACCGTCGTCTTTGACGGTTGCCGTGCCCACGGCGGCTGTACCGCCCGTGTTGGTCGCGGTCAGCGTGAACGTCTCGCCGTTGTCAATGGCCGTTTCTTGCTCGGCCGTCAGCGCCGTGCGCACCAGCAGCTTGCCGCTGGCATCCAGTGCCACAGTGCCACTGGTGTAGGTGACCCAGGCGCCTGCGCCACTGTTGGCCGTCGCGTCGTAGTACTGCAGGCCACTCAGACCGGTGGTACCGACGTTGGTCAGCACCAGCGTGGCCAACTGGTTGGCCGCACCACTGACCGTGAAGACGGCATAGGGCGAGCCTTCGTTCACCGTCAGGCTGCTCACCGACAGGGGGCGGTCGTCGTCGAGAACTACGCCGGCCGGAACGGCCGGGGTAGCGCTGTTGTTGCTTGCAGCAAAGTAGCTACCGGTGCCGTCGTCCTTGATGGTGCCCTGGCCCGTGGCAGATGTGCCGCCAGTGTTGGTGGCCTTGAGGGTGAAGGTCTCGCCGTTGTCCACGGCTGTTTCCTGCTCCGCCGTCAGCGCCGTGCGCACCAGCAGGCTGCCGCTGGCATCCAGCGCCACATTGCCACTGGTGTAGCTCACCCAGCTGCTGCCGTTGTAGTACTGCAGGCCACTCAGGCCCGTGCTGGTGCCGTTGGTCAGCGTCAGCGAAGCCAGCTGGTTGGCTGCCCCTGTCACCGTGAAGGTCGCATACGGCGATCCTTCGTTGACCGTCACGCTGTTCACCGCCAAAGGGCGGTCGTCATCGAGCACCGGGTAAGCCGGGTCGGTGGATGCCAAAGGCGTGGCCGTGCCCGTGCTGCTGTATTTGTAAACCGCACCGGTGCCATCGTCCACAATGGTTGAAACGCCTGTGGCCGCCACAGCGGCGGCGTTGGTGGCGGTCAGCTGCAGGGTTTCTGCGCCTTCGTTGCTGGTGTCGTTGACGTTGGCAACGCGCACCAGCAGGGTGGCCGCTTCGCCGGTCACGGCATTGCCGTTCGACGGTATCGTGACATAACCGCCATTGACCGCCGGGTTGTAGGCAACCCAGATGTTGCCGTTGAAGTACTCCATCGTCAGGCTGGTGTCGGTGCCCAGCGTGGCGTCTTTGTCGCTCGTGGTGCTGGTGTTGCCCAGCGTCAGCGAGACCCACTGCCCTTCTTTGCCACTCACGGTGAACAGCGTCCAGGGCGAGGCTTCGTTGACGGTGGTGCCGGTGACGCTGAGCGCCGGGGCGGCCACGGTCAGGGCGACGGTGTCGGTGTCCATCAGGCTTTCGGCGTCGATGGACTGGATGGTCAGCGTATCGCTGCCCACATAACCCGGGTTGGGGGTATAGACCAGCGTGGCCAGCGCGGCATTGATCTGGGCCTGCGTGCCGTACAAAGTGATGCTGGCGGTGCCATTGGGCGATCCAGCATCAGAGCCGTAGATGGTGGCGCCACCTGCCAGTGTCGTTTCCAGCGTCTGGAAGCTGCCGGTGCTGGACAGCTCGGTCATGCGCAGGGTGCCATTGGCCACGCTGATGGTGACCGATGCGAGATTGCCGTCCACGTCGCTGGCCGACAGCGCACTGCCGCCAGTAAAGGCAAAAGTGCTGCCTTCCTGAACCGTCAGCGTGCTGGTGGGATAGGCATTGACCGGCGGGTCGTTGCGCCCCTCGACGTTCATGGTCAGGGTGGCCGTGGAGACCAGGCCGTTGGCGTCCTTGACTTCGTAGGTGAAGACGTCGGGATTGGTCAGGCGCTGACCGGCACCCAAAGCAATGATGGCCGCGTTGGTCGTATCGACCAGGTAGGTGTAGCTGCCGTCGGCGCCGATGCGGAGTTTGCCGTAGGTGCCCTGAACTTCGGTGTAACTGGTCGTCGAGGTGCTGCCTGAAGTGACATTGCTGGTAGCGGGCAGCGTGCTGCCCAACGCGATCTTGGTCACCGTCTTGGTGTCACCAGCGTCCACATCGGTGTCGTTGAGCACCACGCTGCCCACGGGCACATACTGGCCCACGATGGCGACATTGCTGTCGTTGACGGCCACCGGTGCGTCGTAGGCGCCGTTGATGGTGACCGTCAGCGCGGACCAGTCGAAGCCGGCGCCGTTGGTGATCTTGTACTGGAAAGTTTCGGCCAGGGTGTCGCCGGTCTTGAGCGCCTGCACGGCGTCCAACGCGTTGTTGACCACGTACAGGTACGTGCCGTCGGCCTTGAGGTAAAGATCGCCGTATTTGCCGGCGACTTTGGCGTCGTAGTTGGTGCCGTTGTAGCTGACGGAGCCGGTGCTCAGCGAGGTGACCGCCGCCACATCGGCTGTTTTGGCGCCCACCACCGACAGGCCGGCAGTAGCGCCCACGCCCAGGGTGTCGTTGGTCAGCAGGTTGCTGGTGGGGTTGGTGCCCGCCGTGCCGTTGGCGGTGCCGCCGGCTTCGGTGGCCGAAACGGTGTCGGCATTGGCATTGGGATCGCTCGGCCCGGAGCCCAGCACCGTGATGTGCAGTGTGGCATCGCTGGTCGCGCCCGCAGCATCCTTCATGCGGTAGCGGAATTCATCCAGCACCTGATCGCCCGGGTTCAGGGCGGGGTTGTTGGCGAACGGGGTGTAAACGTAGCTGCCGTCCGCGTTGAGGACCAAAGTGCCGTAGTGGCCGGTGACGGTTGACCCAGCCAGAGCCTCGAAGGTCAGTGTAGTGCCCGACGGGATGGTGGCGTTCTGGCTCAGGGTCACACCAGTGACTTTGCCCGCAGCGTCGTAGGTCACTGCGCTGACCGTGGTGCCGGCCGTGACGCCAGCACCGCTGACCGTCATGCCCTTGGCGATGAAACCGTCGGTGGTCAGCGAAACACTGACGCCCGTGCCCGTGCTGGGCGCAGCAGCGGTGTAAGTGGCGCTGCCGCCGTTGGATGTGATCGAGGTGTTGCTCGACGAAAAGTACAGCGTGCCGCCAGTGGAGAGTTTGGCATCGGCGCTCAGCGACACGTTGTTGCCCACGATGGAACTGACGGTGACCTGAACACCGTTGACCATCAGGGGCGTCAGCGGTGTGGCAGCCGTGTAGACGTAAAAGCCCACCTTCACGCTGCTGGGCACACCTGCAGCAAAGTTAAGCACTGTTGGACCGTCGGTCTGGCCGGTGGCTGTGGCCAGCAGGCTGTAAACGGTTTTGGTCTCGCCGTAAGCATCGACATCGGAGTCATTGGGCAGCACATTGCCAGTGGCCTTGGCACCGATCAGGTCGGTGCTGGCGTACTGGTTGCTGACAGTGGATTCGATGGATTCTTTGGCGAAGTTGTAGTCGTCTTTGGCAACCGGGTTGTCGTTGGCACCCTTGACGGTGATGGTCAGCGTGGTGGTCGAAAAACCGCCCTTGCCGTCGGTGACGGTGTAGGTGTAGACCTCCGTCAGGGTGTTGGTGGTGCCGCGCAGGGCCTGCACCGCGGCCAGGTTGTTGTTGACCACGTAGTTGTAGCTGCCGTCGGCGCCAATCGTCAACGCGCCGTACAGACCCGCGACGGCAGAGCCGCCGGCGGTGGCTGTGCTGCCCGCGGTCAGGGTGGCGGTGCTGCCGGCACTGGCGTTGCTGACCTTGGTCAGGCTCAGCGAGTCCTGCACCGTCAACACCTTGTTGTTGACGAGTGTTGGCGCCGATCCAATATTGACCACCTGTGCCGATTGAATTTTGACCAGGGGCTTTTGCCAGCGGTCTGATCGCTGACTGTGGATAACTATAAGTTCAATCGCTGGTCTGCACCTCCTTTGCTGCGGCTTTTCTGGC
>JAYRQF010000172.1:0-4799 GCA_041910735.1 Limnohabitans sp.
CAGCAGCGAGCCACCCAGTTCGGCCGCCCGGTGCAAATAGCTCACATGGCCGCGGTGCAGCACGTCAAACACGCCATTGGTCATCACCAGCGGGCGCGGCAGCGCGGCCAGCCGGTTGGCCAGGTCCTGCGGCAGGCAGATCTTGTCTTCCGGGCTCATCCGCGCAGTTCTTCGTACGTGAGAGATGCCGTGCCGAACTTGGCGACCACGAGACCGCCGGCGCGGTTGGCCCAGTCCATGGCCTGCGGCAGGTCGAGCCCGCAGGCGACCATCAGCGCCAAGGTGGCGATCACGGTGTCACCGGCGCCGGTCACGTCCGCCACCTCGCGGGCGTTGGCCGGCACGGAGCTCACGCGCTCGGCCTCGAACAGGGTCATGCCTTCTTCGGAGCGGGTCACCAGCAGGGCCTGCAGGCCCAGCTTTCGACGAAGGGCCTGGGCTTTCTCATGCAGCTGGGCCTCATTGGACCAGCTGCCCATCACCTGCGCCAGTTCGGCCCGGTTGGGCGTGATCACGCTGGCGCCGCTGTAGCGGGCCCAGTCGCTGCCCTTGGGGTCGATCAGCACGGGTTTGCCGGCCTCGCGGGCCAGGCGGATCATGCGGGGGATGTGGGCCAGACCGCCTTTGCCATAGTCCGAGAACAGCACGGCGTCGTGCTGCGCCAGCAGCGCGGCAAACCGTTCGAGCATGCCGGCCAGCACCTCGTGGTCGGGCTCTTTCTCGAAGTCGATGCGCAGCATCTGCTGGCTGCGGCCAATCACGCGCAGCTTGACGATGGTTTCCATGCCGGGGTCTTCGCCCAGTTCGGCATCAATGCCCTGCACGTCCAGCAGCTGGCGCAGGCTGCGGGCGGCGTCGTCCTGCCCGACCATGCTCAGCAGCGTGACCCGGGCACCCAGGGTGCGGATGTTGAGCGCCACGTTGGCGGCGCCGCCCAGCCGGTTTTCTTCGCGCTGGATGTGCACCACAGGCACCGGCGCTTCGGGCGAGATGCGGGCGACTTCGCCGTGCCAGTAGCGGTCGAGCATGACGTCGCCGACCACCAGAATGCGGCAGCTGGCGATGCGCTCGGACGAGGGCAGGGTGGCCGTCATGTCGCGGCTCATCAGGCCAGACCCATTTCCTGCTCGATCAGACCGCACAGCGTGTGGCCGATCAGGATGTGGCACTCCTGGATGCGCGCCGTGACCGCATGAGGCACCACGATGCTGTGCGTGCACATGCCGCGCAACTGGCCACCGTCACGGCCCAGCAGACCCACTGTCTGCATGCCCAGCTGCCGGGCTTCTTCGACGGCGCGGATCACGTTGCGCGAATTGCCGGAGGTGGAAATGCCGATCAGCAGGTCGCCGGCGCGGCCCAGACCGGCCACCTGACGGGCAAACACCTCGTCAAAGGAGTAGTCGTTGCCGATGCAGGTCAGGGCTGAGCTGTCGGTGGACAGGGCGATGCCCGCCAGCGGGCGACGGTCCTTGATGAAGCGGCCGGTCAGTTCGGCCGCCAGGTGCTGGCTGTCGGCGGCCGAGCCGCCATTGCCGCAAAACAGGATCTTGCCGCCCTGCTGCAGGGTTTGGGCGGCCATCTGGCCGGCACGCAGCACATCGTCGTTCAGGCTGCCCAGCGTGGCCAGCAGGGCGTTGTGTTCTTCAAGGTTCTGCAGGAAAAGGGAGGTCATGGCTTACCCCTGTTGCTTCTTGACCGATTTCTGCTTGGGCTTGGCGCGCTTGATCTGGCCGCCCGCGGTCAGGCGCTGGTTGCCCAGCACCCGGACGTTCTTGACCTCGGGCTTTTGGCCACCGCGCTTGCTGAACTTGAGCACCTTGAACTCGCGCGGGCCAGGCTTGCGGTCTTCGTCGACGGCTTTTTCTTTTGGGGGATGCGGGCGCCACAGCACCAGCAGCTTGCCGATGTGCTGGATGGGGGCCGCACCCAGCTGGTCGGCCAGCTGCATGTACATCTCTTCGCGGGCCGCGCGGTCTTCGCCCAGCACCCGGATCTTGATCAGGCCGTGGGCATTGAGGGCAGCGTCGGTTTCCTTGATGACGGCAGGCGTCAGGCCGTCGGCCCCGATCATCACGACAGGGTCGAGGTGGTGGGCTTCGGCGCGGTGAACCTTGCGTTCACCGGTTGTGAGTTGGATTTGGGGCATGCGGCTATTATCCCAGCTTGGATACGCGAACATGAAAGTCAAGACCAAAAGCAAAAAGGTCAACAAGGCGTGGCTCAACGACCACGTCAACGACCCGTACGTGAAGCTCGCCCACAAGGAGGGCTACCGGGCGCGTGCGGCCTACAAGCTCAAGGAAATCGACGAGGTACTGGGTCTGATCAAGCCGGGACACCGGGTGGTGGACCTGGGCTCGGCCCCCGGCGCCTGGAGCCAGTACGTGCGCCGCAGGCTGTCGCCGCAGGGTGCGGCCGTGGGCGAACTCAACGGCACCATCATCTCCATCGACCTGCTGCCCATGGAGCCGATCGAGGGGGTGCAGTTCCTGCAGGGCGACTTTCGTGAGCCGGAAGTGCTGGCCCAGCTGGAGGCGCTGGTGGACGGTCGCAAGCTGGACGTGGTGGTTTCGGACATGGCGCCCAACCTGTCGGGTGTGGAATCGGTGGACGCCGCCCGCATCAGCCACCTGATCGAGCTGGCGGTGGATTTTGCCGTGCAGCACCTCAAACCCGAGGGGGCGCTGGTGGTCAAGGTCTTCCATGGCAGCGGCTACAGCCAGCTGGTGCAGCTGTTCAAGGACACCTTCCGGGTGGTCAAGCCGGTCAAGCCCAAGGCGTCCCGTGACCGGTCTTCCGAGACTTTTCTGGTGGGCATCGGCCTGCGGCAGGCCACCTGAGGCTGTTTCAGGGCCGTTTCACCACCCAAATCCCCCAATCCCTCAGGCCATCATTGCGACCCGAACACGGCAGTGTGTCCGGGCAAGCCTAAAATGACCCTTCGTGCACGAAATTTGACTGGAGCCCCGCTTGAATAACCCCTGGTTTTCCAAAATTGCCGTCTGGATGGTGATTGCCATGGTGCTGTTCACTGTTTTCAAACAGTTCGACAGCCGTGGTGGTGCCGGTGCCGGCTACATGGGCTACTCCGACTTCCTGGAGGAAGTGCGTGCCAGCCGCATCAAGAGCGCCACCATTCAGGAAGGGCAGGGCGGCACCGAGATCGTGGCCACCACCACCGATGACCGCCGCGTCAAGACCACCGCCACCTATCTGGACCGCGGTCTGGTCGGCGACCTGATCGCCAACGGCGTCAAGTTCGATGTCAAGCCCCGCGAAGAAGGCTCGCTGCTCATGACCTTGCTGGTCAGCTGGGGCCCCATGCTGCTGCTGATCGGCGTGTGGGTGTATTTCATGCGGCAGATGCAGGGCGGCGGCAAGGGCGGCGCCTTCAGCTTTGGCAAGTCCAAGGCGCGCATGCTCGATGAAAACAACAACCAGGTGACGTTTGCCGATGTCGCGGGTTGCGACGAGGCCAAGGAAGAGGTCAAGGAGGTCGTGGACTTCCTGAAAGACCCGCAGAAATTCCAGAAACTGGGCGGTCGCATTCCGCGAGGCCTGCTGCTGGTGGGGCCTCCGGGCACCGGCAAGACGCTGCTGGCCAAGGGCATTGCCGGCGAAGCCAAGGTGCCGTTTTTCAGCATCTCGGGTTCCGATTTCGTTGAAATGTTCGTCGGCGTGGGCGCGGCCCGCGTGCGCGACATGTTCGAAAACGCCAAGAAAAACGCCCCCTGCATCATCTTCATCGACGAAATCGACGCCGTGGGCCGCCAGCGTGGTGCTGGTCTGGGAGGTGGCAACGACGAACGCGAACAGACCCTCAACCAGATGCTGGTGGAGATGGACGGCTTCGAGACCAACCTCGGTGTGATCGTGGTGGCCGCCACCAACCGCCCGGACATTCTGGACGCTGCCTTGCTGCGCCCGGGCCGTTTCGACCGTCAGGTCTATGTGACGCTGCCTGACATCCGCGGCCGCGAGCAGATCCTGAACGTGCACATGCGCAAGATCCCTATTGGGCAGGACGTCAAGGCCGAGGTGATTGCCCGTGGCACGCCCGGCATGAGTGGTGCCGATCTGGCCAACCTCTGCAACGAGGCCGCCCTGATGGCCGCCCGCCGCAACGCCCGCGTGGTCGAAATGCAGGACTTCGAGAAGGCCAAGGACAAGATCCTCATGGGTCCCGAGCGCAAGAGCATGGTTATGCCCGAGGAAGAGCGCCGCAACACGGCCTACCACGAGGCCGGCCACGCCCTGATCGGCAAGCTGCTGCCCAAGTGCGATCCGGTGCACAAGGTCACTATCATCCCGCGCGGCCGTGCGCTGGGCGTGACCATGAGCCTGCCCGAAAAAGACCGCTACAGCTACGACCGCGAATACATGCTCAACCAGATCAGCATGCTGTTCGGTGGCCGCATCGCCGAAGAGGTGTTCATGAACCAGATGACCACCGGCGCATCCAATGACTTCGAGCGCGCCACCTCAATCGCCCGAGACATGGTCATGCGCTACGGCATGACCGACGCCCTGGGCCCGATGGTCTATGCCGAAAACGAAGGTGAAGTGTTCCTGGGCCGCTCGGTCACCAAGACCACCCACATGAGCGAGCAGACCATGCAGAAGGTCGACTCCGAGGTGCGCCGCATCATCGACGAGCAGTACGGTCTGGCCCGTCGCCTGATCGAAGAGCACAGCGACAAGATGCACGCCATGGCCAAGGCCCTGCTCGAATGGGAAACCATCGACGCCGAGCAGCTCGAAGACATCATGGCTGGGCGCGAGCCCCGTCCGTCCAA
>JAYRQF010000173.1:0-19962 GCA_041910735.1 Limnohabitans sp.
ATGTTGCGGTATTCCTCTTCGGTCATGCCCGTCATGGAGCCGGCCATCTGCTGAAAGCTCTTGCCGTCGGTGGCGCCGATCTTGGCCAGAAAGTAAATGTTGCCGCCGGTGCGCATGCACCAGTTCAGGTCACGCGCCAGCACGGCCTGTTTCTGCTCTTCGGTCATGGCCCACTCGTCCAGATAGGCGCGTTCGTTGGCCTTGAAGCGCTCGCGGTTCTCGGCCTTCATCAGCGACATGCAGAACTGGTTGAGCCAGTAGCCTTTGCGGCTCTGCTCAGCGTCAAAAATGATCGTGCCAGGCACGTCCTTGTAGGGTTTGTCTAATGCCATTGGATACCTTTCGGGATGCTGTCATTCCCGCGAAAGCGGGAATCCATGGATCCCGGGTCAAGCCCGGGATGACAAAAAATTACTTCACTTCTTCCGGCCAGTACAGCCGCATCGGGTTGTCCACCAGCAGTTTCTGCTGCAGTTCGGCCGTGGGGGCGATCTGCGGGATGAAGTCCACCAGCAGGCCATCGTCGGGCATGTGGTCTTTCAGGTTGGGGTGCGGCCAGTCGGTGCCCCAGAGCACGCGGTCAGGGAATTCCTCGACGACGCGACGGGCAAAGGGCACCACGTCCTGATAAGCCGCCTGCTCGCCGCCCAAGGCCTTGGGGCCGGTGACTGAGAGGCGCTCGGGGCAGCTCACCTTGCTCCACACATTCTGGTGCTCGCGCATGAACTTCAGGAAGAGCTGGAACTCGGGTCCGTCGATGGGCTTGCTCACGTCGGGGCGGCCCATGTGGTCCACCACCACGGTGGTGGGCAGCGCGGTGAAAAAGTCCCACAGCTCGGGCAGGTCCACCGCTTCGAAGTAGATCACCACATGCCAACCCCACTTCGCGATGCGGCCGGCAATTTCCATCAACTCGTCCTTGGGCGTGAAGTCCACCAGACGCTTGACGAAGTTGAAGCGAACGCCGCGCACACCGGCGTCGTGCATGGCCTGGATTTCCTCGTCGGTCACGCTGCGGCGCACCGTGGCCACGCCACGCGCCTTGCCGCCACTGCTCACGCAGGCATCCACCATGGCGCGGTTGTCGGCGCCGTGGCAGGTGGCCTGCACCACCACGTTGCGGGCAAAACCCAGATGGTCGCGCAGGGCATAGAGCTGGTGCTTGCTGGCGTCGCAGGGGGTGTACTTGCGCTCGGGGGCGTAGGGAAATTCTTCGCCCGGGCCGAACACGTGGCAGTGGGCGTCCACTGCGCCTGCGGGCAGCTTGAATTTGGGCTTGCTGGGACCGCTGTACCAGTCGAGCCAGCCAGGCGTCTTTTCGAATTTCATGTTTTCTCCTTGGTCAGTTGGGGACAGAGCTGAAGATCTGTCCCCAAAGTCATTCACAAGGGACAGAGCTGAAGATCTGTCCCCAAAGTCACTACTCTGGTTGGATATTGGCTTCACGCACCAGCTTGTCGTAGCGGACGCGTTCGGAACGGATCAGGTTGGCAAACATCTCGGCGCTGCCGGGCACGACTTCGCCACCCACGGCGTTCATGCGCTGGCGCACTTCGGGGGTCTGCAAGGCTTTCTGCACTTCGGAATGCAGCCTGGTCACGATAGGCTTGGGCGTGGCGGCTGGTGCCACCAGGCCATACCAGACCGAGGCCTCAAAACCGGGGTAGCCGGATTCGGCAATCGTGGGTGCATCGGGAAAGTTGGCACTGCGGTTGGGGCTGAGCACGGCCAGCACCTTGAGCTTGCCGCTTTTCGCATGGGGCAGCACTTCGAGCGCGTTCACGGCCACCAGGGGCACCTGCCCGCCGATGGTGTCGGTGATGGCCGGCGAGCCACCGCGGTACGGGATGTGCTGCAGATCGATACCGGCAGCGCGTGCGAACAGCTCGATTGCCATGTGCGGCGTGGAACCATTGCCCGGTGAGCTGTAGGCGATGCTGTTGGGCTTGCCTTTGGCGGCTGCGATCAGTTGCTGGATGTTGGCAAACGGCACATTCGGATTGGCTGCGATCACCACCGGCACGCGGCCAATCAGTGAGACCGCCACCAGATCCTTCTCGGCATCAAAAGGCTGCGGCTTGTAGAGCGACATGTTGGCCGCCAGCGCATTGGCCGCCATCATCAGCGTGTGGCCATCGGGTTCGGCAGTGATCACCGACTTCACGGCGATGTTGGTGCCCGCGCCCGGCTTGTTCTCCACCACGAAAGGCTGACCCAGACTGGTCTGCAGGCTCTGGCCAATGGTGCGCGCCACCACGTCCACGGCGCCACCTGCCGCGTAGCCCACCACCACCTTGACGGGTTTGATCGGGTAAGTCTGGGCACTGACGCCCACCGCCATCCACAAAGCGGCAGCGCCAAGGGCAATGTGCGAAATCAACTTCATGCGGTTCTCCGAAGAGGCCACAAGCCAAGAGGCTGCGCGGCCGTGTTGGGGCGATTTGCTGGCCGCAGGACTGATGAGCCCCGGCACGGCCGTACAGCCTTCAGGCTCCACGCAGCCCATGGACCTGTCAGCCTTCTCAGTCGATGTACTTGAGACCCGCAGCCGCCAGCGGCTCGCGCATCTTGTACATGTCCAGACCGAGCACGCCGCTGGCCAGCTTGTCGCGTTTTTCGCCTTCGTTGGCTTCGCGGGCCAGTGCAGTAGCCAGCGTCTTCGCGGCCAGCGCCTTGGGCACGCAGACCACGCCGTCGTCGTCGGCCACGATCACGTCGCCAGGCGTCACATAAGCGCCCGCACAGACAATCGGGATGTTGACCGAACCGGGCGTGGCCTTGATGGTGCCCTTGGACGAGACGTAGCGGCTCCACACCGGGAACTTCATCTCGCGCAACACCTTGGTGTCGCGCACACCGGCCTCAATGATCAGACCGCGCGCACCGCGCGACATGAAGCTGGTGGCCAGCAGGTCACCGAAGTAGCCATCGCTGCACTCGGCCGTCACCGTGGCCACCACGATGTCACCGGGCTGCACCTGTTCGGCAGCCACATGCATCATCCAGTTGTCACCGGGCTGCAGCAGCACGGTCACGGCGGTGCCGGACACATTCACATCCTGCTGGATGGGGCGCATCCAGGGCTTCATCAGGCCCACGCGGCCCATCGCCTCGTGCACCGTGGCGCTGCCCAGCGCAGCCAGTTGGTCGGTCACCTCGCGGTCAGCGCGGGTGATGTTGCGGTAAACAACGCCGAGTTCGTACATCTCAAAGTCCTTTCTGTTTCAGAGCCGCGTCCATGCGCGGGAACACGCGGCGGGCATTGCCCTCGAACACCTTGTAGCGCTGCTCGTCGCTCAGGTTGGGCGTGGCCAGCACGTAGCGCTTGGTGTCGTCGTAGTAGTGGCCGGTTTCGGGGTCGATGCCGCGCACGGCGCCGATCATCTCGGAGGCAAACAAAATGTTCTCCACCGGGATCACCTTGGTCAGCAGGTCGATGCCGGGCTGGTGGTACACACAGGTGTCAAAGAAGATGTTGTTCAGCAGGTGCTCGGTCAGCAGCGGCTTTTTCAGCTCCTGCGCCAAACCACGGAAACGGCCCCAGTGGTAAGGCACCGCACCGCCGCCGTGCGGGATCAGAAACTTGAGCGTCGGGAAATCCTTGAACAGGTCGCTGGTCAGGCACTGCATGAAGGCGGTGGTGTCGGCGTTCAGGTAATGCGCGCCGGTAGTATGGAAACAGCTGTTGCAGCTGGTGCTCACATGGATCATCGCGGGGATGTCATGCTCGACCATCTTTTCGTAGATGGGGTACCAGTGCCTGTCGGACAGTGGCGGGCTGGTCCAGTGACCGCCCGAGGGATCGGGGTTGAGGTTGATGCCCACCATGCCGTATTCCCTGACGCACTTGTCGATCTCGGCCACGCAGGTTTTGGGGTCCACGCCCGGCGACTGCGGCAGCATGGCGGCGCCGATGAAGTTGTCGGGGAACAGCTGGCTCACGCGATAGCAGAGTTCGTTGCAGATGGCCGCCCAGGTGGAGGACACATTGAAGTCACCGATGTGGTGGGCCATGAAACTGGCGCGCGGGCTAAAGATGGTCAGGTCCGAACCACGCTCTTTCATCTTGGCCAGCTGGTTGGTCTCGATGGTCTCGCGCAGCTCGTCATCGCTGATCTTCAACTCCGAGACTTTGGGCATGAGCGCCGGATCCTTGATGCCGGCGATCTGGCGGTTGCGCCAGTCTTCGAGCGCTTTCGGCGCGGTGGTGTAGTGACCGTGGACGTCGATGATCAGGGGCTTGGCCAGGCTCATGGTGTTCCTTCTGAAGGGATATCTGATGTGGCCCCGATTGTGCGACCCCTCCATCCCTCTTCCAAGCCGGCGGAACATCTACCAGCTAGAACAAATTTGCATAACCAAGCCCTTGATATGACAAAATCAAGCCAACGGAGACCCGCCCATGGACCTCAAACAGCTCGAATACTTTGTGCGTGTGGCCGAACTCGGCAGCTTCACACGGGCCGCCCAGGTGCTCGGCATCGCCCAACCGGCATTGAGCCGGCAGGTGCGTCTGCTCGAAGTCGAGCTGCGCCAGAACCTGCTGGTGCGCAACGGCCGGGGGGCAACCCCCACCGAAGCCGGGCAGCTGCTGCTCGAGCACGGGCGTGGCATCCTGCACCAGGTCGAGCGCGCCCGCGAAGAACTTGGCCGTGTGCGCAGTGGACTGGCCGGGCGCGTGGCCCTCGGTATGCCCCCCAGCGTGGCCCGGGTGCTGACGGTGCCGCTCACCCGCGCCTTCCGCCAGCGCCTGCCCGAAGCGCAACTGTCCATCAGCGAAGGCCTGTCCACCGCCATGCAGGAAAACCTGCTCAACGGCCGCCTGGACATTGCGGTGCTTTACAACCCCAGCCCCATGCCCGGCATCGAGCACCAGCCGCTGGTTGAAGAAGAACTGCTGCTGGTGCAACCCCGTCCGCCTGGCCTGCAGGAAGACCCGCCCCCGCCACCCATGCCGCTGCAGGAAGTGGCCACACTGCCCCTGGTGATCCCCAGCCGCCCCAACGCCATCCGCATGCATGTGGAGGCCGAGATGGCCACGCTGAGCTGCCGCCCGAACATCGCCCTCGAAATCGACGGCGTGAGCGCCATCCTCGATCTGGTGGCCGACGGCGCCGGCTGCGCCATCCTCTCGCGCAATGCGGTCATGCGTTCGGTCAACCCATCGGCCTACAGCGTGCGCGCCATCGGAGACCGAAACCTGCGCATCCCGTTGTCGACCGCCGTCAGTTCCTTGCGCCCCACCACACTGACGCAGCAATCCACTTTGGAACTTCTGCGCACCGTGGCCCGGGAGTGGCTGCAGTCCCCGGCATGAAACCCGACAGTGCCCGGACTCAGATCGGGTAATGCCGCAGCAGCCACAACAGACCGCTGAGCGAGAAAAATGACACCACCGTGGTCACCAGCAGCGTGGCCGCGCTGATGGTGCCGTGTCCATGGCGCTGGCTCAGGATGGTGTAAATGCCGAGCATGGGCAGCGCAGAAGTCAGCAGCGCCGCCTGGCGCAGGGCCGGATCGCTGACCGGAAAAACCCACAACAGCACCGCCACCAGCACCAGCGGGTGCAGCACCAGCTTGCCAAAGGCAATCTGCGAGACCGTGCCTTTGAGCCCTTCGGCCTTGAGGCCCACCAGCGAACCACCGATCACGAACAGCGACAGGGCGCCACTGGCCGAGGCAAACAGGTTGACTGTGCGCGCCAGCGGTGCCGGCAGGTGCAGGCCCGACATGGCATAGACAAACCCGATCACGATGCCCCAGATCATGGGGTTGCGCACCAGACTGACCAGGGTCTGCCGCAGCACCTGCTGCCACCGCCCGGCAGCAGCCCCGCCGCTGTCGGCCACCGCCAGCAGCAACGGGATCAGCAGCAGGTTCTCGACCATCATGTTCAGCGCCAGCGCCACGCCAGCCACCGGCCCCATGGTCAGCAGCATGATCGGATAGCCGACGAAGCCGCTGTTGGGGCACGACATGCCCATGGCCATCATGCTGCTGTAGCTCAGGCTGTGGCCTTGCACCTTGCGCGCCCACCACAGGCCTGCGCCGATCATCAGCAAACAGCCCAGCGCGTAGGCCGCCAGGTACTGGACGTTGAGAATTTCGCCCACGCTGCGCTGCGACAGCGCATTGAAAAGCAGTGCCGGCAGGGCGATGTTGATGGTGAACTTGCCGAACAGGGGCATGTCGGCCTTGGTGAACAGACCCCGCCGGGTGGCGATGTAGCCAAGCGCAATGGCGAGGTAGATCGGGCCGGTGATGCCCAGAATTTCAATGGCGGAATCCATGTCGGGAACTACAGTCGTGGAGCAGGTCAGTCCCCGATTGTCCGACAGGTCAGCCGCAGCCCCGCGTGCGGGGCGTTCTGGCAGTTATCGCAAAGCGCGATATCAGAGGTCCAGCACCAGGCGCGGTGATTTGCTGCGCGAGATGCAGACCATGATGCAGTCACCTTTTTCCTGCTCTTCGGGCGTGAGGTACATGTCCCAGTGGTCGGGTTCACCTTCGAGTACACCGGTCCGGCAGGTGCCGCAGATGCCTTCGCTGCACGAGAAAGGCACATCCACACCGGCGTCCTGCAGAACCTTGAGGATGGTCTGGTCAGGTGGCACGCTCAAAGTGAGGTTGCGCCTGGCCAGATGGACTTCAAAAGTGCCGTTGTTGTCGCTCATGCATTCTCTCCTGTCTGTTCCTGCGCCAGCAGGCGGTCGATGACGCGGCGCGACTGCACACCACCGGCGTCAATATTGAGCATCAACAATTTGCGCTCAGGGTGGCGCAGGATGTTTTCCTGCTGCAGCTGCAGCATCTCCATGTCTTCGCCAAAGATCTTGCCCTGCCCCTGCCGGATGGTGTCGGTCAAAGAGGGATCGCCCGGCTTGAAATTGCGGGCCATGCCCCAGTGGTACCAGTGCGAGGTCTCGGTCTCGGGCGTGATGAAGTCCACCACCACGCTGTAGGCTTTCTTGTCGGCAGGAGCATCAAAGCCGCCATGGCCGGCCAGCGCAACGCCCACGTCGATCATGATGTGGCTGGGCGGACTGAAGCGGCAGATCTGCCAGCGGTCGACCTTAGCCAATGGGTCCAGGCCGTTCATCTGCATGGCCGACTGCCAGAAAGGCGGCGCCTGGATGCCGTCCATGAAGCGCTGGGTGATCACCTTGTCGCCATCGACCTTGGTCTCGCAGGGCGTCTCATCGATCTCGGGTTGACCAATGCTGGTCGAGTGCACATAGGTCTCGTGCGTCAGGTCCATCAGGTTGTCGATCATCAGACGGTAATCGGCCTTGACGTGGTACAGACCACCGCCATAAGCCCAGGCGGGGTTGTCGAAAAATTCGAATACCGGCATCTGGGCCACATCGGCTTTGCTCTGGTCGCCGGGCCAGACCCAGACGAAACCGTAACGCAGGACCACTGCAAACGATTTGACCGCCGGAAACCCACGCACGCGCTGACCTGGCATGTGCACCGTCTTGCCGTCTGCGCCCATCTCCAACCCGTGGTAGCCGCAGCGCAATCCGTTCTTGCAGGCCTTGCCCAGCGACATGGGCGCACCACGGTGGGGACAGAAATCCTCCACCGCCGCGACATTGCCGTCCACGCCACGGTAGATGGCCATCTTTTCGTTGCAGATGGTGCGGCCCAGCGGCTTGTCGCCGAGGGCGTCGAGTTCGGCCAGAGAGCAGGCCACATACCAGGTGTTCTTGATGAACATGGTGTTTCTCCTTGACAACAGATTCAATGCTTGCGGCTCACGCCGAGCAGCTGGTCGAGCAGCTCGGGTTGTTGCCTCAGGGTGTCGGCATCGCTGGCGTGCACCACGGTGCCGTGGTCCAGCACCACCGCGCGGTGGCTGATGGCCAGAATGGCCTGCGGGTGCTGCTCGACGATGATGGCCGACAGGCCTTCTTCGCGCGTGATGCGGGCAATCGCTCGCAGCAGTTCCTCGACAATGATGGGCGCCAGGCCTTCGAGCGGCTCGTCCAGCAAAAGCAGCCTGGGGTTGAGCACCAGGGCGCGGGCCACAGCCAGCATCTGCTGCTCGCCGCCCGAGAGCTGCGTGCCCAGATTGCCCTTGCGCTCGGCCAGGCGCGGGAACATTTCGTAAGCACGCGCTGGCGTCCAGGCACCGGGTCGCGCCACAGCGCTCAGGTTCTCATGCACCGTGAGCGACTTGAAAATGTTGCGCTCCTGCGGCACCCAGCCAATGCCAGCCGCAGCACGGGCATGCGCGGGCAGCTTGTGCAGCGCCACACCGCCCAGCGTGATGCGGCCACCGTGCTGGCGTGTGGCGCCAGCCAGCGTGTCCATGAACGTGGTCTTGCCCACACCGTTGCGCCCCAGCAGGGCCAGCGTTTGACCTTCATCGAGCGACAGGCTCACATCGTGCAGCACCACCGCATCGCCGTAGCCGGCGCTCAGTTGTTCGACTTGCAGCAGCGCACTCATGCCCTCAACTCCTCGCCGTGGCCCAGATAAACCGCCTTGACCTGCGGGTCCCGGGCAATGACCTCGGGCGTGCCTTCGGTCAGCACCGCACCGTTGACCAGCACGGTGATGCGGTCGGCAAATTCAAACACCAGATCCATGTCGTGCTCGATCAGCAAAACAGACACATCGGCCGGCAAAGCGGCCACAGTTTGCAGCAGTTCCTCGCGTTCGCCCGCAGGCACGCCGGCCACCGGTTCGTCGAGCAGGAGCACTTTGGGCTCACAGGCCAGCGCGATCGCCATCTCCAGCAGGCGCCGCTTGCCATAGGGCAGCGACGACGTGTTCTGGTGCATGACTTCGCTGAGCCGGAACAGCGCCAGCAGTTCCTCGCAGCGCGCCACCACCGCGGCGTCCTGGCCAAGGCGTGGCCACCAGCGCGCACCCTGCCCGCGACGCTGCGACACCACCATGGCCAGCGTCTGCAACGGCGTCATGCTGGCGAACAGCTGGTTGATCTGGAAGGTGCGCACCAGCCCGCGTGCCACGCGCAGGTGGCTGGGCAGCTGGCTGATGTCCTGCCCCAACAGTTCGATGCGGCCTTCGGTGGGCGTGAGCACACCCGTCAGCAGGTTGATCAGCGTCGTCTTGCCGGCACCGTTGGGGCCGATCAGGGCATGGCGCGCGCCGAGTTGCAGCGACAGGTTCACATGGTCGGTGGCGGTGATGCCACCGAAGCGTTTGACCAGGCCATGGGCCTGCAACACCACGGCGCTCATGCCTGTTCTCCTTTGCCTGCGAACCAACGTGAGGGGCTGAGCCGTTCACGTCCCACCAGCATCAGCACGACCAGGAACAGGCCCATCCAGAAGGTCCAGTACTGCGGCGTGATGTTGGAGATCACGTCGTGCAGCAGCTTGAAGACGACCGCACCCAGCACACCGCCATACAGCCAGCCCACACCGCCAATCACCAGCATCAGGACCGCGTCGGCCGAGCGCTCCAGCGCAAACACATCGAGCGATGCAAAACCGGTGGTCTGCGCCAGCAGCGCACCGGCAGCACCGGCCACACCCGCCGCCAGTGTGTAGACCACGGCCAGGCGCGAGGGCACCGAAATGCCGATGGCTGCCGCCCGCAGCGGGTTGTCGCGCACCGCCTTCAATGTGGCGCCCCAGGGCGATTGCACCCAGCGGCGCGCCAGAGCAAACAGCAACAAGAGCACCGTCAGTGAATACCAGGCCGCCGTCTGTCCATACAGGTCAAACTCGAAACGTCCCAGCAGCGGCCCCATCACCACGCCCTGCAGACCGTCAGAACCGCCCGTCAGCCAGTCCAGCTTGTTGGCCAGCTCCAGCAGCAGCAGCGCCACGCCCAGGGTGACCATCAAGCGGGTGAGGTCGGTGCCACGCAGGATGGTGGCCGAGCAGGCCGCGCCCAAAAGCGTGGCCGCAGCCACGCCCACCGCCAGACCCAGCAGCGGATCGGGGTGGATGAATTTGGCAAACAGCGCCGCGCAGTAAGCCCCAAAGCCCAGAAAGGCCGCGTGCCCCAGCGTGACAATGCCGGTGTAGCCCAGCACCAGATCGAGCGAAACGGCAAACAGCGCCACGATGGCGATCTCGTTGACGATCAGCGCGTGGCCCGGCAGCAGCGCGGGCAGCGCAAACGCCAGCGCCCACAGCAGCGGTTCGTACCAGCGCCAGCGGGCCTGGGAAAGAAGTCTTGAACGGGCATCCATCATTTGCCCCCCTTGCGCACAAACAGGCCCTGCGGCCGCCAGATCAGGATGGCGATCATCAGCGCATAAACGATGAAAGCGCCCAGCTTGGGCACGTAATACTTGCCGGCCACATCGGCCACGCCCAGGAGCAGCGCCGCCAACAGCGGTCCGGTGATGGACGAGGTGCCCCCCACGGCCACCACGATCAGGAAATACACCATGAACTTGAGCGGAAAGGTCGGGTCCAGTCCCAGCACCTCGGCACCCAGCGCACCACCCAGCCCGGCCAGGCCCGAGCCCACCGCAAAGGTCAGCGCGAACACCTGATTGACCGGAATGCCCAAACCGGCCGCCACGCGGCTGTCGTCCACGCTGGCGCGCAGACGGCTGCCAAAGCGGGTGCGCGCGAGCACGTACTGCAGCAGCACCGTCAGCACCGCGCAGACGGCAATGATGAACAGGCGGTAGTGGCCCATGCCCAAAGCCCCGTCCCAGAACTCGGTGCGGCCACGCAGCCACTCGGGCAGCTGCATGATCTGCTGCTGCGAACCCATGAAGTAGTCCACCGCCGCCACCGCCATGAAGGCCAGACCGATAGAGAACAGCACCTGGTCCAGGTGCGGCTTGCGGTACATGGGCCTGTACAGCGTGCGTTCCAAAACGGCACCCAGCAGCGCCGCACCGGCAAAGGCCAGCGGCAGGCACAGCAGGAAAGGCACATCCAGCCTCTGCATCAGCACCACCGTGATGTAGCCACCGACCATGGCAAAAGCGCCGTGCGCCAGGTTGATGAAATTCATCAGCCCCATGGTCACCGACAGGCCCACAGCAAGGATGAACAGCAGCATGCCGTAAGCGATGCCATCGAAAAGCAGGGTCAGCATGACGCTCCTTCGTTCAGTGACAGCCACTGGCGCATGGCCCGAAGCACCGCAGCGGTCTGCTCCTGCATGACCATGTGGCCGCCATCGGGAATGGCCACAACGGCCGGGTGGTCAGGCATGCAGTCGGCCATCGCCTGGTGCTGGGCTGGCGGTGACCAGCTGTCGAGCGCGCCACACAGCAACAACGTGGGCAGCCGCATTTGCTTCAGCACGGGCGTGGCGTCTGGCCGCTGGATCAGGGCGCGCAGTTGTCGCTCAAAAATGTCCGCGCTCTTGCGCTCGAACATCTCCAGAATGCTCCCGATCAGGGCGTGGTCGTTCAGGCGCTGCGGCGCCACCATGCCCTTGACCCACTCGCTGGCCATGGCCCGCACACCCTGCGTGCGAGCGATGTCCAGCAGAGCCATGCGTTTGCGCACTTCTTCGTCACCGGCCGCACCCGGCGCTTTGGGCAAATGACCGGTGTCGAACAGGCCCAGATGCGTCACCCGCTGCGGAGCCATGCGCATGACTTCGAGCGCCACACGGCCGCCCATGGAGTGGCCAGCCAGCGCAAAACGCGCGGGCGCCTGCGCCAGCACCTGTTCGGCCATCTGCACAAGGCTGTCCGCGGTGCCGTGTTCCACCACCGTGCAGTCGTACTCCGGCAGGCCCGCCGGCACGCCCCCCCAGGAGGTGGCGTCGCACATCAGGCCGGGGACCAGGACAAGGGTCGGTCTGGATGCGCTCATCACTTGCTCTTGCCCGGGTCTTTCACGTCCTTGATGGTGGCGAACTCCTGGTTCCAGAGCTGGCCGCCCACCTTCTCGACCTTGCGGATGTAGATGTTGTGCACCACATCACGGGTCTGCGCGTCGATGAACATGGGGCCACGCGGGCTCTCGAAGATCTGGCCTTTCATCGCGTCCAGCAGGGCCTGGCCGCCCGCGCCTTTGCTGGCCTTGGCGGCTTCGTAGATCACGCGCATGCCGTCGTAGCCGCCCACAGCCATGAAGTTCGGGCGCAGACCATTGTTGGCCTTGCCGAAGGCTTCAACAAACTTCTTGTTGAGCGGCGAGTTGTGCGATGCCGAGTAGTGGTGCGAAGTCACCACGCCCATCGCCACATCGCCCATGCCGTTCAGGATGTCATCGTCGGTGATGTCACCGGTGCCGATCAGCTTGATACCGGCCTTGTCCAGACCGCGCTCGGCGAACTGCTTCATGAGCGGCGCACCGATGCCCGAGGGCACAAACACGTAAACCGCGTCGGGCTTGAGGTCACGCACCTTCTGCAGGAAAGGCGCGAAGTCGGGGTTGCGCATGGGCACACGCAGGGTATCCAGCACCTGACCGCCGTTGAAGATCAGGCGGTCCTTGAAGTACTTTTCTGCGTCAATGCCCGGGCCGTAATCGGCCACCAGCGTCACCACCTTCTTGATGCCGTTGTTGGGGGCCCAGTCGGCTATGGCCACGGCCGCCTGCGGCAGGGTGAAGCTGGTGCGGATGATGAAGGGCGAGGCTTCGGTGATGCTCGACGTGGCAGCAGCCATCACCACCAAAGGCGTTTTGCTCTGGGTGGCGATGGGCGCGGTGGCCAGCGCCAGCGGTGTCAGGCCAAAGCCGGCCAGCACGCTGACCTTGTCGTTGACCACCATCTCCTGTGCGATGCGCTTGGTCACATCGGGCGCGCTGGTGTCGTCTTTCACGATCAGCTCGACCTTCTTGCCGGCCACGGTGTCGCCGTTTTGCGCCATGTACAGGCGCGCGGCGGCCTCGATCTGCTTGCCGGTGGAGGCGAACGGGCCGGTCATCGGCAGGATCAGGCCGATCTTGAACTTGTCCTGCGCCATGGCGCTGCCCGCGCTCAAAGCCAGGGTGGCACAGGCCACGGCAGTCAGAAATTGGCGTTTTTGTTGCTGCATGAGAGTCTCCTCGTTGTGAATTCAGTTGGGCCGGATGAGCTGCACACCCGGCATGTCAAAGCCCCCGGGCTCGCGCAGCGCCAGCTGCATGTTGTGGCGCGCGATGCGCGAGTGCTCGCGCATCAGGGCTTCGGCGCGGCCGGCTTCGCGCCGCTCGATGGCATCCAGCACCTGGCGGTGCTGGTGCTGCGCCACCACCAGCATGTCGCGTGCCGGGGCATTGTTGATGTGCACCCCCACGAATCCGGAGGGTGAGGCGAATGGCAGGCTGCCCGCACGCTCGATCTCGCGCGCCAACACCCCGCTGCCCGGCATGTCGGCCAGCAGTCGGTGGAACTGCGCGTTCAGGCGCACATAGCCGGAAAACATGTCATCGCTGAGCGAAGGATCGAGCAGCACCTGATCGATCTCGTCCAGACAGGCGCGTGCCTGCGCCAGCACCCGTGCGGACACGCCACGCTCGGCCGCCAGTCGGGCGGCCAGACCTTCGAGCGTGCCGCGCAGCTCGATCGCATCGGCCACCTCACGCTCGGAAAAAGTGCGCACCGCATAGCCGCCCGAAGGCAGGGCTTCGAGCAGGCCCTCCTGCTCCAGCCGCATCAGGGCGGCACGGATGGGGGTGCGCGAAACCCCCAGCAACTCCACCAGCGCCAGTTCGGCAATGCGCGCACCGGCCGCCAGCTCACCGGTCAGGATCAGCTCGCGCAGGCGCTGCTGGGCCTTGACGGCCTGCGAGCCGGCTTCTTCGCCAGAAGGCAAATCACGCGGGGACCGAAGTGCAGACGACATGATGTGGGTCAAGGGTTGAAGCGCCGCATTGTATACAGCACCACCCCAAATAACCCATCAAATGCCGATTAATCAGGCAAAACCCTGATTTTTTGTATCCCAAGAACCCCGGGGAACCGGTCCCTCGCGTCACACCTCACGCAAGGACCGGCCCAGCATCAGTCCGCAGCCATGAGCAAGGCCACCCCCATGGCGGCCACGCCGCCGGGCAGGCTCCACTGGCTGTTGTGCTCCACAGGCTGACCGGCAGTGACCGGATCGTGGTCCTGCCCCAGCCGGGGACGGCGTGCATCGAGCACACGGTGCGTGGTGAATTCGCTCTGCAGCCTGCGGGTCTGGTCCACCAGTGCACCCTTGGCCAGGCGCCACTGCAGGCGGTCACCACCATCGGCCAAAGCCGGCTTGAGCCTTTGCACCAGCTCCAGGCCCCACTTGTTGCGCCAGGCCTCGCGGGTGGCCGTGCTCACCCAGCGGCCAATGTGCCGCGTAAGTCTGGGCGGGCAAACCAGCAGGATCCACTGCGTGGGGTGGCCACCGTCTTTCATGGGCTCGAGCATCTTCAGGGCGTACTCGGCGTCGTCCAGAACCACGATGATGTTTTCCATGACATGTTCTCCTTGGGGTTGAAAAAAACAGACGGAATCAGTACAGACGGGGAGGCGAAGCCTCGCGGGCAGCGCTGGCCTTGCGCGTGGTCCACCAGCCCAGACCCAGCACACCGGCCACGGCCAGCACATGGGTGCCTGTGCGGGCCAACGCATGCAAGCCCCCTTCCGGATCGAACAGCGGGTCGAGCAAGGGCTCGCCCACGATCATCCTGGCCGCGGTGTACGCCAGCACGGCTGCCCCCAGCGTGATGATGAAAGGAAAGCGCTCCACCAGCTTCAGCACCACCGAGCTGCCAAACACCACAATCGGCACGCTGACCAGCAGGCCAATCACCACCAGCGCCATGGAGCCGTGCGCCGCACCAGCCACGCCCAGCACGTTGTCCACGCCCATGAGGGCATCGGCTATCACGATGACTTTCATCGCTCCCCAGAACGTCGATGCCGAAGGTTTGGCGTGGGCGTCGTCGGGGGCGTCGGCCAGCAGACGAAATGCGATCCACAGCAGGCCCAGCCCACCCACCAGCATGAGCCCGGGAATCTTGAGCAGCCAGACCACCCCGACGGTCATGAGCGAGCGCACGGCGATCGCACCCAGGGTGCCCCAGACGATGGCTTTCTTTTGAAGATGGGAAGGCAGATTGCGCGCGGCCAGCGCAATCACGATGGCGTTGTCCCCCGCCAGCACGAGGTCGATCAGAACAATGGCCAGCAACGCCGACCACCAGGATGCAGAAAAGAGTTCCATGACAGCTCCAGGTTGGCTTGCATCACCACCCGGTTCGCGCACGTCATGTGGCTGTCATCGGTATTTGAAAAAACTTCAGCCAGCCTGCACGCTTCGACGCGCCCGAAACGGGCAACGGATCGAAGGTCTTGCTCAGCTTGAAGTCATCACGGTATGGCCCAGCAGACCGGAAGTTTTTACTTCGGCATGACGATCTGCTGTCACTTGAACCGGCCACCCCTGGTGCCATCCCTGTACCGGTTCATGCGGGAGCTACTCCCCTTCATGGCTTCACTTTACTGCGCAGGCAAGCCCCTCGTGACATGGGGTTAACACGCAGAAGACTGCGAAAATCCGGGACCCTGCCTCCCCTTTTTCAGTCATGCACCTGAGATTTCTGGAATTCGACCTGAGCGAAGACACCGATGACCTGCGCACCTGGGACGCGCTGGCCAGCCCGACTGCGGTGCACACCGCCGCCCTGCTGGCCGAGGCCGAAGACCTTGTGCAACACCTGACGCAAACGCTGGGACCGGCCGGCCCGCTGGACGAAGGCCACCAGTGGGACATGGACCTGCAGATCCACGACGAGGAGGGGCGGCCCGTGCCGCTGCAGGGGGGCACGCAGCCTGAGGGACGGATCACACTGGCCCTGAGCCTGAGCGGCGGTGCCGCACTGGCCGGGCACATGCCCTGAGAGCGGCCTCTTACAAACCCGGCCAGCGCACCAGCAAACCCACCAGCGCGCAAACGCCAATCACATGGATGACGTTCTGCCTGAAACGCAGCAGTGCGATGGCAGCCCCCAGTGCGATCAGCGCGGACACCACATCAAAGCGTCCGGCAAATCCCGTTGGCCAGAGGACGTGATAGCCAAAGAACAGCGCCAGATTCAGGATCACGCCCACCACTGCGGCGGTGATCGCGGTCAGGGGTGCGGTGAATTTGAGCGCATTGTGGGTCGATTCGACCAGCGGCCCGCCCGCCAGAATGAACAGGAACGAGGGCAGAAAGGTGAACCAGGTCACCAGGCCGGCCGCCACCGCACCGGCCAGAAAGAGCGCATCCGGCCCGAACAGCTGCTTCACATACCCGCCCACAAAACCTACAAACGCCACCACCATGATGAGCGGCCCCGGCGTGGTTTCGCCCAGGGCCAGGCCATCGATCATCTGCGTCGGGCTGAGCCAGCCGTAATGGCCCACTGCCCCCTGGTACACATAGGGCAGCACCGCATAGGCGCCCCCAAAGGTCAGCAACGCGGCCTTGGTGAAGAACCAACCCATCCGGGTGAGCGTGTGTTCCCAGCCGTACACGGCAACCAACAGGCCCATGGGCACACACCACAGTGCAGCCCCGACCAGCACGACACGCAGCAGGCGGGACCCAGAAAAGCGCGCATGTTCGGGCGTCGGCGTGTCGTCGTCGATCAGCGCTGGCCCCCAGTGGTGGGCTGCGCCGCCATGCCCGCCGCCGGGGCGAAAAGCGTCGGGCGCGATGCGGCCACCCAGATGGCCCACCAAAGCGGCCAACAGCACGATCAGCGGAAACGGCAGTGCCAAGACCAAGATGGCCGCGAACGACACAGCAGCAATCGCCCACAGCCAGCGGTTTCGCAGCGCACGCGCCCCAATGCGGTGCGCCGCCTGCACCACGATGGCCGTCACCGCAGGCTTGATGCCGTAAAACAGACCCGCCACCACCGGCACATCACCGAAAGCGATGTACAGCCAGGACAGGGCGATCAGGATGAACAGCGAGGGCAGCACAAACAGCGCACCGGCCACCACCCCGCCCCAGGTGCGGTGCATCAGCCAGCCGATGTAGGTGGCCAGCTGCTGCGCCTCCGGCCCGGGCAGCACCATGCAGTAATTGAGCGCATGCAGAAAACGCTTTTCCGAAATCCAGCGGCGCCGCTCCACCAGCTCGGTGTGCATGATGGCAATCTGTCCGGCCGGCCCGCCAAAGCTGATGAAGCCCAGCCGCAGCCAAAAGCCGAGGGCCTGCCGAAAGCTGGCCTGCACGGGCCCTGAGTGTTGTTTTTGCATCGGCAGATTGTCGGCCCAAAAAAGAAACGGCCCCTCGAAAGGGGCCGTCTCAGGAAGCGTCAGAAGATCACTTCTTCTTGTTCACGGCGGCCTTGAAGGCGGCGCCAGCGGTGAACTTGGGCACGGTGGCCGCTGCAATCTTCAGCTTCTCGCCGGTGCGGGGGTTCTTGCCGGTGCGGGCAGCGCGCTTGGCAGCCTTGAAGGTGCCAAAGCCAATCAGTTGCACGTCCTGCTTCTTGGACACGGTCTTGACGATGGTGTCCAGCACGGCGTTCAGGGCGCGGGTGGCACCGGCCTTGGACAGTTCGGTTTCCTTGGCAATTGCTTCGATCAGTTCAGCCTTGTTCATTCCATTTCTCCTTTTCGATGAACCCGCCTATTGTTGCAGATTCGATGGGGGTTTTCCTGACCAGAATCCAACACGAGACCCTGCCCATGCCCTGCGCAGCAACGGTGTGACAATTTGGGAAGACCTTTGCGGACACCCGAACTGATGAGCACCTCCTTCATGGACTGGCTGAAAGAGCCGACACGATTCATTTTTTTCACCGGCAAAGGCGGCGTCGGCAAGACATCGGTCTCGACCGCCACCGCCATCGCTCTGGCCGACGCGGGCCGGCGCGTGCTGCTGGTGAGCACCGATGCTGCCTCCAATCTGGACGAGATGCTGGGCGTAGCGCTGAGCAACCAGCCGGTGCCGGTACCCGGCGTGCCGGGACTGGAGCTGCTCAACATCGACCCCGACGCGGCCGCCCAGGCCTACCGCAGCCGCGTCATCGCGCAGATGGGGCCCGATGCCTCAGATGCAGACAAGAGCACGGTGCTGGAACAGCTGTCCGGCGCCTGCACCACCGAAATCGCGTCCTTCGACGAGTTCTCCGCCCTGCTCTCCCACGAGATGAACGACCACGATCATGTGGTGTTCGACACGGCGCCCAGCGGCCACACCCTGCGCCTGCTGAGCCTGCCCAAGGCCTGGAGCGGGTTTCTGGCCGGCAACGACCGCGGGGCATCCTGCCTGGGGCCGCACTCGGGTCTGAAGATGCAAGAGCAGCGTTTCAACCAGGCCCTGGCCACCCTGACCGATGGCCGGCAAACCAGCGTCGTGCTGGTGGCCCGCCCCGAAAAAGCCGCCCTGCAGGAGGCCGCACGCACCGCGCAGGAGCTGCGCCCGCTCGGGCTCACGCGCCAGCGTCTGGTCATCAACGGCGTGTTCCACGCCAGTGTGCATGACGACCCCGTGGCCACGGCGCTGGAAGCCCAGGGGCGCGAGGCCATGCGCCAGCTGCCACCCGCGCTGCAGGACCTGCCGCTCGACACCGTGCCGCTCAGGCCCGTGGATTCGGTGGGGCTGCCGGCGCTGCGTCACCTGCTGTCGGGCGAACAGGCCATCCCCGACAGTCAGGACCTGCCTGGACTCCCCACCGATGCTGCGCACCTGGCGCGGCTGGTCGATGAACTCGCCCAACAGCCGCATGGCCTGATCATGGTCATGGGCAAAGGCGGCGTGGGCAAGACCACCATCGCCGCCGCGCTGGCTCTGGGGCTGCTGCGCAAAGGGCACAAGGTGCACCTGAGCACCACCGATCCGGCGGCCCACCTGAACGCCACCCTGGTTGACCCGGTGCCGGGGCTGGAAGTCAGCCGCATCGACCCCAAGGTCGAGACGCAGCGCTACATCGACAAGATCATGGCGGCCCGGTCGCCGGGCCTCGACGAAAACGAAAAAGCCCTGCTGCTCGAAGATCTGCAGTCCCCCTGCACCGAGGAAGTAGCGGTCTTTCACGCCTTCTCCCATCTGGTGGCGCAGGCACGCAACACCTTTGTGGTGCTCGACACCGCGCCTACCGGTCACTCGCTGTTGCTGATGGACGCGGCCGGCGCCTACCACCGGCAGATGCTCGGCGCCTTCGAGAAAAAGACCGGCGCCAGCGGACACCTGATCACGCCCCTGATGCGCATCCAGGACCCGGCGTACACCCGCGTGCTGCTGGTGACCTTGCCGGAAACCACCCCGGTGTCGCAGGCGGCTGCCCTGCAGGAAGACCTGCGCCGCGCACGGGTCGAGCCCTGGGCCTGGATTCTCAACCGCTCGCTGCTGGCCGCCCGGCCGCGCGATCCGCTGCTGCGCGCTCGCCTGCAGGGCGAGCAACGGCAGGTGCAGCGGGCAAGGACCCTGTCGAGCAGGCTTTACGCCATCCCTTTCCTGAGCGAGCCGCCCGTAGGCAGCCAGGCCCTGACGCAACTGACCGCGGACGCCTGAGGCCCTGCGGGTTCAGGCCGTTCGTGCGCCCTGCAGGCTGGCGAGCGCCGCCGCCGCGATGCTGGCGGCGTCCACGCCAAAAAACGCGCGCAGTGCCGCGCGTGTGTCGCTGCGGCCAAAGCCGTCGGTGCCCAGCGTGGTGTAGCGCCGATCCGGCGGCATGTACGCACGGATGCTTTCGGGCACAGCCCGCACATAGTCACTGGCTGCGATGACCGGACCTTGCGTGCCGTCGAGCAGTCGGTGCAAGTAAGGCGTGTCCTGCGCCGCACCATCGCGCGCCAGCTCGCTCCAGCTGGTGATGCTCAGCACGTCCACGCCAATGCCCTGCGCGGCCAGCTGCTGCGCGGCCTTGAGCACTTCGGTCAGGATGGCGCCCGAGCCCAGCAGTGTCACGCGCTGGCCGTCGGCCGGGCCATACGATGCGAACTTATAGCCGCCGCGCAGCACCCCTTGGGCTGCGCCTTCGGGCAGGTCGGGCTGGGCGTAGTTTTCGTTCATCAGGGTGACGTAATAGAACACGTCGCGCTGCTCGACCAGCATCTCTCGCATGCCGGCATCGACGATCACCGCCAGCTCGCCGG
>JAYRQF010000174.1:0-1616 GCA_041910735.1 Limnohabitans sp.
CGCCGCCGCAGCCGACAGGGCCACCGACAGCGCGGCGAATACGGCCCCCAGGGCCATGAACACACGGGACAAAAAAGGCATCAGGGTCTCTCAGAGCAAGGGACGGCGGTAGCCACCCGGCACACCGCGCGGTGACAGCACCACCTGCCAGAGCTGGTTGTCACGGGCCCTGAATGTACCAGCGCAGCACAGCAGGTAGTAGCGCCACATCCGGTAAAAACGCTCGTCGTACTTCGCCTTCAGCCTCGGCCAGGCGGCCTCGAAACGCTCGTGCCAGGCCATCAGCGTGCGGTCGTAATCGGCGCCGAAGTTGTGCCAGTCTTCCACCACAAAATCCTCGGCATGGAAGGCCAGATCGGCCATCGAGGGCAACTCGCCGTTCGGAAAAATGTACCTGTCAATCCACGGATCGGTGCTGGCACCCGAGCGGTTTTTGCCAATGGTGTGCAACAGGAACAGGCCCTCATCGCTCAGGCAGCGGTATGCCATGTCGAAATACGCGCGGTAATTCTTGCGCCCCACATGCTCGAACATGCCAATCGAGGCCACCCGGTCAAACCGGACCTTGCCCTGCGGATTGAACTGGCGGTAGTCCATCAGTTCAAAGCGCACCGGCAGGCCCTGGGCATGCGCCTGCCCCCAGGCGGCCTGCTCGCGCGAAACCGTCAGCCCCACGCACTGCACGCCGTGGTACCGCGCGGCGTGCAGCATCAGGCTGCCCCAGCCACAACCGATGTCCAGAAGGGTCATGCCCGGCGCCAGCTGCAGCTTGCGACAAACCAGCTCCAGCTTGGCCTCCTGCGCCTGCGCCAGATCGGAGGCCCCCGCCCAGTAGCCGCAGCTGTAGGCCATGCTCGGGTCCAGCATGGCGGCGTAGAGTTCATTGCCCAGGTCGTAATGGACCCGCCCGACCTGCCAGGCACGGCTCAGCGACTGAAGGTTGGTCAGCCTGGCGCGCAGCAGGGTCCACCACCAGCCAGGGCGGCCAACCTGCTCATCCAGTCTGGCCTGCAGCACCTTGCAGATCAGCTCGTCCACACGTTCGCAGTCCCACCAGCCGTCCATGTAGCTTTCACCCAGCCCCAGGCTGCCCTGGCTGAGCACTCGGTCAAGCGTGTCCGGGTGGTGGATGCGCATGTCCCACGGTCGCACCCCGTTGACCATGACGCCGGCACCTGCCAGCAAATCGCGGGCGCGCTGGCCACGTTCCGAGCGCACCAGCCGGTCGGCCAGAGGCGCATTCTTGATTGGCAATTCCATCTTCCGCTCCTGTCCCTTTGCGGGCGTTGCAGCTTGTCAGGAAGGCTGAGCGGGGAACATACACCGGGCGGACTACACCCGGTGGCCAAAAGGTAAGCAGTTGTGCATAATTGACGTTTACGTTAACGTCAATTCAATCTGGAGCGAGACATGGACATTCAAGGCAAGGTTTTCATCGTCACCGGCGGCGCCTCGGGCCTCGGCGAAGGCGCGGCGCGCATGCTGGCCGCCAACGGCGGCAAAGTCGTGATTGCCGACATGCAGACCGAAAAAGGCGAGGCGGTGGCCAATGAGATCGGCGGCGCCTTCGTCAAATGCGATGTCAGCAGCGAAGCCGACGGCCAGGCCGTGGTGGC
>JAYRQF010000175.1:0-2926 GCA_041910735.1 Limnohabitans sp.
ATCACCAGGCCATCACCAGCGAGCCGCGCTGCCAGGTGGCCACGGCCGAGCAACTGCTCAGCTCCCCCTTGATCGAGCACGATGCGCGAGGTCGCCGCACTGGTGACCTTGAGCGCCAGCCGGTTGCCCAGGTTTTCGCGAAGTTGCATCGGCATCACGTCCTTGTCGGGCCGCTGCGCACAAAACACCAGGTGGATGCCGGCGGCGCGGGCCTTGACGCCAAGGCGCTGGACCGCCGCACCCACTGCGTCGGCATAGTCCTTGTCCAGCATCCAGTCGGCAAATTCGTCATGGACGAGGAACAGCATTGGCAGCGCCTCGCCAGGGGCGGCTTTGGCGTTGTAGGCCGCGAGATCGCGGGCTTTGGCCTGCGCGAAGGCTCGGTACCGGGCCTCCATCTCCTGCACCAGGCCGTCCAGTATCTCGGCGGCTTTGGCCTTGTCGATGATCACCTCCTCACGCATGTGAGGCAGGTCCGCCAACGCCAGGTAGTCCACCCCCATCTTGGGATCGACCAGGGTGATCTGTGCCAGCTCGGGGGGATTGGTAGCCGCAATGTCGAGCATCAGCGATTGAATCAGCACGCTTTTGCCCGAGCCGGTGGTGCCGGCGATCAATGTGTGAGGCTCATGGGCAGATTGACCCTCGAAGTCACTGCCCAAGTTGAGGTACAGCAGGCTCCCACTGATCTCCTGCACTCCCAGCAAAAACGAGGTGTTGATGCCTGCGGCGTTGCGGTTGAACTTGCGCCGCTGCCACAGCTCCCACATGGAGATCGGCTCGCGCTTGATACCTGCGACGGTCACGGCGACCTCGCCTGGCCGGGGTTGGACTGTGACAAGCTCGATCGCGTGCGTGGTCAGCAGCTGGGTGCGCTTGTTCTCTAAGTCCTCTACTCGGAGCTTGTCCGAGCCCGCGAAGCGGATGATGGCGCCGTTGGGCGTGGTACGCGTGGCCACGACGTTGGCAACACAGCCGTAGCTCGTGAGCGCTGCCACCAAGCGCTCAGTGGTCTCTGCTGCCCAGGCCTGGCGCTGAGCGTCCTCGGCCGTGGCCACGGCGCGCTGCACGACCAGGTCGGCCAGTGGCTGGCCAGGCGTGAGCGCTGCCGCTCCCGGCACTTTGCCAGCAGTCGCCCGTGCAGCGGGCTGAGCCGGTGCGGGTGCCGCCGGTGCGACCGGCGCCGGCGCTGGGGCGATAGCCGTTGGGCTGGCCTGCGCCTCGAAGGGCACCTTGGGTGTGGTCGATGCACCTGCGAACATGGAACCGCATGGCTGTGCCGAAATGGCTGCAGACCTCATCGACCGAGCTGCAGCGGGTGGCCGCGTGGGTGTTAGTGAAGGTGTGGGCACAGGTTTGAGGGCTGGCGCGGGCGCGGCCGGGGCACCAGCCCAAGGCCCAGCATCGTGGCGTCCTGCCTTGACACCAGGCTTGCCACCGTCATCGGGTAGAGTGGTGCGGCAATCGGGATAGCCCGAGCATCCCCAGAACGCCCCGGACGCGCCGCTGCGCTGTCGCATCGGCTTGCCACACGACGGACAGCTGTGCTGAGCGCCAAGCTGACCCGGCGATGCACCCTGAGGCACCTTAGCGGGGCCTTGGGGGCGGTTTCCCGGGGCGGGTGCTGCCCCCCCGGCTTGCCCCTGCCCCCCCTGATAAGCCGCAGGCTTTGGCGCCGTGGCAGCAAGCTGGCTGTTGACGACTGAGATGACTGTGGTTGGTTTCATAGGTGCTCCTGTGAGTGGTTTTGGACCTCACGCAAAGCTGCCTACAGAGACTCAAACCGGGTCGCCTCAACATTCCACGATGTATATTATGTAAAGTTAAATACGCAAGTGGCGGCCCGGATATTGCTGGCGCCGAATGCGTCTCCGGTACACCCCACCGGGGAAACACCAGCTTGGTGCGGCCAGGAATTGGACACATCGGACCTACAATTCCGAGGCCCGGCAGGAGTCCATTCCAGCCGACCCCTATGACCTTTGCAAAGGACGTTTCATGAAGTTTTCCCTGCTGACCCTCAGCCTGATCGGCGCCGCCACCCTGGTGGCCTGTGGCAAGTCCGAACCACCCGCACCGGCTGCGCCTGCAGCCGCCCCGGCCGCCACCGCACCTGCCGCCAGCCAGTGGCCGGAACTGCGCGTCGCCATCGACCCGACCTACAAGCCTTTCACCTACAAGACCGAGTCGGGCGAACCCGCCGGCTTCGACGTGGACATCGCCAAAGCCCTGTGTGAGCAGATCAACAGCAAGTGCGTGTTCATCGAACAAGCCTGGGACGGCATGATCCCCGGCCTGCTGGCCAAGAAGTACGACGTGATCATCTCCTCGATGTCGATCACCGACGAGCGCAAGCAGTCGGTGGACTTCACCGGCAAGTACTACAACACGCCCTCGTGCGTGGTGGTCAAGTCCGACCTGAAGCTCGGCGCTGAAGCCGCGAACTTCAAGGGCAAGAAACTGGGCGTGCTCAAGGCTTCCACCCAGGAGAAGTACGCCATGGGTGAACTGCAGCCCGCCGGCGCCACGGTGGTGCCCTATGACGCCCAGGACCAGGTCTACCTCGACATCAAGTCGGGTCGACTGGACGGGACCGTGGCCGACGTGGTCGAGGTGCAGGGCGGCTTCCTGTCCACGCCCGACGGCGCTGCCTACAGCTGTGCCGGTGGCCGCATTCCGGTCGAGTTCGACGCCAAGTACTTCGGCGCCGGTGCCGGTGTGGCCCTGCGCAAGGAAGACACCGCTCTGCGCGACGCGCTGGATGCCGGCATCAAGGCCATCCGCGACAACGGCAAGTGGAAGGAACTGGCCGACAAGCACGTTCCCGGCGTGGACATCTGGGGCTCCTGAGCCTTTGAGCTGACCCACGAGCGCCGATGACGACCTATTTCATCCAGATCCTTCAGGGCCTGCTGGTCACCCTCGG
>JAYRQF010000176.1:0-4675 GCA_041910735.1 Limnohabitans sp.
GGTCATCAGGTGGAACACCGCCACCGAGTAGGCCGAGGCGCCCAGGGCAACCGTCATGTAGCCGAGCTGCGACAGGGTCGAATAGGCCACCACGCGCTTGATGTCGTTCTGGATGATGCCCAGGAAGCCCATGAACAACGCCGTGATCGCGCCGATCACCATGATGAAGTTCAGCGCGGTGTCGGACAGCTCGAACAACGGCGACATGCGCGAGACCATGAAGATGCCCGCGGTCACCATGGTGGCGGCGTGGATCAGCGCAGAGATCGGGGTCGGGCCTTCCATCGAATCCGGCAGCCAGACGTGCAGCGGGAACTGGGCCGACTTGCCCATCGCACCGATGAACAGGCAGATGCAGATCACCGTGACCAGCATCCAGTCGGTGCCCGGGAAGCCCAGCTTGGCCAGTTCGGGCGCCTTGGCGAACACCTCGTTGTAATTGAGCGAGCCGCCATAGGCCACGATCAGGCCGATGCCCAGGATGAACCCGAAGTCGCCCACGCGGTTGACCAGGAAGGCCTTCATGTTGGCGAAGATCGCGGTCGGCTTGTTGAACCAGAAACCGATCAGCAGATACGACACCAGACCCACGGCTTCCCAGCCGAAGAACAGCTGCAGCAGGTTGTTGCTCATCACCAGCATCAGCATGGAGAAGGTGAAGAGCGAGATGTAGGCGAAGAAGCGGTTGTAGCCGGCGTCCTCTTCCATGTAGCCGATGGTGTAGATGTGGACCATCAGCGACACGAAGGTCACGACACACATCATCATCGCGGTCAGGCCGTCGATCAGGAAACCGATCTCCATCTTCAGGCCGCCCACCGTCATCCACTCGTAGATGGTCTGGTTGAAACGGGCGCCTTCGATGACGCTCTTGAGGGTCATCGCGGAGATCACGAAGGCCACGAACACACCGAGGATGGTCAGGGTGTGCGAGGCGCGGCGGCCAATCAGGTTGCCGCCGAAGGTCGTGCCCAGAATGCCGGCGAGGGCCGAACCGACCAGAGGTGCCAGTGGCACGGCCAGCAGGGTCGTTGCAGAGAGGGTGGTGCTCATGGTGTGCTTGCCTGTCGTGTACCGGGCGTCAACCCTTGAGGGTGTTGAGTTCTTCTGCGCTGATGGTCGACTTGCTGCGGAACAGCAGCACCAGGATCGCCAGGCCGATGGCCGACTCGGCGGCCGCCACGGTCAGGATGAAGAACACGAAGACCTGACCGTTGAGGTCACCCAGGTAGTGGGAGAAGGCCACGAAATTCATGTTCACCGCCAGCAGCATCAATTCGATGGCCATCAGCAGCACGATGATGTTCTTGCGGTTCAGGAAGATGCCGATCACCGACAGCGCGAAAAGAATCGCACCGACGGAGAGGAAGTGGCCCAGCGTCAGATTGGTGAGGTTCATGCCTTGCCCTCCTCGGCAGCACCGGCTTGAACCGGCTCGGATGTCTTGGTCGCAGCCATCGGCACCACAACCAGCCGGTCCGCAGCGCGCACCCGGACCTGCAGTCCCGGGTCAATGGTCTTGGTGTCCTTGCGCTGGCGCAGGGTGAGAGCAATGGCGGCAAACATGGCCACCAGCAGCACCACCGCAGCGATTTCCACCGGATACAGGTACTTGGTGTACATCAGTGCGCCCAGTGACCGGGTGTTGGATACGTTGGCCACGTCAGCGGCCACCGGCGCAACCAGCTTGGGAAAGCCGATCCACAGCACTGCGATCAGCTCGGCCGCCACCAGCGCCCCCAGAGACACCGCCAGCGGGAAGTTCTGCCAGAACCCCCAACGGTCACCGTCGAGCTTGATGTCCAGCATCATCACGACGAACAGGAACAGCACCATCACCGCCCCGAGGTACACCAGCACCAGGGTCAGCCCCAGGAACTCGGCCTTGAGCAGCAGCCACAGACCGGAAGCCTGCGAAAACGCGAGCATCAGGTACAGCACGGCGTGCACCGGATTGCGCGAGGTGATGACACGGAAGGCGGCGAACAGCATCACCGCCGCGAACAGGTAGAAAAAGCCGGTCTGGTAGTCCATGGTCTTGTCTTTCGCCAGGCGGTTCAGCGGTACTTCGCGTCCGCAGCCTTGGCGGCGGCGATCTCGGGCTCGTATCGGTCACCGACGGCCAGCAGCATGTCCTTGGTGAAGTACAGGTCACCGCGCTTTTCGCCGTGGTACTCAAGGATGTGCGTCTCGACGATGGCGTCGACAGGACAGGCTTCCTCACAGAAGCCGCAGAAGATGCACTTGGTCAGGTCGATGTCGTAGCGGGTGGTGCGGCGGGTGCCGTCTTCGCGCTCGGCCGCCTCGATGGTGATGGCCATCGCCGGGCAGATCGCTTCACAGAGCTTGCACGCGATGCAGCGCTCTTCGCCGTTCTCATAACGGCGCTGGGCATGCAGTCCGCGAAAGCGCGGCGACAGCGGCGTCTTTTCCTCGGGGAATTGAATCGTGACCTTGCGGCGCAGGGCGTAACGGCCGGTCAGGGCCATACCCTTGAGGAGCTCCACCAGCATGAAGCTCTTGAAGAAGTCGCGCAGCGAAAAGGGGGCAACGGCGGTGGTGGACATGATCGGTCGCCTTGCTTATTTCCAGAGATTCCACGAGGTCTGCATCAGGCCACCGACGAGCAGCAACCAGACCAGGGTGACGGGAATGAAGATCTTCCAGCCCAGACGCATGATCTGGTCGTAGCGGTAGCGCGGGAACGTGGCGCGAATCCAGATGAACAGCGACACCACGAAGAATGTCTTGGCAGCCAGCCAGATCCAGCCCGGGATGAAGTCCAGGAAAGCCACCGGCGAGAGCCAGCCGCCGAGGAACATCAGGACAGCCAGGATCGACACCAGCCACATGCTGGCGTATTCGGCCAGGAAGAAGATGGCGAAACCCATGCCCGAGTACTCGACCATGTGGCCCGCCACGATCTCGGCCTCGCCTTCGACCACGTCGAACGGGTGGCGGTTGGTTTCCGCGACACCGGAGATCAGGTACACCATGAACACGGGCAGCAGCGGCAGCCAGTTCCAGGACAGGAAGGACAGGCCCATGCCGGCGCCGTGGCCCTTGGCCTGCGAAGCCACGATGTCACCGAGGTTCAGGCTGCCCGCCGTCATCACGACAATCAGGAAACAGAAACCGATGGCGATTTCGTAGCTCACCATCTGGGCCGAGGCCCGCAGCGCGCCGAGGAACGCATACTTGGAGTTGGAGGCCCAGCCGGCGATGATCACGCCGTACACCTCGATCGAGGTGATCGCCAGAACCACCAGCAGGCCGGCGTTGATGTTGGCAATCACCGCTTCCGGACCAAAGGGCACGACGACCCACGCCGCCAGGGCGGGCATGATGGCCATGATCGGCCCCAGGCGGAACAGCTTGTTGCTGGCGGCCGAGGGATTGATCAACTCCTTGGTCAGCAGCTTGACCGCGTCGGCAATCGGTTGCAGCAGGCCGGAAGGACCCACGCGGTTCGGACCGATGCGCACCTGCATGAAACCCAGGAGCTTGCGCTCCCACAGCGTCAGGTAGGCCACAGCCCCCATCAGGGGCGCCAGCACGGCCACGATCTTGACGAAGCCCCAGATCACAGGCCAGGCCGCCGTGGTCCACCAGGCGGCGTTGATGAGGCCTAGGCCCCCGTTGTACATCGCGTCGATCATGCGCGGGCTCCTCGGGCATCGCTCGTGAGTTGCAGCGAGGTGGCACGGCGAACCAGCCCATCGAGCTGATAGATCGCGGCCACACAGGGGGAAGACTGGGCCGGGTTCTGGTCGGCGGCCGCCGGGCCGGCGCTCACGTCGGCATTGTTCAGCCGCGAACCATCGACCACGGCACCGGAAGCCACACCGGGCAACGCCTGCGCCAGCACGGCCTGCGAGCTGTCGGCCTCAAAGCCCGGCAGCCCCAGCAGATTGCCCAGCACGCGCAGCACCTTCCAGGCGGGGCGCGTGTCGCCCAGCGGGCGAACGACCGCGTGGAAGCCTTGCAGACGACCTTCGGCATTGACGAAAGAACCGGAGGTCTCGGTGAACGGGGCGATCGGCAACAGGACATCGCTGACGTCCATGTTGGCCTTGAACGGGCTGAGGGTCACGACCATGTCGGCAGACTTCAGCCCGTTGGCGCCGGCTGCGCTGTCGAACGCGGGTTCGGTGTTCAGCAGGATCGCCGCCTTGAGCTGGCCACCCAGCATCTGGCCGGCATTCAGGCCGCCCTGACCCGGCAGTGCCTTCACAAGCTGTGCACCCACCGTGTTGGCTGCTTCCGTCAGATAGCCCACGCTGGCACCGGTCTGCTGACCGATCCAGTTGGCCAGTGCGAGCAGGCTCGAGGCCTTTTCGTGGTGGGCAGCGGCGTTGCCCAGCAGGATGGCTTTCTGCTCCCCGCCGAGCAGGGACTTGGCGACCGCACGGGCCTCATCCGTCACGCTGCCGGCCACCGGCGCCTGCACGCCCGCTTCGGCCGCCACGGCGGCGGCGATGCCCGCCAGTGCGCTGACCCAGACGCTGCTGTCGGCCAGCACCACATGCTTGATCGGCATGGCCCAGTCCTGGGCCTGCGCGTTGAGCACATTGACCTGCGCACCCTTGCGGGCCGCCTGGCGAATGCGTTGCGCGAACAGCGGATGGTCCTTGCGCAGGTTGGAACCCACCACCAGCACGCGCTGGAGCTGGGA
>JAYRQF010000177.1:0-4523 GCA_041910735.1 Limnohabitans sp.
CCGTGCCCACCCAACCCACACCGACAGCGGCGTAAGCTGCGCACCAAACGCACGGGGCTTCGGCCCCGTTGCTTTTTTCATAACCCCGCAATTCCCATGATCTGGCAAACCAGCCGCTTCGACATCGACCTTGAAACGCCCCGAGTGATGGGCATCGTCAACCTCACGCCCGACTCCTTCTCCGACGGTGGCCGGCACGACTCCACCCAGGCGGGCCTGCGCCATGCCGAGCAGCTGCTGCGCGATGGCGCCCATATCCTTGACATTGGCGGCGAATCTACCAGGCCGGGGTCGCCCTCAGTGCCGGCAGACGAAGAGTGGCGCCGCATCGAGGGCTTTCTGCGCGAGGCGGTGCGCTGGAATGTGCCGCTGTCGGTGGACACCTACAAACCCGAAACCATGCAAAAGGCGCTGGACTTGGGCGTAGACATCGTCAACGACATCTGGGCCTTGCAGCAGCCGGGCGCCGAGGCCGTGGTGGCAGCGCACCCGCGCTGCGGTGTATGCCTGATGCACATGCACCGCGACCCGCAGACCATGCAAAAAGCCCCGATGCAGGGCGATGTGCTGCCGACAGTGGCCAACTTTTTGCAGCAGCGGGCTGGTGTTCTGCGCCAGCAAGGCGTGGCGGCCGCGCGCATCGTGCTGGACTACGGCATCGGTTTTGGCAAGACGGTCGAGCAAAACTTCAGCCTGCTGGCGCGCCAGCGCGAACTGCTGGCCCTGGGCTACCCCCTGCTGGCCGGCTGGTCGCGTAAATCCTCGCTGGGGGCGGTGCTGGCGCGGGGCGGCGAGGCACCTGAGCCGGCGCAGCGGCAGGCGGCCAGTGTGGCGGCGGCCCTGCTGGCGGTCGAGCGGGGCGCCCGCATCGTGCGGGTGCACGATGTGCGCGAAACAGTGGATGCCTTGTGCGTGCTTGGGCACACACAATCGGCAGACCGGCCAGCCGCTTGAGCCTGCCGGACCGATAAAATCCGGCCCTTACAAAAACAGGAAGATTCCATGGCGCGACAGTATTTCGGCACCGACGGCATCCGTGGCCGCGTAGGCCAAAGCCCCATCACCCCCGATTTCGTGTTGCGTCTGGCCCATGCCGTGGGCCGCGTCCTCAAAGCCGCCGAAGCACATCCGCTGGTGCTGATCGGCAAGGACACCCGCATTTCCGGCTACATGCTCGAAAGCGCATTGGAGTCCGGCTTCAACTCGGCCGGCGTCGATGTGCTGCTGCTCGGGCCGGTGCCCACCCCTGCCGTGGCCTACCTCACGCGCGCCCAGCGCGCCAGTCTGGGTGTGGTCATCAGCGCCAGCCACAATCCCTTCGAGGACAACGGCATCAAGTTTTTCAGTGCCGAAGGCGCCAAGCTGTCCGACGAGTGGGAAATGGCCGTTGAGGCAGCGCTGCAGGAGCCGCCGGCCTGGGTGGATTCGGCCGCTTTGGGCAAGACCCGCCGTCTGGACGACGCGGCTGGCCGCTACATCGAGTTCTGCAAAAGCACTTTCCCCAACCACCTCTCGCTCAAAGGCCTGCGCATCGTGGTCGATGCCGCCCACGGCGCGGCCTACCAGATTGCACCCAAGGTCTTCCATGAGCTGGGTGCGGATGTATTTTCGATTGGCTGCGCGCCGGACGGCCTGAACATCAACAAAGGTGTGGGTGCCACCCACCCGCAGGCGCTGGTGGATGCTGTCAAGCTGCACCGCGCCGATATTGGTATTGCACTGGACGGTGACGCCGATCGCCTGCAGATCGTGGACGCTTCGGGCCGCCTGTTCAACGGCGATGAGCTGCTTTACCTGATGGTGCGCGAGCGTCTGGACCGGGGCGTGTCCGTGCCCGGCGCCGTCGGCACCCTGATGACCAATATGGCGGTTGAAGTAGCGCTCAAGCGTTGCGGTGTGGAATTCGTGCGAGCCAAGGTGGGTGACCGCTACGTCCTCGAAGTGCTGGCCGAAAAAGGCTGGCTGCTGGGCGGCGAGGGCTCCGGCCACCTGCTGGCGCTGGACAAGCACACCACCGGCGACGGTTTGGTCAGCGCCCTGCAGGTGCTGCAGGCCTGCGTGGCCAGTGGCAAGACCCTGGCCGAGCTGCTTCAGGGTGTGGAGCTGTTCCCGCAAACCCTCATCAATGTGCGCCTGCAGCCCGGTTTCGACTGGAAGAGCCACGCGCCGCTGCAGGCCGCCACGCGCGAGGCCGAGGCGGCACTGGGTGACACGGGCCGGGTGCTGATCCGGGCCAGCGGCACCGAGCCTCTGGTGCGGGTGATGGTCGAAGCCCGTGATGCCGCCGTGGCCCAGCAGACCGCCGAGCGCATCGCCGCGACTTTGACCGCCTAGACCTGAGTCTGAGGCGAGGGTGCTGCGTCATTGCGAGCGCAGCGAAGCAATCCATGGATTGCCACAGCCTTCGGCTTCGCAATGACAGGCCGGCTTCAGTAAATCAGGCGCTCCGGTCGCACTTCCTGCAGGATTGTGGTCGCGATTTCCTCGATCGACTTGGTGGTGGTCGACAGCCAGCGGATGCCCGAGCGGCGCATCATGGCTTCGGCCTCGGCCACTTCCATGCGGCAGTTGTCCAGACTGGCGTAGCGCGAGTTGGGTCGGCGCTCCGAGCGGATTTCGGACAGGCGCTCGGGTTGGATGGTCAGGCCGAAAATCTTCTTGCGGTAGGGCACCAGCGCCGGCGGCAGCTGGCGGCGCTCGAAATCTTCGGGAATCAGCGGGTAGTTGGCGGCCTTGACACCGTGCTGCATGGCCAGGTACAGGCTGGTCGGGGTTTTGCCGCTGCGGCTCACGCCCACCAGAATCACGTCCGAGCCCTCCAGGTCCTTGTGCGATTGGCCGTCGTCGTGCGCCAGCGAGAAGTTGATGGCTTCGATCCGGTCGTGGTATTCCTTGCTCTTGCTCACGTCCGAAAAACGGCCCACCCGGTGGTGCGACTTGATGCCCAGTTCCTGCTCGATGGGGTGCACAAAGGTGCCAAACATGTCCATCAGCATGCCCTGGCAGTGTTCCTTGATGACGTGCAGCACTTCCATGTTGACCAAGGTGGTGAACACCAGCGCCTTGCAGCCTTCGAGTTCGCAGGTGTGGTTGATCTGGCGCACGGCCTGGTGCGCCTTGTCGATGGTGTCGATGAAGGGCAGCCGCACGTGGCGGGTTTTCATGTCGAACTGGGCCAGGATGGCGTTGCCGAAAGTTTCGGCGGTGATGCCGGTCCCGTCGGAGACAAAAAATACGGTGCGAAGGGCCATGTCTGCAAAAAATATCAAAACGGCAGAGGCCGGGGCGCCCCTACAATGAAACCATTATCCACCGCCCCGTGCGCGCCCCATTCGAACAACCACAAGGCGCCGTCGCTGGCTTGGAGCCCGGTTTTTTAACTTTGGAGTCCACCATGTCCAACCTGTTCGAGGCCACCGCTCTGGTCGTGCCCTTTGAAAAACTGCGGATGACCGACGTCGAAATCGTCGGCGGCAAAAACGCCAGTCTGGGGGAGATGATTTCCCAGCTGCCCGCCGGGGTCAAAGTGCCCACCGGCTTTGCCACCACCGCCCATGCCTTCCGCGAGTTCCTCAAGTTCGATGGCCTGTCGGACCGCATCAACGCCAAACTGGACGCTCTGGACACCGAAGACGTGCGCGCTCTGGCCGCCGTTGGTGCCGAAATCCGTGCCATGGTCGAGGCCCAGCCTTTCCCGGCCGACCTCGAAAAAGCCATCCGCGAAGCCTTCACCACCTTGCAAGGCGGCCACGCCGAAGCCTCTTTTGCCGTGCGTTCTTCGGCCACCGCCGAAGACCTGCCCGACGCGTCCTTTGCCGGTCAGCAGGAAACTTTCCTGAACGTGGTCGGCATCGACGACGTGTTGCACAAGATGAAAGAGGTGTTCGCCTCGCTCTACAACGACCGTGCCATCAGCTACCGCGTGCACAAGGGCTTTGCCCATGCCGAGGTGGCCCTGTCGGCAGGCGTGCAGCGCATGGTGCGCTCCGACCTGGGGGCGGCCGGCGTGATGTTCACCATCGACACCGAGTCCGGCTTTGAGGACGTGGTTTTCATCACCTCCAGCTATGGCCTGGGCGAAACGGTGGTGCAGGGCGCCGTCAACCCCGACGAGTTTTATGTGCACAAGCCCATGCTGGCGGCCGGCAAGCGCGCGGTGATCCGCCGCAACCTGGGCTCCAAGCTGATCCAGATGGTGTTTTCCACACCCGAAGAAAAGGCCGCCAGCGGCAAGCTGGTCAAGACCGTGGATGTACCCACCGAGCTGCGCAACCGCTACAGCCTGACCGACGCCGACGTCGAGCAACTGGCGCACTACGCGCTGGTGATCGAAAAGCACTACGGCCGCCCGATGGACATCGAGTGGGGCAAGGACGGCAACGATGGCCAGCTCTACATCCTGCAGGCCCGTCCCGAAACCGTGAAGAGCCAGGCCAAGGGCACGGCCGAACTGCGCTACAAGCTCAAGGGCCATTCCACCGTGCTGGCCGAAGGCCGCGCCATTGGCCAGAAGATCGGCACCG
>JAYRQF010000178.1:0-9739 GCA_041910735.1 Limnohabitans sp.
CACCAAGCTGCAACTGGTCAAGGCCACCGCGCGTCACTTGCGCAGCGTGCAACGCCAGCCTGAACGGATTCGTAAATACTTCGAGCATGGTCCGGTTCGCTATGCCGCTTGATTCAAGTTCATTGATGCCGACTCAATAACCTGTCCGAAACGCTGTATCTGGACCTGCACGCACACGGCCTGGGCGTGAGCGTGATCAACCCCGGCTTTGTCGAGACGCCACTGACGGCGCAAAACGAATTCCACATGCCCGCGCTGATTTCGCCGCAGCAGGCCGCCCAAGCCATCGTCAAGGGCTGGGCACGAGGCGAATTCGACATCCACTTCCCCAAGCGCTTCACCCTCGTGATGAAGCTGCTGCGCCTGCTGCCCTACCGGCTTTATTTTGCGGCGGTGCGCCGCATCACCGGACTCTGACACCATGACCCACACACCCATGCCTGATGCCGTCGAGCGGCTGGTGCAGTTCTTCGAGCAGCTGCAGCCACAAGACCTGCCACGCCTGCCCGCGCTGTACGCCGCTGACGCCCGCTTCAAGGACCCTTTCAACGAAGTGCAGGGCCTTGCCGCCATAGAACGCATCTTTGCCCACATGTTCGACACACTCGATTCACCGCATTTCATCGTGACCGAACGCATCGTGCAGGACCACAAGTGCTTTCTGGTCTGGGATTTCCGTTTCCGCTTCAGGCGCTTTGACACGCAAAGCTGGCAAACCGTGCGCGGCGGCACGCACCTGGTCTTCAACGATGAAGGCCTGGTCACGCTGCACCGCGACTACTGGGACGCGGCCGAAGAGCTGTACGAAAAGCTGCCGGTGGTGGGCGGGCTGATGCGCTGGCTCAAACGCCGCGCCAACAGCTGAACGCCCTGCATACGGCATGCGCTACCGCATCGTCTGGTTCAAACGCGACCTGCGCGTGCAGGACCATTGGCCACTGCTGGAAGCCGCCCGGCGCGGCCCTGTGCTCTGCCTGTACGTCATCGAACCCGGCCTGTGGGCGCAGCCCGACGCTGCAGCGCAGCACTACGGCTTTGTGCGCGAGTCGCTGCAGGCTCTGGACGCACAGCTGCGAGCGCTGGGCAGCCGCCTGCATGTGGCCGTGGGCGAAGTGGTCGATGTGCTGGCCGCCCTGCACGCTGCAACGCCATTTGAGGCCCTGCATGCGCACGAGGAAACCGGCAACGCTTTCACCTTTGCACGCGATCTGGCGGTGGGCCGCTGGTGCCGCGCGCATGGCGTGGGCTGGCACGAGTGGCCGCAGTTCGGTGTGGTGCGCCGTCTGCGCGACCGGCGCGAATGGCAAACGCGCTGGGAAAAGCACATGGCCGCCGCGCAAGCGCCCACACCTTCGGCGTTGCTCACGCCTGCGCTGAGCAGCGCCACGGTCTGGCCCTGGGGCAGCCGGCCCTTGCCCACGTACGCCGAACTCGGTCTCGATCCTTTCGAACCACCGCAACGCCAACGCGGCGGACGCGGGCCTGGCGAAGCTGTGCTGCACGACTTTTTGCACGAGCGCAGCAGCCGTTACCGCGGTGGCATTTCCTCACCCCTGTCGGCGCCCGATGCCTGCTCGCGCCTGTCCCCGTATCTGGCACACGGCTGCGTCAGCATGCGCGAGGTGGTGCAGGCCACGCGCCAACAGCTTGCCGCCCTGCCCCCGCAAGCCAAACGGCAGCGCCTGGGCCTGCAGGGCTTTGTGAGCCGCCTGTACTGGCACTGCCACTTCATCCAGAAGATGGAGAGCGAACCCGAACTGGAGTGGCGCAACCTGCACCGCGGCTACGACGGGCTGCGCGAGGCCGACTGGAACCCCGCCCACTTCGAGGCGCTCACCGAGGGCCGCACCGGCTGGCCGATGGTGGACGCCTGCGTGGCCATGCTGCGCGAGACGGGCTGGCTCAATTTCCGCATGCGGGCCATGCTGGTGTCGGTGGCCGCCTACCCGCTGTGGCTGCACTGGCACCCGGTGGGCCATTGGCTTGCGCGCCAGTTTCTGGACTACGAGCCCGGCATCCACTGGGCTCAGATGCAGATGCAGTCGGGCACCACCGGCATCAACACCACGCGGGTCTACAACCCGATCAAGCAGGCGCTCGACCACGACCCACAAGGTGCGTTTGTGCGCCACTGGCTGCCCGCGCTGCGCCGCGTACCAGACAGCTGGCTGTTCGAGCCCTGGCGCATGAGCGCCGATGTGGCAGCACGCTGTGGCGTGCGTGTGGGGCAGGACATTGCGGTGCCGCCAGTGGAACTGGCGGATGCCCTGCGCGAATCCAAGGCCCGCATGCACACCCTGCGCCGCCAGCCCACGGTGCGCGCCGCCAAAGCCGCCGTGGTGGAACGCCACGGCTCGCGCCGCGGCATGCCCGGTGCCAGCCGGGACCCGCGGGGCGAAGAACGGCCGGCCCACCGTCGCAAGCCAGGTCCGCCCGCCAACCAGCTTTCTCTGGATTTATGACCATGAAGATGCGCAAAAAGAGCGACCTGCCACAGAAAGTCTGCGCCACCTGCGGGCTGCCTTTTGTCTGGCGGCGCAAATGGGCGCGCGACTGGGAACAGGTCAAATACTGTTCGGACCGCTGCCGTCAGGGCAGCCAGCCCAAAGGTCCCCCCAATGAGCGCTGACCAGCGACCCACCCTGCGCCTGATTCTGGGCGACCAGCTGAACCCCCAGCACAGCTGGTTTGGCGAGGTGCGCGCCAACGTGGTGTACGTCCTCATGGAAGTGCGCAGCGAAACCGCTTACGTGCGCCACCACGCGCAAAAGGTGCTCGGCATTTTTGCGGCCATGCGCGCCTTTGCTGCGCAGCTCAAGGCCGACGGCCACCGCGTGCGCCATGTGGCCATCGACCACCCGAGCAACCGCCAGAGCATCACCGCCAACCTCGATGCGCTGATCAGGCATTACGGCGCAGGCGCCGTGCAGTACCAGGCGCCCGATGAATGGCGAGTGGACCAGCAGCTGCGCGAGTGGGCAGCCGTCTGCCCTGTGCCCGTGCAGATGGTGGACAGCGAGCACTACTTCACCGCACGCGACGAAGCGGCCAGACAATTTGCAGGCAAAAAACAATGGCTGATGGAGAGCTTCTACCGCCAGCAGCGCAAAAAGCACGGCGTGCTGATGACGCCTGACGGAAAACCTGAAGGCGGGCAGTGGAACTTCGACGCCGATAACCGCAAGCCCTGGCCAGGCACGCCTGCTGCGCCCGAAGACACCCGGCCCTGCCACGACCACGGCGCACTGTGGCAAAGCATCGAAGCCGCAGGCGTGCAGACCATGGGCAGTCCTCAGGCGGCCGCTTTTCGCTGGCCGATCAACCGCGCCGAGGCCTTGCAGCAGCTGGACCATTTCATCGGGCACGCCCTGCCCCACTTTGGCGATTTTCAGGACGCCATCTCACAGCGCAGCTGGCACCTGTTCCACTCGCTGCTGTCGTTCGCGCTCAACACCAAGATGCTGCACCCGCAAGAGGTGGTGCAGCGCACCGAAGCAGCCTGGCGCGCGGGCCATGCGCCGCTGCACGCGGCCGAGGGCTTCATCCGGCAGATCCTGGGCTGGCGCGAATATGTGCGCGGCGTGTACTGGGCGCACATGCCCGGCTACACCGAAGCCAACCACCTCGGGCACCAGCGCCCCCTGCCCGACTGGTTCTGGACCGGAAGCACCCGCATGGCCTGCCTGGCCAGCGCGATCGGCCAGTCACTTGAACACGCCTACGCCCACCACATCCAGCGGCTCATGGTGATCGGCAACTTTGCGCTGCTGGCCGGGCTGGACCCGCAAGCGCTGCACCAGTGGTACCTGGGCATCTACATCGACGCCTTTGAATGGGTGGAAGCGCCCAACACCCTGGGCATGAGCCAGTGGGCCGACGGCGGCCGTCTGGCCACCAAGCCCTATGTGAGCAGCGCCGCCTACCTGCAGCGCATGGGCGACCACTGCAAGGGCTGCGCCTACGACCCCAAGGCCCGCACCGGCGAGCGGGCCTGCCCCTTCAATGCCCTGTATTGGGACTTCTTTGACCGCCACCGCCCGCACTTCGAGGGCAACCCCAGACTGGGCGTGGTTTACCACCAGCTTGCACGCATGGACGCACAATCCCTGACAGCATTGCGGCAGCAGGCCAGCCTGAGCTTGAGCCGCCTGTCCGACCTGTGACCCCGCCCCGGAGGCCCCATGAACCGCACCGCACTTTTTGCCCCATGGCTGACCGGCCTGACCCTTGTGCTGGTCACCCCGGTGGCCAGCGCGGCCAGCCCCGCTGCCGCCTGCCCCGCCACCCTCAACCACACCCTGCTGCGCCTGCAGGACGAAAAGCCGCAGTCCCTGTGCCAGTACGCGGGCAAGGTGGTGCTGGCGGTCAACACTGCCAGCTACTGCGGCTTCACCAGGCAATACAAGGGGCTCGAAGCCCTGCACCAGAAGTACCAGGCCGAGGGACTGGTGGTGCTGGGCTTCCCGTCCAACGACTTTGCCCAGGAGAAAGGCAGCAACAAGGAAATCGCCGAGTTCTGCGAAAACACCTTTGGCGTGAAATTCCCGATGTTTGCCGCCTCCAGCGTCCGGGGCGATCAGGCCAACCCGTTTTTCCGCAACCTGATCACGCAAGGCGCGCCGGCGCCGAAATGGAACTTCTACAAATACCTGATCGGCCGCGACGGCAAGCTGATCGAAAGCTACAGCAGCATGACCGACCCGGACAGCCGCAGCCTGGTCACCGCCATCGAAAAAAGCCTGAAAGCCAGACCCTGAAGTTCAGGGCGTCATCTGGCCGCTGCCTCGCGCCTGGTGGCCTGGTTTTGTGTCAGCACATGCTGCCGAAACGCCAGCGCCACGGGTGAGAGTTTCTGTCCGGCGTGGTGAACCATGTGCCACGCCGAAGGCAGCGGAAAGCCCTCGACATTGACCACGCGCACGCCGTTCTCCTTGTCCAGCCCATGCAACGCATGCCTGGACACCACGCCAATGCCCAGACCACCGGCCACCGACTCCTTGACGGCCTCGTTGCTGCCCAGCTCGAGCCGCACATCAGGATGAAACCGCATTTTGCGAAAGTGCTGGTCTGCAGCCATCCGTGTGCCTGAGCCCGGTTCCCTGAGGATGAAACGGTGCCCGGCCAGGTCCTGAAGGGTGACTTTGGGGCTTTTGGTCAGCGGGTCGGACACCGGTGCGATGACCACGATCGGGTTGGGCATCAGCACCTCGTCGTGCAAATCCATGTCGGCGGGTGGCATGGACATGATGTAGAGGTCGTCCAGGTTGTCCCGCAGGCGGCGCACCACACCGTCGCGGTTGAGGATTTCCAGGGCCACATCGATGGCCGGATGCTTTTTGCAAAAGCCCCCGATCAGCCGCGGCATGAAGTACTTGGCCGTGCTCACCACCGCCACCCGCAACTTGCCGCGCGACAAGCCCTTGAACGCGTCCACACTTTGCTCGAACGACTCCCATGACACGGTCATGGCCCGCGCCGTGGCGGCCAGCTCCCGGCCCACATCGGTCAGGTGCACCTTTTTGCCGATGACTTCGTACAGGGGCAGGCCCACGGCCTGACCCACTTCCTTGAGCTGCATCGAAGCCGTGGGTTGGGTCACATGGGTGGCCCTGGCGGCGGCGCTCACGCTGCCGGTGTCGGCCAGGGCCAAAAACAGACGCAGCTGCCTGAAAGTGATGTTCATAGATTTTTAACTATGGTTATCTACATAAAAATCGATTTTACAAATACATCAAGGCTTCCTACCATGCGCCCCAAGGAAACCTCTCATGCAAAACCTGCTCGACCCCGCAATCCTCTTCTTCGTCTTCGGCATCCTGGCCGGCACCGTCAGATCCAACCTCGAAATCCCGCCTGCCATCTCCCGCTTTCTGTCGCTTTACCTGCTCATGGCACTGGGTCTGAAGGGCGGCTTTGCACTGGCCCAATCGGGACTGACCTCACAGGTTGGTGCCGGTCTGGGGGCCGCCGTCGCCCTGGCCGTGCTCATCCCTCTGCTCGGGTATTCGGTGCTCAAACGCTTTCTGTCGGGCTTTGATGCCGCCGCGATCGCTGCAACCTACGGCTCGGTGAGCGCCGTGACCTTCGTGACCACGGTCCAGCACCTGGAAAACCAGCAGATTGCCTATGGGGGACACATGGCCGCCGCCATGGCCCTGATGGAGTCTCCCGCCATCATCCTGGCGGTGGTCCTGGCCAACACACTGCGGCAAACCGCGCCAGCGCCTTCGGGCCTCACGCTCCAGGGTGGTTCTTCCGCAGCGCTGGTGGGCGGCTCAGGGCGGCCCGGCATGTCGATGGGCAAGGTGTTGCACGAATCTTTCACCGACGGGGCCCAGCTGTTGCTGCTTGGCGCCATGGTGGTTGGTCTGTTGACCGGCGAGAGTGGTCACGCAGCCATGCAACCTTTCTCGGGCGACCTGTTCAAAGGCATGCTGTCCTTCTTCCTGCTCGACATGGGCCTGATGGCCGCCCGCAACCTGCCGCAGGTGAGGGGCCAGTCGCCCTGGCTGCTGGCCTACGCCGTGCTCGGTCCCCTGACCCACGCAACGATCGCACTGGGCCTGGCCTGGCTGCTGCAGCTGCCGCAGGGCGATGCCACGCTGCTCATGGTGCTGGCCGCCAGCGCATCCTACATCGCGGTGCCTGCTGTGCTGCGCTACGCCATTCCGGAAGCCAACCCCTCTCTGTACTTCGGACTCTCGCTGGGCGTGACCTTCCCGCTGAACATCCTGCTGGGCATCCCCGTCTACACGCAAGTGGCCAGCCATTTGCCGGGGTGAGCGATGAACAATCTCTACAGAGGCAAAACCGTTGCCTTTCTGACCCAGCATGGCAAGGAGACCCTGATTGGGCCTGTCTTGCAGGCGGCTGTGGGATGCACCGTGGTGCGCGTTCAGGGTTATGACACCGACCTGCTCGGAACCTTTTCGGGCGAGGTGCAACGCGCAGACAGCCAGGTGCAAACGGCTCGCCTCAAAGCCCGGATTGGCATGGACCTGACTGGCTCCCGCCTGGGCCTGGCCAGCGAGGGCCGTTTTGTGCCCGATCCGTTCGGCGGTCTGATGCCCTGGAACATCGAGGTGCTGGCCTGGATCGACGAAGAACACCAACTCGAAATCATTGGCATGGCGCAGGGGCCGGCCCGCAGCCAGCATCGGGCCTTGCGCTGGTTACCAGACCTCGAAAAATTCGCGCTCGAGGCCGGCTTCCCTGAACACCATCTGATCCTTCGGCCCCAATCCGAATCAGACCCTCGCATGCGAAAGGGCTTGTCAGACTGGCCTGCACTCAGGCAGGCCTTTGGCCAGTGCCAGCAGGAAGCAGACAACCAGCTGGTGTATGCCGAAAACGACCACCGTGCCTTTTGCAACCCGACCCGGCAAGCGATGATCCTGCGCGCCGCGAACGATCTGGTCAAAAAAATCCAGTCGGCCTGCCCTGCCTGTGACATGCCCGGGTTTTCGATCACGGGGCACACCCCGGGCTTGCCTTGCCGCCTGTGTGGACATGCCACCAGACTGGCCAGGTCATACACGTGGCAATGCCAGGCCTGTGACCACCAACAGGAACAAGTCACGCCAGAGGCATACGCTGACCCCGGTCGCTGTGACGCCTGCAACCCCTGAAAGCCCACAACAGGGAACTGCTCCAGTCGCCAGAAGCCTGGATCGCATCCGGCAGAGACCTGATGTGAGCCTGCCGCACATTCAGCGGAAACCCGCATCTGCAGCAAACTGCCTGCGGTAGTCCCTGGGGCTGCTCCCCTTCCAGCGCTTGAAACTGCGGCTGAAATTGGTCTGGTCGCTGAAGCCGATTTTCTCGGCCACATGGCCCAGCGGCATGCGCGACTGGCGCAGGTACCAGCAAGCGAGCTCGTTGCGTGCTTCGTCCAGCAGCTGCTGGTAGCTGATCTTTTCGGATTCGAGCTTGCGCAGCAGCGTGCGCCGCGACATGGACAACATGTCGGCCACCTGATCGAGCGACGGCCAGTCAGGCTGGTGCGCATGCAGAAAGTGCCGTACCCGGGCACTGACACTGCCCCTGAGCCTTTGCAGTTCTTCATCGCCCGCCAGACACACGTGGCGGTACAGGTCAGGGTCAGACAGTGGGCTGGGCTGGTTGGCCACCTCGACAGGCAATTCAAAACCCAGTGCAGGTGCCCGGTAAACACATTGCACATCCTCTGCCGGAGCCTGCCCGGCCAGAGGTGCCGCCCATGGCAGCAACACCCGCACGCGCTGCAGGTCCGTGGGGTGCGCCAGACCACGCAGGATGCTGAACTTGGCAAACACCGTCACGTTCTGGACGAACAGGCCGTAGTCCTGCAACGGAATGCGCGGATGCATCAGCAGGCTGACCTTGTCTGCATCGCGCCGGCATTCAAAATCGAACAAGCGGTTGCGGATGTGCGCATAACGGGCGATTGTCTCCATGGCATGCCCCATCGAACTGCTGGCCAGAGCCGCGGCCCCCATGGCACCATGTGCAGCCATCGGAATCTGCAAACCCAGCAGCCTGCCGCCATGGGGCTGATGCACCGCACGGGTGGCATCAAAAATCGGCAGATAGTCCAGCAGCGGCAACAACCGGGGCTGCTCCAGACTGTCGCGTTGCGCAGCCGACATCGGCAAGGCCAGCAACCTGGAAAACAGCTGTAAATACATCGAGTGAACGCTGGGCAAAAACCATTCGGCCGGCAGATCCACCACAGCGTCCCGAGTCTGGGCAGGCGCAGGCAAATGGCCTGAGACTGGCACCAATTGATCAATTATTGGCATGTTGAACTCTGGTCTGGCGCAAGGTCAGGCCACAGAATTTAATCGTTAACCGCCACATTTACAACAACAACAGCGTCAATTGAGATCAATTGTGCTGTCAACGCGGCGGCCTGACACAGTCAGCCAGAAAAACAAGGAGACAACACCGTGAACGCCTCACAAATCCAGAACCTGCTGATCGTCTGCCTCATCCTCGGCTTTGCGGCCATGGAGGTGATCAGCCGCCGCTACCGCGACACCGTGCACGCCACGGCCAACGACACCAAGCTTGAACTCTTCATGTTCCTGAGCCTGCTGGCCATCACCCAGCCACTGGCGATTCTGGTCACTGGCAAACTCGGCGACTGGCTGGTGCCCCAGTACAAGGGGGCGCTGGCCAGCTGGCCCTGGTGGGCCATGGTGGGGGTGCTGATTCTGGTGGACGACCTGACGCAGTACTGGTGGCACCGTCTTTCGCACTCGCCGCTGCTGTGGCCGCTGCACCGGGCCCACCACTCGGCCGAGTACATGAGCATCCGCATCACCTTCCGCAACAACTTCTTCTATTACCTGATGATGCCCGGCCTGTGGTTTGCCGGCTGCCTGCTGTATCTGGGCGTGGGCGGCATCGTCTATGCGTTGTATGTGGTGTTCAAACTGTTCGTGATTCTGGGCGCCCACTGCGCCTGGCGCTGGGACGAGCCGCTGTACCGCATCCGGGTGCTGCGCCCGCTCATGTGGGTGCTGGAGCGCACCATCTCCACGCCGGCCACCCACTGGGCGCACCACGCCATCAGCAATGCCGACGGCATCGGGCACTACAAGGGCAACTACGGCAACCTGCTGTTCATCTGGGACATGGTCTTTGGCAGCGCACACATCACCCGAAAATACCCGGCTCAAGTCGGCCTGATCGATGACCAGCGTTTCGGGCAGGAGCGCTGGTACCACCAGATGTTCTACCCCCTGCTCCAGTCCCG
>JAYRQF010000179.1:0-7020 GCA_041910735.1 Limnohabitans sp.
CCTTTTGGGCGCTTTGACTCACTGGACCCGGGCGATGGCGCCCAAACCCGCCGCACCAGCGTGTCGGGCACATGGCACGAGGCCTCGGACGACGCGGTGACAAGGGCGCAGTGGTATGCCATTGAATATGGGTTGAACCTTTTTTCCAATTTCACTTTCAGTCTGGAGCGGGCCAGTGACCAGTTCGCGCAAAGCGACCGCCGCACCGTGCTGGGCGGCCAGCTGTCCAGGGCCTGGCAGTTTGAGTCCAGTGATGGGCGCAGCGTGCAGAACACGCTGGGTGTGCAGCTGCGGCAGGACCGCATCCGTGTGGGCCTGTACGACACCGTTGCGCGCCAGACGCAGACCACCGTGCGCGACGACGGCGTGCAGCAAACGCTGGCCGGCTTGTACGCCGAAAACGAAATCGGCTGGACGCCCTGGCTGCGCACGGTGGCCGGTGTGCGTGCCGACCGGTTGCTGGCCCGGGTGGACAGCGCTTTGCAGCCGCAGAACTCGGGCACGGCCAGCGCTGCCCGGGCATCGCCCAAACTCTCGCTGGTCCTGGGGCCGTGGCAGAAAACGTCGTTTTATGTGAACGCGGGCAAGGGCTTTCACAGCAACGACGCGCGGGGCACCACAGTGCAGGTCGATCCCCGCACGGGCCAGCCGCTTCAGGCCGTGCCCGGGCTGGTCAGCTCGCGCGGACAGGAACTGGGCGTCAAGTCCGGGCTGGTGCCCGGCCTGCACACTGCGCTGGCCCTGTGGCGGCTCGACTTCGATTCCGAGCTGGTCTATGTGGGCGATACCGGCAACACCCGGGCCGGCCGTCCCAGCCGGCGCAGCGGCATCGAGTGGAGCGGCCAATGGACACACGGGGAACACCTGGCGGCGGACGCCAGCCTGGCCTGGACCCGGCCCCGTTATGTGGACGGTGATCCGTCAAGCCGCTGGATCGCCAACGCGGTGCAGAAAGTGGCCAACGTGGCACTGGTCCTGCGCAAGCTGGGGCCGTGGTCCGGCGCGCTGGGCATCCGCAGCATCGGTGCGGCGCCGCTGACCGAAAACAACACGGTGCGTTCGGCGTCCAGCGTCACCGCCAACCTGCGGGTGCAGCGCAAGTTCTCCAGCGATCTGGATCTGGCTTTGGATGTGCTGAACCTGGGCAACCGCAAGTCCAACGACATCAGCTATTTCTACACCTCGCGGCTCGCGGGTGAACCCGCCTCAGGCGTGGCCGACGTGCATGTGCACCCGGCCGAGCCACGCACGCTCAGGCTCACGGCACGGCTCAGGTTCTGAGCTTCAGGCGCTGCCCAGCATGCCGCGCTTTTCGATGAAGGCGATCACCTCGGCCAGGCCTTGCAGGGTTTTGAGGTTGGTCATCACCCAGGGACGCGTGTCGGGGTTGGGGCGCATGCGTGCGGTGTCCAGCTTCATCACCTCCAGATCGGCGCCCACATGCGGTGCCAGGTCGGTCTTGTTGATGACGAACAGATCGCTCTTGGTGATGCCGGGGCCGCCTTTGCGCGGGATTTTTTCGCCTGCGGCCACGTCGATCACGTAGATCGTCAGGTCAGACAGCTCGGGGCTGAAGGTGGCGGCCAGGTTGTCGCCGCCGCTTTCGACGAACACGATGTCGGCATTCGGGAATTTCTCCAGCATGCGGTCGATCGCTTCAAGGTTGATGGACGCGTCTTCGCGGATGGCCGTGTGCGGGCAGCCGCCGGTCTCCACGCCCATGATGCGCTCGGCGGGCAGCGCACCGCTGATGGTCAGCAGGCGCTGGTCTTCCTTGGTGTAGATGTCGTTGGTGATGGCGATCAGGTCCCACTTCTCGCGCATCTGCTTGCACAGCATTTCCAGCAGGGTGGTCTTGCCCGAGCCGACAGGCCCGCCAATGCCCACGCGCAGGGGCGGCAGTTTTTTGGTGCGGTTGGGAATGTGATGCAGTGCAGTCATGATCGAAAGAGGCGTGAATATTGGGTTTCGTGGCGCGAGGACAGGATGGCCAGCATGGGGCTGAAGGCCTGGCGCGTCTCGTCGGTGCGGGTGAGGGCGATTTGCACCGCTTCAGGAATCGTGCGGGCCAGCACCGCCAGCACGCGCTGGCCGCTGCTCTGGCCCAGTGGTACGGCTTTCAGGGCGGCCTGGGTCATGTTCTCCGCCCAGCCAAAGGCGTAGGCCTGCAGGGCCTGGTCGAGCGGGGCCTGCGTGCAGGCCAGGGCCAGCGCATAGGCCAGCGGGTAGGTCGGCGGCAGGTTGGCCAGGCATTGCAGCGCTTCGGGGCTGGCCGGGCAATGGCCCTGCAGGTTGCGCAGCCAGTCCAGCAGGGACTTGCCCATCTGCACCGTCTGCAGCCGCATCTCGCTGCTTTCGCGTGTGGCCAGCACCCAGGCGCTCAGCTGCTGCAGCCGCGCCGTGTCCATTGCCTGCCAGGCGGGCACGGCCTGCGCCATGGCCGCCATGTCGCCGCGTGCCTGCGTGAGCAGCAGCTGGTCGCTCAGCCATGTGGTGCAGCTGGCTTCGTTGTGCACCAGGCCTTGGTCGATGGCGGCTTCCAGGCCCTCGGAATACGAAAAGCCCCCTACAGGCAAGGCGGGGGACGCGAGCCAGATCAGTTGCAGCAGGGCAGGGGTAGGCATCACATGCGAGATTTTCTCTGGCGCGCTGGCATGGACCCTCGGGTCAAGCCCGAGGGTGACCGCTGGAGTCTTGGGTTGCGCACCCATTTCAGTGGTCATGCCCGCAGCAGCCGTCGTGGTGCTTGTGGTCGTGGCTGTGCCCATGCGAATGCCCATGTCCCTGCGCGTGCCCATGCCCGTGGTCATGCCCCATCATGGCGTTGTCGCCATAGGCGCCGCCTTCGGGCTCGAACGGTTCCTGCACTTCGGCCACCGTCATGTGCATGGCGCGCAGCATCTCGGCCAGCACATGGTCGGGCTCGATCTTGAGGTGGTCGGGCCGCAGCTCGATGGGCACATGGCGGTTGCCCAGGTGGTAGGCAGCGCGCATCAGGTCAAAGGGCGAGCCGTGCCCGGCGCAGGCCGGTCCATGTGCAGCACAAGCGCTGATGCGCAGCACCGTTTGCGGAGCCGCTTCCACGCGCACCAGCGAGCCATCTTCGGCCACCAGCACATCGCCGCCGCGCACCACGGTGCCGCGCGGCAGGAACACGCCCAGCGCGCGGCCCGTGCTGTCGGTGGCGTCGAAGCGGCTTTTCTGGCGAGTGTCCCAGTCCAGCGTGACCGAGGCGGCGCGCCTGATCAGGACTTGGGCCAGGCCTTGGCCTTGGGGCATGCGTTTGGAGCAGATCAGCATCAGAACAAAAAGTAGCGTTGGGTCATCGGCAGGCTGACGGCGGGTTCGCAGGTCAGCAGCAGGCCGCCGGCGCGCACCACATAGGTCTGAGCATCCACCTCCATGCGGGGCGCCCAGGCATTGTGGACCATGTCCTTTTTGCCTACGCTGCGGATGTTCTTCACGGCGCTCAATGTCTTGGCCAGGCCGTAGCGTTCACCCACACCTGCTTTCATCCCGGCCTGCGACACAAAGGTCAGCGAGCCTTTGGCAAGCGCCCCACCGAAGCTGCCGAACATGGGCCGATAGTGCACCGGCTGCGGGGTGGGGATGGATGCGTTGGGGTCACCCATCGCAGCCAGCGCGATGAAGCCGCCTTTCATGACGATGGCGGGTTTGATGCCGAAAAATGCCGGCTTCCAGATCACCAGATCGGCCCATTTGCCCACCTCGACGCTGCCCACCTCGTGGCTGATGCCGTGCGCGATGGCGGGGTTGATCGTGTACTTGGCGATGTAGCGCTTGACGCGCGCGTTGTCGTGGCGATCCGTGTCGCCATCGAGCTTGCCGCGCTGCACCTTCATCTTGTGCGCGGTCTGCCAGGTGCGGATGATGACTTCGCCCACCCGACCCATGGCCTGGCTGTCGCTGCTCATCATGCTGATGGCGCCCAGGTCGTGCAGGATGTCTTCGGCCGCGATCGTTTCCTTGCGGATGCGGCTCTCGGCAAAGGCCAGGTCTTCGGCAATCGCAGGGTCCAGGTGGTGGCAGACCATGAGCATGTCCACATGCTCGTCGAGCGTGTTGACGGTGTAGGGGCGGGTGGGGTTGGTGGACGAGGGCAGCACATTGGCCTCGCCCACCACCTTGAGGATGTCAGGCGCGTGCCCGCCGCCTGCGCCTTCGGTGTGGAAGGTGTGGATGGTGCGGCCCTTGAAGGCGGCCACGGTGTCTTCCACAAAGCCCGATTCGTTGAGCGTGTCGGTGTGAATGGCGACCTGCGTGTCGGTTTCCTCCGCCACGCTCAGGCAGTTGTCGATGGCGGCAGGCGTGGTGCCCCAGTCCTCGTGCAGCTTCATGCCGATGGCACCGGCGGCAATCTGCTCGTGCAGTGCAGCGGGCAGGGCGGCGTTGCCCTTGCCCAGAAAGCCCAAGTTCATCGGAAAGGCGTCGGCCGCCTGCAGCATGCGTTCGATGTTCCAGGGGCCGGGTGTGCAGGTGGTGGCAAAGGTGCCCGTGGCCGGGCCGGTGCCGCCGCCGAGCATGGTGGTCACGCCGCTGGCCAGGGCTTCGTCGATCTGCTGGGGCGCAATGAAGTGGATGTGCGTGTCCACCCCGCCCGCGGTGACGATCATGCCCTCGCAGCTGATCACTTCGGTGCCCGGGCCGATGACGATGTCGACGCCCGGCTGCGTGTCGGGGTTGCCAGCCTTGCCAATGGCGGCGATGCGGCTGCCCACCAGGCCGATGTCGGCCTTGACCACGCCCCAGTGGTCCACGATCAGGGCGTTGGTCAGCACGCAGTCCACCGCCCCTTGTGCTCGGGTGCGTTGCGACTGCGACATGCCGTCGCGGATCGTTTTGCCGCCGCCGAACTTGACCTCTTCACCGTAGCCACCCGTTTGCAGCGTGTAGTCCTTTTCGACCTCGATCACGAGTTCGGTGTCGGCCAGCCGCACGCGGTCACCCACGGTGGGGCCGAACATTTCGGCGTAGGCGCGTTTTCCAATCGTTGCCATGTCAGAGCGCTCCTTGGATCAGGGCACGGAAGCCAAACACCACGCGGTCGCCCGCGTAGTCCACCAGCTCCACCGTGCGTTGCTGTCCGGGTTCAAAGCGCACCGCCGTGCCCGCCGCAATGTTCAGCCGCATGCCGCGTGCGGCTGTGCGGTCAAAGTCCAGTCCGGCATTGGTCTCGGCAAAGTGGTAGTGCGAGCCGACCTGAATGGGCCGGTCGCTGGCGTTCTTGACCAGCAAGGTCACCGTGCGTCGGCCGGGATTGAGGGTGTGTTCACCCTCGTCTATGAGGAGTTCGCCGGGTGTCATCTCATTTGCCTTTGCCAATGAACCAGACGATGGCGGCCACAAGGGCCAAAGCCACAAAACCCAGGGTGTCGGTGGCGTGCCAGTGTGCGCTGCCGGGCAGGCCGTGGCCCTCGTGGGCGAATGCACCCCAATGGGTCAGTGCACCAGAAAGAAGAATGGCGAGTGATTTGGTGTTCATGTGTCGTTCCTGGGGTTTCAGACGATGGGTTGGTGCACGGTCACCAGCTTGGTGCCATCGGGGAAAGTGGCTTCGACCTGGATGTCAGGGATCATCTCGGCCACGCCATCCATCACGTCAGCACGCGTGAGCACGGCCCGGCCTTCGCTCATGAGCTGGGCCACGGTCTTGCCGTCGCGTGCGCCTTCCATGACGGCGGCGCTGATGAATGCCACCGCTTCTGGGTAGTTGAGCTTCAGTCCTCGGGCCTTTCGGCGTTCAGCCAGCAATGCCGCTGTGAAGATCAGCAGCTTGTCTTTTTCGCGGGGTGTGAGTTCCATATTGGTGCGTCAAGTCTGTTTCGGTGCGTTTGAGAAAACCCAATGCAATTTGCATGCCCCTTATAAAGGAACGCGAAGAGATTCCAGTGCGTCCATACCCGCCTTGTGCATGGTTGCGGTGCACGAACGGTGGAAAAAGGCTGGCACAGGCCTTGCAGAGGGCAACAAGGGTTGGCGATCCCGCCCTCTTTTGTTTTTCTAACCTTCCGTATTGGAGTGATCTCATGATGAACCGTCGTGGCAACCTCAAGGCCCTCGCTTTTGCTGCAGCCCTGGCTTCAGGCTCGCTGTCTTTCTCGCTGCAGGCGCAGGCGGCCGACACCATCAAGGTCGGCGTCCTGCACAGCCTCTCGGGCACCATGGCGATTTCCGAGACGGTGCTCAAGGACACCGTGCTCATGGCCATCGACGAAATCAACGCCAAGGGCGGCGTGCTGGGCAAGAAGCTCGAACCCGTGGTGGTTGACCCCGCTTCCAACTGGCCGCTGTTCGCAGAAAAGACCAAGCAACTGCTCACGCAAGACAAGGTTTCGGTCATCTTCGGTTGCTGGACTTCGGTGAGCCGCAAGTCGGTGCTGCCGGTGGTGGAAGAACTCAACGGCCTGCTGTTCTACCCGGTGCAGTACGAGGGTGAAGAGCTGAGCAAGAACGTGTTCTACACCGGTGCCGCGCCCAACCAGCAGGCCATTCCCGCAGTGGACTACCTGATGAGCAAGGATGGCGGCAGTGCCAAGCGCTGGGTGCTGCTGGGCACCGACTATGTGTACCCCCGCACCACCAACAAGATCCTGCGCGCCTACCTCAAGAGCAAGGGCGTGAAGGACAGTGACATCGACGAGAAGTACACGCCCTTCGGCCACTCCGACTACCAGACCATCGTGGCCGACATCAAGAAATTCTCTGCCGGTGGCAAGACCGCCGTCGTCTCGACCATCAACGGCGACTCCAACGTGCCTTTCTACAAGGAACTGGGCAACGCCGGCTTGAAGGCCAAGGACGTGCCGGTGGTCGCCTTCTCGGTGGGTGAAGAAGAACTGCGCGGCGTGGACACCAAGCCCCTGGTCGGCCACCTGGCCGCCTGGAACTACTTCATGTCGTTGAAGAACCCGGTCAACGAGGACTTCATCAAGAAGTGGAGCGCCTACGCCAAGGCCAAGAACATTTCGGGCCACAAGGACAAGCCGCTGACCAACGACC
>JAYRQF010000180.1:0-24015 GCA_041910735.1 Limnohabitans sp.
CAGGGTACCCTTGGCCGACATTTCCTTGAGGCGATGCACGCCGGTGGTGGTCTCTTCGGTCACGCCAATGATCTGGGCGCTCTTGCGGCTGTACCAGGTGCTGTCCTCGGCCAGCTTGGCCTTGATGGCGGCGAACAGGATGCGCTCTTCTTCGCTGCCCGGGTTGGCCAGCACGGCCGGGTTCTTCTCGGCCTGCTTGCCCAGGTGCATCAGCAGCGTGGCGTCGCCGCCGTCGTCCAGGATCATGTTGGGGCCTTCGCCCTCGGTGCCCGGCGCGCCAGCAGGCGCGCCTTTCACGCCTTCGCCGAAGTCGAAAATCCTGTGGGTGTAGTCCCAGTACTGCTCGAGTGTTTCGCCCTTGATGGCGAACACCGGTGTGCCACGGGCGGCAATCGCGGCGGCAGCATGGTCCTGCGTCGAGAAAATATTGCACGAAGCCCAGCGCACCTGGGCGCCCAGCGCCTGCAGGGTTTCGATCAGCACGGCCGTTTGAATGGTCATGTGCAGCGAGCCGGTGATGCGCGCACCCTTGAGCGGCTGCTTGGCCGCGAATTCTTCGCGGATGGCCATCAGACCGGGCATTTCGGTCTCGGCGATCTTGATCTCTTTGCGGCCCCAGTCTGCAAGACCGATGTCGGCGATCACGCAGTCGGCGTTGACGGCGGTTTTGAGAGGTGCATTCATGTGTGCGCTCCAGTAGCAAAAGTCGGTTGAGCCACTGGAAGACACGGGAGTCTGGAAATCAAGGCTCACCGCACTGGACCAGTGGATGAGCGTCGTTGCGAATGGAAGGGTTCCGAGCCTCACGCCTGCTGCCGGCCATAAACCGGTAGGCGCTGCAACGCTCCTCGGAAGAGCCGCAATTATAGAAGAAGGCGCCCGATCCGGGGTCAACCGGTAAAATCGGTGCCATGGCCGCCCCCCGAGCGCGGCACCGCCCAGCGCCCCCGGGGCGCGCACGAATCCCAGGACCCCTTGTGACCTACGCCAACGAGACCCGGCGCCGCCGGACTTTTGCCATCATCTCCCACCCTGACGCGGGTAAAACCACGCTGACGGAGAAACTGCTGCTGTTCTCCGGCGCGATCCAGATCGCCGGTTCGGTTAAGGCGCGCAAGGCCTCGCGCCACGCCACATCCGACTGGATGGAGATCGAAAAGCAGCGCGGCATCTCGGTAGCGTCTTCGGTCATGCAGATGCTCTACCGCGACCACGTCATCAACCTGCTCGACACGCCCGGCCACAAGGACTTCTCCGAAGACACCTACCGGGTTCTCACGGCGGTGGACTCGGCATTGATGGTGATCGACGCGGCCAACGGTGTGGAAGCCCAGACCCGGCGCCTGATCGAGGTCTGCCGTCAGCGCGACACACCCATCATCACCTTCGTCAACAAGATGGACCGCGAAGTGCGCGACCCGCTGGACATCCTGGACGAAGTCGAACGCGAACTGGGCATGCCTTGCGTGCCCATGACCTGGCCAGTGGGCCAGGGCAAGAGCTTTGGCGGCATCGTCAACCTGCGCACGCAGGCCATGACGGTGTTCGAGTCGGGCAGCGAGCGCCGCCCGCAGGACTTCGAGACCATCCCCCTGACCGAGCAGGCCAAACTGGCCGAGCGCTTTGGCAGCGAGTGGACGACCGCCATGGACAGCATGGAGCTGGCCACCGGTGCCTCGCCCGCCTTTGACCACGAGGCCTTCCTCGCCGGCAAGCAGACGCCCGTGTTTTTCGGCTCTGGCGTGAACAACTTCGGTGTGATGGAAGTGCTCGACGCGCTCGTGGACCTGGCCCCCTCGCCACGCCCGCGCAAGAGCTCGCTCATTGTCAACAAGCAGCCTGTCGAGAAGGTCATCGAACCCGAAGACGCCGCCTTCTCGGGTGTGGTCTTCAAGGTGCAGGCCAACATGGACGCCAACCACCGCGACCGCATCGCCTTTGTGCGCATGGCTTCGGGGAAGTACACGCCCGGCATGAAGCTCAAGGTGCAACGCACCGGCAAGGAACTTCGCCCGACCAGCGTGGTGACCTTCCTGAGCCAGCGACGCGAGGCGGTGGACGAGGCCTATGCGGGCGACATCATCGGTTTCACCACACACGGCGGCGTGCAGCTGGGCGACACCATCACCGACGGGGCGAATCTGCAGTTCACCGGCCTGCCCTTCTTTGCGCCTGAACTTTTCATGACGGTGATCCTGAAGAACCCGCTGCGCACCAAGCAACTGCAGCAGGGTCTGGACCAGCTCGGCGAAGAAGGTGCCATCCAGGTATTCAAGCCCGAAGTCGGCGGCCCCATGCTGCTGGGCGCCGTGGGCCAGCTGCAGTTCGAGGTGGTGCAGCACCGCCTGAAAACCGAATACGACTGCGATGTGCGTCTGGAAGGCTGCCAGTACACCGGCGCCCGCTGGATCACGGCCGACAACACCCAGGACCTGCGCGAGTTCACCAACACCTACCCGCAACGTCTGGCACTGGACGCAGCCGGCACACTGGCCTATTTGTGCACCAGCCCGTACGACGTGCGTCTGGCGCAGGAGCGCTTTCCGAAGATCCACTTCCACCCGCTGCGTGAGCATGCGGGTCTGGCGCTGGGTTCTGCGAACTGAACCCCATGCGCCCTCTGGTGGAATGGCGGCCGGGTGAGACCATCGGTGTCTTCACCGACATCGACGACACCCTCACCACCGAAGGCGCCATCACCCCCGATGCGCTGCAGGCGCTGGCCGACCTGAAAGAGGCCGGGCTGCATGTGGTACCAGTCACCGGACGCCCCGTGGGCTGGAGTGAACCATTTGCCCAAAACTGGCCTGTGGACGCCATCGTGGCCGAGAACGGCGCTTTGGCGTTGGTACACACAGACGGACAGCCGATGCGCAAGATTTACCTGCAGGACGCTGCCGCACGCGCAGCCAACTTTGCGCGCATGCAGCAGGTGCTGGCGCGCATTGAGCGCGAGATACCCGGTGCGCGGCGCAGCCATGACAGCGCCGGACGGGAGACCGACATCGCCATCGACCACAGCGAATTCACCCGACTGCCTCAAACAGCGATCAATGCGGTGGTGCTGCTCATGCAGGCCGAAGGCATGACCGCCACTGTCAGCAGCATCCACATCAACGGCTGGTATGGCACCCACGACAAACTGGCGGGGGCGCGCTGGATTGTTCGCGAGCTGTTCGGCCGGGACCTGGATGCCGAGCTGGACCGCTGGGTCTATGTGGGAGATTCGCCCAACGACCAGGTGATGTTCCGGCACTTTGGGCACAGCGTGGGTGTGGCCAACATCCGCCAACTGACGGGCCAGCTGGCACACCCACCCCGCTACATCACAAAGGCCGAACGCGGCGCCGGCTTTGCGGAACTGGCGTCCCATCTTTTGAGGACACGCAAATGACCGAAACCGCATCCCGGCTGGTCTGGCAGGAGGACGGACACACCCGTTCGGCCCTCTGGCAGGCAGACAACGGCGCCCGACTGCCCAGCCGTGTACAGGCAGCCAGCGGGCTGGATGCGGACGAAGCCTACCGGCAGGCCAGCGCGGGCACCGGCCTGCTCTGGCGCGGCGACTTTCAGCAGGCCCGCCAGCTGCTGCAGGCCATGTCACAACGCATGGACGCCGCCGCCCAACGCAAGAAAGCACCCTCACCCACTTCTGCTGAAGAAGGGTTTGCCGCCCACCGCAAAGCGCAGGCGCTGCGTGTGCGCGTGCTGGGCCAGTTGCTGATCGAACTCGACGGCAACTACCGCATCGGACTGGAACGCGCACCCGATGTGACCCAGGCCTGCACCGAGGCCTGGGGACCACCCGATGGCCAGGCACGCGTGGTCTCGCTGCGCAGCCTGCTGGGGTTGATTGGCGCGCACGAATGGCGAAAAAAAGGCGTACCCATAGGCGCCCTGCAGGGCGCCCACATCCACCCACACCACGGTGTTTTCTCGCCGGTGCGCGGCGAATATGTCGATCTGGTGGCGCAAGCTCCGTTGCCCGCCGCTTTGCAAAGCTGCCCTGTCGCGTTCGACATCGGTGTGGGCACAGGTGTGCTGTCTGCGGTGCTGGCACAGCGTGGTGTGCCACGGGTTTTGGCCACCGACCTGTCCACGCAGGCGCTGGCCTGTGCACAGGACAACCTGACCCGACTGGGGTTGCAGGAGCGGGTCGAGTTGTTGCAGGCCAACCTGTTCCCCCCCGGGCAGGCCGCCCTGATCGTCTGCAATCCACCCTGGCTGCCAGCCAGGCCCACTTCGGTGCTGGAACGGGCGGTCTATGACGAGGACAGCACCATGCTGCGCGGTTTCCTCGCGGGCCTGGCCGCACACCTGTACGCCGGTGGTGAAGGCTGGCTGATCCTGTCGGATCTGGCGGAGCACCTGCACCTGCGCCCGCGAGCAGAGCTGATGCAGTGGATTTCCAAAGCCGGGCTCAAGGTACTGGACCGACTCGACACACGGCCACGCCATGGCAAGGCACAGGACGCAAGCGACCCGCTGCACGCGGCGCGGGCGGCCGAAGTCACCTCACTGTGGCGGCTTGGCGTGGCCTGAGCCGTTGCATGTATCCCCGGCATTCAGGCGCCGGGCGACAAACCCAGCTCCCGGCCCAGTCGGTCCAGGTTCTGCTCATTGGCCGGCTCGACGATGTGCGCCAACGACCTGGCCACCGCCTCTTCCTCAAACACCTGCACCCATGCCAGTCGGGTACCTCCGGCCTGCGGCTCCAGTTCAAGATGGAGTTCAAACAGGGGGGGCACCACATGGGCGATCACCACCCGGCGGTCGGCCTCGATTTGCCTGAACACGCATGCGTTCGGATAACGCGCGCCATCCGGCCCCACCATGGTGAAAACCCACCGACCTCCCGGCCGGAACTCGAAAACCTCAAATTCATTGGAGAAACCTTGCGGCCCCCACCACCGGGCCAGGCGTTCGGCTTGAGCCATCGCGGCAAACACCGCAGAAGGTGGTGCAGCCAAAAACCGTTGGGTGCTGAAGGTGTGCATGGATGGATCCTGTAGGTGATGGCCTGTGGACCGTCAGGTGCGCGCGAGCACCGGCGCCAAAGCTTTGCCAGTGTGGGTACCCCGCCGCACCAGGTCTTCGGGTGTGCTTGCCGCCACGATGCGCCCACCGCCGTCGCCACCCTCGGGGCCAAGGTCAATGATCCAGTCGGCTTCGGCGATCACGTCCAGGTCGTGCTCGATGACAACCACGCTGTGACCGGCATTGACCAGGCGGTGCAGCACGCGGATCAGCTTGTCCACATCGGCCATGTGCAGGCCCACGGTGGGTTCGTCCAGCACATAGAGCGTGTGCGGCACTGTCTGCCCGCGCTTGCCCACCTCGTCGCGCACCTTGGTGAGTTCGGTCACCAGCTTGATGCGCTGCGCCTCACCGCCACTCAAGGTGGGTGAAGGCTGGCCGAGGGTGAGGTAGCCCAGACCCACGTCCTTGAGCAGCTGCAGCGGGTGCGCGATGCTCGGCATGCTGGCAAAGAATTCGACAGCCTCGTCCACTTCCATCTGCAGCACGTCGCCGATGCTCTTGCCACGCCAGCTCACGGCCAGCGTTTCGGGGTTGAAGCGGGCACCGTGGCAGGTTTCGCAGGGCACCTTCACGTCGGGCAGGAAGCTCATCTCGATGGTGCGCATGCCCTGGCCTTCGCAGCTGGGGCAACGGCCTTCGCCGGTGTTGAAGCTGAAGCGGCCCGGACCATAGCCGCGCGCCTTGGCTTCGAGGGTTTCGGCAAACAGTTTGCGGATCGTGTCCCAAAAGCCGATGTAAGTGGCCGGGCAGGAGCGCGGCGTTTTGCCAATCGGGGTCTGATCGACTTCGAGCACACGGTCGATCACCTCGTAGCCCCGCACATCGGCGCAGCCCGCCAGCGGTACGCGCTTACCCATTTCCTGCGCGACACGGCCGGACTGGGTGCTGCGTTGCTGAACGAGTGCCTGCACATTGGTCAACAACACATCGCGCGCCAGCGTGGACTTGCCCGAACCGCTGACGCCGGTGATGGCCACCAGACGTTGGAGGGGGACGTCGACGTTGACGTTTTGCAGGTTGTGCAGCTGGGCGCCCGTGAGCTTGAGCCAGAGCAAGGCAGCGCTTTGCGCTGCAGACAAATTGGGGTCAGAGCCCGAGTTTTTCTTCGAAAAATCGGGATCCGACCCCAATTTCTCCGGCGAAGCCACGGCACGACGAGGCTGCAACGGATGCTTCATCGCGTGCAGCAGATAGCGACCAGTCTGCGAGTCTGCGGCGCGGGTTATGTCCTCGGCCGTGCCTTCGGCGATCAGGCGGCCGCCGCGCTTGCCAGCGCTCGGACCGATGTCGATGATGTGGTCGGCACGGCGGATGGTGTCTTCGTCGTGCTCCACCACGACCAGCGTGTTGCCCTTGTCACCGAGCTTGTGCAGCGCATTCAGCAAGATCTGATTGTCGCGCGCATGCAGGCCAATGGTCGGTTCGTCGAGCACGTAGCACACGCCCTGCAGGTTGCTGCCCAGCTGGGCTGCCAGCCGGATGCGCTGGGCTTCGCCGCCGCTCAAAGTGGGCGCGCCACGGTCCAGCGTGAGGTAACCCAGGCCGACTTCTTCCAGAAATTCCAGACGACTTTTGATTTCGGGAATCAGGTCGCGGGCGATGTCGGCTTCGCGGCCGGTCAGCCGCAGCGTTTCGACCCAGCGCCGCACATCGGTCACCGACAGGCGGGCGATGTCGGTGATGCGCCAGGCCTGGTCCCCGGCGCCATGCAGCTTGACCGCACGGGCCGTGGCGTTCAGGCGGGTGCCTTCGCACGCCGGGCAGACGGTGTCGACTACGTCTTCGACCTCGGGCTCGGCAAAGGTCTGCTCACGCCCCTTGTCCTTGTCATCGCGCACCGAATCGTCAAAGGCTTTGCGTTGTTCCTTGGTCAGCTTGACGCCCGTACCCACGCAGTCGGGGCACCAGCCGTGCTTGCTGTTGTACGAGAACAGGCGTGGGTCCAGCTCGGCATACGAGGTGGCGCAGGCCGGGCAGGCACGCAGCGTCGAAAACACGCGGTGCTGGCCGATGCGGGCGGTGGAGCTGCCGCTCTCCATCGCCTCTTTCAGGCCATCCAGCTGGCTGAGCACATGCACCACGCCCTTGCCGTGTTCGAGCGCGGTGTTGAGCGCCTTGCGCAAGGTAGTTTCTTGCGCGGGCAGCACATCCAGGCTGGCCACGGGCAGTTCGATGTTGTGTTCCTTGAAGCGGTCGATGCGCGGAAAGCCCTGCGTGGGCAAAAATTCACCGTCCACGCGCAGATGGGTGTAGCCGCGCGGGCGCGCCCAGTCGGCCAGTTCGGTGTAGACGCCCTTGCGGTTGACCACCAGCGGCGCCAGCAGGCCGATGTGCTGGCCCTTGAACTGGGTCATGAGCTGGGCGGCGATGCTGTCGGGGGTCTGCGGCTGCACGGGGGTGTCGTCGTGCACGCAGTGCTGGATGCCGAGCTTGACGTAGAGCAGGCGCAAAAAGTGCCAGACCTCGGTGGTGGTGCCGACGGTGGATTTGCGGCCGCCACGCGAGAGGCGCTGTTCGATGGCCACAGTGGGCGGGATGCCATAGACGGCATCGACCTCCGGACGACCGGCAGGCTGCACGATGGAGCGGGCGTAGGCGTTGAGGCTTTCGAGGTAACGGCGCTGGCCTTCGTTGAACAGGATGTCGAAGGCCAGTGTGGACTTGCCCGAGCCGCTGACGCCGGTGATGACGTTGAACTGGCCGCGGGGGATGTTGACGCTCAGGTTCTTGAGGTTGTGTTCCTTGGCGTTGACGATCTGGATGGCGCCTTGTTCTTGCGAGCCCCGCGAAGCAGGCGGTACGCCGGGCTCCTCAGAAGTCGCTGCGCGCCACACATCGTCGCCCGGCGTACCGCCTGCTTCGCTCTGTGGGTTGCGACTGCGATGCTTCGCAAGCGAGGCTGCGGTGTCGGAGGGCGACGATTTCTGCGTACCCCCGCGGTATGAGGAGTCCTCCGACACCGCAGCCTCGCCCCCATAAGCACTCGAACGCTCAGCCACAGCCACCACCTCGCCCATGGCAGATGCATAGTCACGCAGCGCCGCACCAGTGTGCGAAGTCGGGTGCAGGCGCACATCTTCGGGCGTGCCTTCGGCCACCACCAGCCCACCGCCCTCTCCGCCTTCAGGGCCGAGGTCGATCAGCCAGTCGCTGGCGCGGATCACGTCGAGGTTGTGTTCGATCACGATGAGCGAATGGCCAGCTTCGAGCAGCTTGCGCAGGGCGCGCATCAGCTTGGCGATGTCGTCGAAGTGCAGGCCGGTGGTCGGTTCGTCGAACAGGAACAGCGTGCCTTTGCGCGCCAGGCTCTGGCGGCTGTTGCTGGCACTCTTGGCGGCTTCGGCCAGAAAGCCGGCCAGCTTGAGGCGCTGCGCCTCACCGCCCGACAGCGTGGGAACGGGCTGGCCCAGACGGACATATTCCAGGCCCACATCGACAATGGGCTGCAGGGCGCGGATGACTTCGCGGTCTTGCGCGAACAGGGCTGCGGCCTCGCTGACGGTGAGTTCAAGGATGTCGGCGACGTTCAACAAGCGGGGCTGACCACCGATGGCCTGACGCTCGATCTTGATCTCGAGAATTTCGGGGCGGTAGCGCTTGCCGTCGCAATCCGGGCAACGCAGGTACACATCGCTCAGGAACTGCATCTCGACGTGCTCAAAGCCCGAGCCACCGCAGGTCGGGCAGCGGCCATCGCCGCTGTTGAAGCTGAACTTGGCCGCGGTGTAGCCACGCTGGCGCGACTCGGGCGCGGTGGCAAAGAGTTCGCGGATGGCGACCCATGCGCCCACGTAGCTGACCGGGTTGGAGCGCGCGGTTTTGCCGATCGGTGACTGGTCCACGAAGACCACATCGCTCAGGTGGTCGGCGCCGAGCAGGCGGTCGTGCGCGCCGGGCGATTCGGTGGCTTTGCCGAAATGGCGCATCAGCCCCGGGGCCAGCACGTCCTGAATGAGCGTGGACTTGCCCGAGCCGCTGACGCCGGTGACGGTCACCAGGCGCTGCAGCGGGAAGTCCACCGAGACGTTTTGCAGGTTGTGCTCACGCGCACCTTCGAGGATGAGCCGTGGCGTGCTGTCGGTGACCATGCGCTTGAGGCCCAGGCCCACCTGTTTGCGGGCACCGAGGTAGGCGCCAGTGAGGGTGTCGGCACGGCGCAGTTCTTCGGTGGTGCCGTCAAAGACGATCTGGCCACCACGCTCACCTGGACCGGGGCCCATGTCGATCATGCGGTCGGCGGCGAACATCACGGCCGGGTCGTGTTCGACCACCACCAGCGTGTTGCCGGCATCGCGCAGGCGCTGCATGGCCTGGGTGATGCGGTTCATGTCGCGCGGGTGCAGGCCAATGCTGGGCTCGTCCAGCACGAACAGGGTGTTGACGAGGCTGGTGCCCAGCGCGGTGGTGAGGTTGATGCGCTGGACTTCACCGCCGCTCAAGGTGCGGCTCTGGCGGTCCAGTGTGAGGTAGCCAATGCCGACGTCACACAGGTATTTGAGGCGCGTGGTGATTTCTTCGAGCAGCAGTTGCAGGGCTTTGTGTTCTGCGCTCTGTGCCTCCGTTTGGGGCCGGCTTGAGTCGGAGCGGGGCGGTACGCCTCCTTCCTCATGCTGCGCCGAAGCGCAGAAATCGTCAGGATGCGTACCGCCCCGCTCCGACTCAAGCCTCTGTGGTTGTCGACCCACTATGGCTTCGTCTGGGGACAGTCCGGGCGACGATTTCTGCGTACCCCCGCAGCATGAGGAGTCCGGACTGTCCCCAGACGAAGCCTGCCCCGCACGATCAGAGACTCCCGCAAAAAACCGCCGCAAGCGATCCAGCGGCATCAACATCATGTCGTGCAACGACAGCCCCGGCAGCGCCTCCAGCTGCGCACGCGTCCACTTGACCCCCGTGGGCATGAAACGTTTCGACGGCTCCAGCACCGCATCCGCGTCTTCTTTCGATCCGATGCGCCACAACAGGCTCTCTGTCTTGAGCCGCGCGCCACTGCACGAAGGGCACTCTGTGTAGCTGCGGTACTTGGACAGCAGCACCCGGATGTGCATCTTGTAGGCCTTGCTCTCCAGATACTCAAAGAAGCGCGCAATACCGTACCACTGCTGGTTCCACTTGCCGTTCCAGTTGGGCGAACCTTTGATCACCCAGTCCTTTTGCGCATCGGTCAGCTTCGCCCACGGCGTGTCGCGCGGAATGCCGGCCGCCTCGGCATGGCGCATCAGGTCGTCCTGACACTCCTGCCAGGCGGGCGTCTGGATGGTCTTGATGGCACCCGCGCGCAAGGTCAACTTGTCGTTCGGGATCACCAGTCCGTAATCCACGCCGATCACACGTCCAAAACCCCGGCAAGCCTCGCAGGCGCCCACGGCCGAGTTGAAGGAGAACATTGACGGGATCGGGTCGGTGTAGCGCAGATCGCTGTCGGGACAATGCAGGCCAGTGGAAAAGCGCCAGAGGTCCTGACCCGCATCACTTTCCACATACACATTCAAACGTCCACTGCCCCGTTTCAACGCCACCTCGATGGCCTCGACCACGCGGGCTTTCTCGGCATTGGACAAACGAAAACGATCGGCCACCACATCCAGCACCTTGCGCGGTCCGGTAGGTGTGGCCACTTCGCGCTCGGCCTGCACCTTGGTGAAGCCACTGGCTGACAACCATTGCTCGACCTGTTCGGCCGTGGTGTTGGAAGGCAGCTCGACCGGAAAGGTCAGGTACAGGCGCGGGTCGCCGGCCGCGGCAGCGCGGCCTTGCAGTTCTGCGTAAATCGTTTCGGGGCTGTCGTGGCGCACCGGCTGCGCAGTGTCACGGTCAAACAGCTGACCCAGGCGTGCGAACAGCAGCTTGAGGTGGTCGTTCAGCTCGGTCATCGTGCCCACCGTGGAGCGCGAGCTGCGCACCGGGTTGGTCTGGTCGATGGCGATCGCGGGCGGCACGCCTTCGACCTTGTCCACCGCCGGCTTGTCCATGCGGTCCAGAAACTGGCGCGCATAGGCGCTGAAGGTTTCCACATAGCGCCGCTGGCCCTCGGCGTACAGCGTGTCGAACACCAGACTCGACTTGCCCGAGCCGCTCGGGCCGGTGACCACCGTCAACTCGCCGGTGCGGATGTCGAGGTCGAGGTTTTTGAGGTTGTGCTGGCGGGCACCGCGGATTCGGATCTGGCCTTGAGACATGTCGGGCTTTTCAGGATGAGGCCAAACATTCTAGGGGGCTGGCATGGCACGGGTGCCCCCAAAAGCAAAGGCCACGCAATTGCGTGGCCTTTGTCTGCGCCCGGGACTGGCCCGGGGCATGTCCGGATCACTTGGTGGCGCTGGCGTCCGCTGCAGGTGCGCTGGCGGCGGCAGAAGCCTCGGCAGCGGGGGCGTGCGTGTCGGCACCGTGCTTTTCACCGCTCATGTCGATGTCACCACCTTTTTTGCCAATCAGGTACAGGGCTGCGGCTGCAAAGATGATGAAAGCCACAATCAGTTTCCACATGTCTCGTTCTCCAGTATCAAGAAAAAGGCCCTCCGCGGAGGGAAGGCCCTGAATTTAGCACCCGAGTGGCCCCGGGTTGCTTACAGCCATCAGTCGCCGGCGTAGATGTCCACGTCCTTGGTTTCGCGGACAAACAGCAGGCCGATGACGAAGGTCGCGGCAGCGATGATGATCGGATACCAGAGGCCGTAGTACATGTCACCGTTCTGGGCCACCATCGCGAACGAGATGGTGGGCAGCAGGCCACCGAACCAGCCGTTGCCAATGTGGTATGGCAGCGACATGGAGGTGTAGCGGATGCGGGTCGGGAACAGCTCCACCAGCATGGCAGCAATCGGGCCATAAACCATGGTCACATAGATTACCAGGATGGTCAGGATGATGGTGATCATCACCTTGTCCACCTTGGCCGGATCGGCCTTGGCGGGATAACCGGCTTCGGTCAGGGCCGCGTCGATTTCCTTCTTGAAGGCGGCCATGGCGGCAGCGCTGTCAGCGGTGAACTTGTGGTTTTCCACCTGGGCCACCGGTGCCACGATTTCCTTTTCGCCAATCTTGATCTTGGCGGGACCCGCTTCAGCGGCCACGGCGTTGCCGTAGCTCACCGACTTCTGGGCCAGGTAACGCTTGGCAATGTCGCAGGACTTGGTGAAGTCGATCTCGCGGGCCACAGGATTGCCCTGGAAGGAGCAATCACCGGCAGCAGCGGTCACCGTCACCGGCACGGTCTTCTGGGCCTTGGCCAGATCGGGGTTGGCGGCTTCGGTCAGCTTGCCAAACAGCGGGAAGTAGGTCACAACGGCCAGCAGCATGCCAGCCAGGATGATGGGCTTACGGCCGATCTTGTCGGACAGGGAGCCGAACACCACGAAGAAGGGGGTGCCGATCACCAGCGAAGCGGCCACCAGCAGGTTGGCGGTGGTGCCATCGACCTTGAGCACGCTGGTCAGGAAGAACAGCGCGTAAAACTGGCCCGAGTACCAGACTACAGCCTGACCGGCCACCAGACCGAACAGGGCCAGCAGCACGATCTTCAGGTTTTTCCACTGGCCGAAGGACTCAGCCAGAGGCGCTTTGGAGGTCTTGCCCTCCGATTTCATCTTCTGGAAAGCCGGGGATTCGTTCATCGTCATCCGGATCCAGACCGAGATGGCCAGCAGGAAGATGGAGACGATGAAGGGAATGCGCCAGCCCCAGACGTCGAAGTCCTTGCCGGTGAATTCGCGGCACAGCAGGATCACGATCAGCGACAGGAACAGGCCCAGGGTGGCCGTGGTCTGGATCCAGGCGGTGTAGGCACCGCGCTTGCCGTGCGGGGCATGCTCGGCCACGTAGGTGGCAGCACCGCCGTACTCACCGCCCAGCGCCAGACCCTGCAGCATGCGTAGGGCGATCAGGATGATCGGCGCGGCCACGCCGATGCTGGCGTAGTTGGGGAGGATACCGACGATAAAGGTCGACAGACCCATGATCAGAATGGTCACCAGGAAGGTGTACTTGCGACCGATCATGTCGCCCAAACGGCCAAACACCAGCGCGCCGAAGGGACGCACGATGAAGCCGGCGGCAAAGGCCAGCAGGGCGAAAATGAAAGCGGCGCTAGGATCCAGGCCAGCAAAGAACTGCTTGGCGATGATCGCGGCGAGCGAACCGTACAGGTAGAAGTCGTACCACTCAAAGACGGTGCCCAGAGAAGAGGCGAAGATCACCTTCTTCTCTTCGGCCGTCATCGGACGGGGTGCGGTGGATGCCATGTATCAAGTCTCCTGAATGAAAGTTCCAGACGGCGGAACGTGAGCCGATTCTTGGAAGGAGGTCTGACCACTTTCTGACGACTTGCCAACATAAACTGACAATTCAGGCAAAAACCCTTAGCCGTGATTTCTCCATGCGAGAAACAGAGCATTTCACTCGGGTAAATCCCGGTGAGTTTTGAACCTTTATTCACACCATTCGAAAGGTTATTCTCGGCAGCATGCAAGCCAACAGCACTTCCGGCCTTCGGTCCAGAGTCCGCCGACTGACCCTGGCGTGCATGGCCATGTGGGTTGCGGTCACGCTGGTGCCTGTCTGGGCCGCGCGCCGCACAGATCTGCATTTCTGGGGATGGCCGCTGGACTTCTGGATGGCGGCTCAGGGCTGCGTGCTGGTGTACCTGCTGATCGTCGCCGTTTATGCCACTCTGGTGAACCATTGGGAGCGGCAGGCAGGCACCCTCTCTTTCGAGGTGCCGCCGGATCAGGATGTCTGACGACGGATGCCGACAGCGGTGGCCTGAACCGAATTCCAGTCCGGTCCCGCAAACCATGCGTCACCCTGCAGGTAAGCCCGCAACATGGGCAAGGCGTCCTGCCCCCAGAAGACCTTGTCGTCCACCACAAAGCTGGGCACACCGAACAGCCCCAGCGCGATGGCTTCGGCCGTGTTGTCCTGCAAACCCTGTTTGACCTCCGGACTGCCCGGATCCCGCGCGGGCTGCAGCTGCGCGGTGAGTTGTGCCAGCCGGTCGGCATCGGCCGCGTCTTCCCCGCTGCACCAGACGTGACGAAACACCTGTTCGCAGACATAGCGGTTGGGTTCGCCACCGTCATCGCAGGCCACCGCCAGCCGCAACAGGGCCAGCGGGTTGAAGGGATGGGCAGCAGGCAGCTGCAGCGCACAGCCCTGCTGGCGCGCCAGCCAGAGCACCTGCCGGTAAGTCCACTCGCGCTTGGCCGCAATCTCTGCCGGTCCGAGCTGGCCATGGTGTTTGAGCATGCCCCCGAACAGCACCGGTTTGTGGACCACCCGGTGGCTGATGCCCTGCAGGGCCTGCGGCAAGGCATTGAATGCCAGCCAGGCGTAGGGGGAGATGAAATCCAGATAAAAGGTGACGGTTTTCATTTGGCGCTCTCCAGAGCAATACGTTGCTCCAGCCGCTCCGGCAGTTGTTTCCACACCGCCAGTTTGTCCGGATTGCCCATGCGGCTCCAGCCCGCAATCTCGTCAATGGTGCGCAGGCAACCCTCGCACCAGCCGGTGTCGGGGTGCATCACGCACACCGACTGGCAGGGGGAAGGCACCTGTGCGCCCTCCCCGGCCCGCGTCGCCATCTCGGCCACACGGCGCCAACGCCGGTTGGCAATGGTGCCCGGGTCCAGTGTCATGGCGCCACCACCACATCGGCCACAGGCGCGCCGGTCAGATGCCTGAGGTCGTCGGGCCGCAGACGAAACACCCCGTGCGGATGGCCTGCGGCTGCCCAGATTTCATCGAAACGCCAGAGGTCCTGGTCCAGCAGCGTCACCGACGGGTTCAGGTGCGCCACCGGCGACACCCCACCGATCGTGAAACCGGTTTTGGCCTTGACGAAATCGGCATCGGCACGTCCGACTTTGCCCACCAGTGCAGAGACTTTTTTCTCGTCCACACGGCGATCGCCCGAGGTCACCACCAGCACGGCAACATCGTCCACCCTGCGGCGAAAGATCACGCTCTTGGCAATCTGGCCAAGCTGCACCCCCAGACCATCGGCCGCCTGCTGCGCGGTGCGCGCCGCATCGTCCAGCATCATCGGGGCATGGGCATGGCCAGCCTGCTGCAGGACCAGTGCAACGCGCTGAACCGTTTCGGGCAACGCATGGAGCTCTGCACCACACATGGTTTCAGCCCGCGCGCTTGTTGAGGATGGCGGTGGCCACCCGCGAATTGGGCTTGCGGCCCAGGTGGGTGCTGATGAAGGCACCGGCATCGACCAGCGCATCGAGATCGATGCCGGTCTCGATGCCCATGCCGTGCAACAGGTACACCACGTCTTCGGTGGACACGTTGCCGGTGGCGCCTTTGGCATAAGGACAGCCCCCCAACCCTGCCACCGACGACTGGAAATTCCACACGCCCATCTGCAGCGCGGCCAGGGTGTTGGACAGGGCCTGGCCATAGGTGTCGTGGAAATGGCCCGACACTTCGTCGATGCCGAAATGCCGCAGCGTGGCTTCGAGCGCCCTTTGCACCTTGAGCGGCGTGCCCACACCGATGGTGTCGGCCACGTCGACGCGCTGCACCCCGATCTGCTTCATCAGCCCGGCCACATAGTCCACGCGCTCGGGGGCAATCTCGCCCTCGTAGGGGCAGCCCACGGTGCAGCTCATGGCGCCGCGCACGGCGATGCCTGCGGCCAGAGCGGCCTCGACCACCGGCGCAAAACGCTCGATGCTTTCGGCAATGGAGCAGTTGATGTTCTTGCGGCTGAAGGCCTCGCTGGCGGCGCCGAACACCACGATCTCGTCGGGCTGCGTCTTCAGCGCGGCTTCAAAGCCCTGCAGGTTGGGGGTCAGCACCGAATAGCGCACACCGCTGCGGCGCTGGATGCCGGCCATGACTTCGGCGTTGTCGGCCATCTGCGGCACCCACTTGGGGCTGACGAAACTGGTTACCTCGATTTCTTTCAGGCCTGCGGCCTGCAGACGATGCACCAGCTCGATCTTGACTGCGGCGGGCACCGGCTGCTTTTCGTTTTGCAGGCCGTCACGCGGACCGACGTCGATGAGTTTGACTTGGGAAGGCATTTGCATGGTTCGATCTTTCAGTAGCCGCGCGCGGGGTCGACCACGCCGTTGATGGCTTGCCCGCGCTGCATGGCCAGGATTTTGCCCGCGATCTGGGCGATGCTTTCCTCGCGCAGGGTGCGGGCGGAGGTGTGCGGCGTGACGGTGATTTTCGGATGCCGCCAGAACGGGTGCTCTGCCGGCAGCGGTTCGGTGCGAAACACGTCGAGCGTGGCGCCCGCGAGGCGCCCGCTGTCGAGCAGTGCGATCAGGTCTTCCTCGACCAGATGCCTGCCGCGCGCCACATTGATCAGGTAGCCGCCACTTTGCAGCTGCGACAGGGTGCCGTGGTGAAGGATGTTTTCGGTTTCGGGGGTGAGCGGCATCAGGTTGACCAGAATCCGGCTCGCCTGCAAAAAGGCATCAAGTTGACCGGGGCCGGAGAAGCAACGCACGCCATCGATCTGTTTGGGGCTGCGGCTGTAGCCGTTGACTGGAAACTCGAACACCTGCAGGGCTCGGGCCACGCGCTCGCCCAGCACCCCCAGCCCCATCACGCCCACCGCAAAATCGGCCCGGTTGCGCGGCTTGCGGTAAGACCAGCGCCCGGCCTGCGTGTCGGCGTCGTAGCCATCGAACTCCCGAAAATGGCGGATCACCGCATGGCAGACATACTCGGCCATCTGCACAGACATGCCCGCATCGTCCAGCCGCACCACCTTGAGCCCCGGCGGCAGGCGCAGCCTGAGCAAGGCGTCCACGCCCGCCCCGGTGTTGAACAGGGTCTGCAGCCCGGTTTGTTCGTCGATGAATTGCTGCGGTGGCGCCCAGACCACCGCATGGTCGGCCCGTGGCGCGCCGGGTGACCATGCCGACACTTCTGCATCCGGCAAAGCGGTCTGCAGGCCCTTCACCCATGGCTCTGGCGCCATGGCGCTGAAACAGACGGTGATTTTCATGTTCCGGATGTCCCCAGCAAATCGTCCAGACTCTGGCGGATCTGCTGCTCGATCTTTCCTGCCAGCGCCCCCAGCACAAAACCGAGCTTGAGCTGCAGATCAAACCGGTCGGCGCTGACGGTCAGACAGCCACTCACGCCCGTGCGTTCGAAATGGATCTGGTCCTGAGTGCTGCCCTTTTCGGTGCGGCAACGCATGCCCCATTCACGCTCAACCTCTTCGGTCCAGCGGTGTGCAGCCGCGCGTGCCGCCTTCAGGCCCAGCGTGTGCGGGCGTTCAATGTGCAGTTCAGGCACTGGCCACCTCCACCAGACAGTCGTAGAACACCGGTGCGCGGCCCAGATCGGTCAGTTTCTGGCTGGTGAGTTCGTTCACATTGGTGCCGTTCAGCCCCAGCTTGCGCCACCAGATGCCCAGACCGTTGACCACGCCGGGGCGGGCACGTTCGCACACACGGGCCTTGCAGCGGTAGCGTCCGCGGGCGTTGAACACCTCGACCACAGCACCGTCTGCGATGCCGCGGGCTGCAGCATCCTGCGGGTGGATTTCGAGCAACGGCTCGGCTTCGATGTCGCGCAGGCTTTGCACGTTGACAAAGCTGGAGTTGAGGAAGTTGCGCGCCGGTGGCGAAATCATGGCCAGCGGGTAACGCGGGTCACTGCCCGGCACCTCGTGGTTGGGCAGGTGGTCGGGCAGGCCATCCAGCCCCTGATCGGCCAGACGCTGGCTGAAAAACTCGCACTTGCCCGAGGGCGTCGGGAAGTTGCCTTCGGCAAACGGCGCGTCCGGCAGCGGCAGGCTGGCAAAGCCGTGCGCCAGCAAGACCTCGAAGTCCTGCGCATCGCCGATGGCGCTTCGGCACAAAGCTTCGTCGCTCTCGGCAAAACACGGCTCGTCAAAGCCCATGCGGGCCGCCAGCGCACGGAAGATGTCGGTGTTGGTGCGCGCCTGCCCCACCGGCGCAATGGCCGGACGGTTGAGCAGCACATCCGTGTGGCCGTAGCTGGTGTGGATGTCCCAGTGTTCGAGCTGCGTGGTGGCCGGCAGGATGTAGTCGGCATGGTCGGCCGTGTCGGTCCGGAAGTGCTCCAGCACCACGGTGAACAGGTCTTCGCGTGCAAAACCCTGCACCACCCGGCCCGAGTGCGGGGCGACGGCCACCGGGTTGCTGTTGTAGACGACGAGCGCCTCGATCTTTGGCCCGAAAGCTGGCGAGCTTTCCCGCAGCAGATCGTCACCGATCGTGACCATGTTGATGGTGCGCGGTCGCCGCTCACCCAGCAGGTCGGGGCGCTGCAGGGCCGCCCGGCGCACCGGAAAGTGGCCCGAGCTGGACATCAGCAGCCCACCCGCACGGTGCCGCCACGCGCCGGTGAGCGCCGGCAGGCAGGCGATCGCCCGCACCGCGTTGCCACCGCCACGGACCCGCTGCATGCCATAGTTCAGGCGGATGGCGGCCGGCTGGGTCGTGCCCCAGTCGCGGGCCAGCTGACGGATTTGCACCACCGGCACACCGCAAACCTCGGCCGCGCGCTCTGGCGGCCACTGCAGGGCACGCTCGCGCAGGGCGTCCCAGCCCAGGGTGTAACGGTCGATGTAGTCCTGATCCAGCCAGCCGTGCACGATCAGCTCGTGCATGAGGGCCAGCGCCAGCGCCGCGTCGGTGCCCGGTCGCAGTGCGATGTGTTCGTGGCACTTGTCGGCGGTTTCTGACTTGCGCGGATCGATGCAGACCAGCCGCGCGCCGTGGCGCTTGGCCTCTTGTGCGATGCGCCAGAAGTGCAGGTTGCTGCCGATCGAATTGCTGCCCCAGACCACGATCAGCTTCGACTCGGCAAAGTGCTGCACCTGCATGCCCACCTTGTTGCCCAGCGTCTGCGTCAGCGCCTCTGCGCCGGCCGACGCGCAGATGGTGCGGTCCAGCAAAGAGGCGCCCAGCCGGTGAAAAAACCGTGCGGCAATCGACTCGCCCTGCACCAGCCCCATGGTGCCGGCGTAGCTGTAGGGCAGGATGGCCTGCGGGTCGCGCGCAGCAATGGCCTGCAGGCGCGCCGCGATGTCGTCCAGCGCTTCGTCCCAGCCCGCCGGTTCAAACTGCCCGCTGCCCTTGGGGCCCACGCGGCGCAACGGCGTGAGGATGCGCTCGGGGTGGTAGGTGCGCTCGGTGTAACGCGACACCTTGGTGCACAGCACGCCATCGGTCATGGGGTGCGCGGGGTTGCCCTGCACCTTGATGGCACGGCCGTTTTCCACGGTCGTCAGCAAGGCGCAGGTGTCAGGGCAGTCGTGCGGGCAGGCGCCGCGCACCACGGAAATGGCAGTGTCGGTCATCCGGCCATTGTGGCGCAGATCAGCGTCCGGGCAGACACTGGCCAAGCTGCGCCTGCCCCCTTTGCCAGCACGGGCTGGGGGTGGCCGGGTCGGGGTGCGGAATCCCGTCCATGTCGATGCGCACCGCATGGGTGTCGAAGCCGGCGGCGCCCTGACGGTCAAACACCATACGCAAGACCCAGGCCTGGCGCTGGGCCTCGTTGTCGGTTTCCTTCATCACGAAGTTGCCCACGCTGTAAACAATGGGTTTGCCCCGGTAATGCTCGATGTCCTGCGTCACATGCGGGTGGCCACCAATGACGGCATCGGCGCCGGCATCGATCATCAGGCGCGCCAGTTGCCGCTGGCGCTCGTTGGCCACGCGCTCGTTTTCCCAGCCCCAGTGCATGAACGGGATCACCAGATCGGCACGGTGCACGCTGCGTGCCCGGCGGATGTCGTCCACCACCTGCTCGTCCTCGCTCCAGGCGATGCCGGGCGCGTCAAAGTCGGCCTCGAAACTGCGGGGCATGAATTCGTTGTAGCTCAGGATGGCGATGCGCAAGCCCTGTCGCTCCACGATCCACGGGGTGTGGGCCTCACGCAGGTTCATGCCGCCGCCGGCCTGAGCCAGCCCCGCCTCACGCAGCACGCCCAGCATCTGGGCAAAGGCTTCGCGGCCATAGTCGCCCGAATGGTTGTTGGCCAGGGTCACACCGTCCAGGTGGCGGCGCAGCACCGGCAGGACGCGGGGATGCGCCCGAAAGGTGTAATTCTTGTTGCCGGCACTGCCGGTGGTCGCCACCACACATTCGAGGTTGGCGATGCGGATGTCCGCTTTGGCAAACAGCCCGGCAAAACCCGCCAGCGGATCGCCTCCGCGCCCGATCAGCGCACCGGCCGCATCGTCGAGCGTGGTGTCGCCCGCAAAAACCAGCGTCACTTGTTGCGCCAGTGCACTGCAGCACAACAGGCCCGCCAGACACATGCTCAGCCAGCGCCGCATCACGAAGACCTCCTGTGCAGCGTGCAGCCGTAAATCAGTTCCCGCTCCATCGGACCGGCGTACAGGTGCTGCTGCCCGGTCAACACCAGGGGGCTTCCGTCGACCGGCCACTGAAACGGCGGCAGGTATCTGGCGTTCTGGATCAGGACGGGCTGTGCAGGCGTGTTCTGGTACACATACAGGCCGATGCGCTCCACCCGGTCGCCCACGCCGACCATGACGGCCTTGAACCGGAAACGGCCACGAACGTCCACCGACTGCGCAGCATAGGCGTCCTGCACGGGCTCAACCACCACCTGCTGACTGGCCCCGGCATAAGTCACCTCACAGCGCAGTTGCACCGACGCCCAACCCTGCGCCAGCCAAAACGCCGGCAGACATGCCCAGAGAGACGGGCGGCGGACAAAAGACCAGGCGAGCATGCGTGGCATTTTGCATGCAGAGGTACGCATCCCCCCACCCCCATGCGCTGACACAGTGAAAACCCCAAGTCGTACATGCCCCTCAGTCACCGCAGTGTCTGGCGGGCATTTCCAAGCTCCGCTAGACTGCCTCACATGAAGCTGCACGAATCCATCCTGTCCGACGCCGCCAGCATCGCGGCCATCCGCAAAGACATCCATGCGCATCCCGAACTGTGTTTTGAAGAGGTACGCACCGCCGACGTGGTCGCCCAGAAGCTGACCGAGTGGGGTATTCCCATTCACCGTGGTATGGGCCAAACCGGCGTGGTCGGCATCGTGCATGGCCGTGACGGTGGTGCCTGTGGCCGCGGCGTGGGCCTGCGTGCCGACATGGACGCCCTGCCCATGCAGGAGTTCAACACTTTCGCCCATGCCAGTCAGCATGCCGGCAAGATGCACGCCTGCGGCCACGATGGCCACACTGCGATGCTGCTGGCCGCTGCCAAACATCTGTCGCAGCACCGTGACTTTGATGGCACGGTTTACCTGATTTTTCAGCCCGCTGAAGAAGGCGGCGGCGGCGCCCGCGAAATGATCACGGACGGCCTGTTTGAAAAGTTCCCCATGCAGGCGGTTTTCGGCATGCACAACTGGCCAGGCGCCGCGGTGGGCACCTTTGCCGTCAGCCCGGGACCGGTCATGGCGTCGAGCAACGAGTTCAAGATCACCATCCGTGGCAAGGGCAGCCATGCCGCTCTGCCGCACAACGGCATTGACCCGGTGCCGATTGCCTGCCAGATGGTCCAAGGCTTCCAGACCATCATCACCCGCAACAAAAAGCCGGTGGACGCGGGTGTGATCTCGGTCACCATGATCCACGCCGGCGAAGCCACCAATGTGGTGCCCGACTCGTGTGAGCTGCAGGGCACGGTGCGCACTTTCTCCATCGAGGTGCTTGACCTGATCGAATCGCGGATGAAACAGGTCGCCGAATCGATCTGCGCCGCCTTTGACGCACAGTGTGAGTTCGAGTTCGTGCGCAACTACCCGCCCACCATCAACACCCCGGCCGAGGCCGAATTCGCGCGTCAGGTCATGCAGGACATCGTGGGCGAGGCCAACGTGATGGTGCAGGAACCCACCATGGGGGCCGAAGATTTCTCCTACATGCTGCAGGTCAAACCCGGCGCCTACGTGTTCATCAGCAACGGTGACGGCCAGCACCGCGAAATGGGCCATGGCGGTGGCCCCTGCACCCTGCACAATCCCAGCTACGACTTCAACGACGACCTGATCCCGCTGGGCGGCACCTACTGGGTCGAACTGGCCACCCGCTGGCTGTCGCAGCGCTGATCAACACGGAAGGTCTCACGACTTTCCGTGCATCCGGCGATCACCTCCACAAACCGCCTGAGCGCATTCGACCGGTTGTTGGCGTTCCAGACCAATTCCCAGTGGAGGGTGACATTCAGGTCCGGGATTTCCAGAAAGGCCACCGTGTCGGGTGCCATGCGCCGCATCGAATCCGGCATGACCGTGCACCCCATCCCTGCAGCAACCAGCGTCAGCATGGATGCCGCGTCCACGCCGAACAAAGTTCCGTTCGGCACAAAACCCGCCTCGTAAAAGCAATGGATCAGCGCGTCATGCCACATGGAGGCGGTGCTGCGGGACAGCCAGATGAACTCCACGGATTGAAGATCCCGCAGTGACCGGGGCTTTCCGTTTTCCCATTGCCAGTGCGCAGGGTAGGCCAGCAACAGCTTCTCGGAGTAGATCGGGATGCCCTGGAATGTCGGGTTGTCCAAAGGTCTGAAAAGCAGAAAACCGGCGTCCAGGCGCCCCTCTGAAATACCGGCAAGTTGCACATCAGACAGCAGATGTGTAAGTGAAATCGACACATCCGGTACCTGCTGTCGATAGCGGCCGAGCGCCTGGGCAACCATGGGCGCAAAAATCTGCAACACCGGCAAAGCGATGGAAAGATGACCGATTTCTCCGCGTCCGGCACGACGCGCACGCTCCCGGGCCGTGACCGTGTCATCCAGCAGCCTCTTGGCATCCTCCAGCAATTGTTTGCCTGCTTCGGTCAGGACGACACCACGCGGCACCCGGTCGAACAAAGGCACCCCGATTTCATCCTCCAGTCCCTGCATCTGACGGGTCAACGCTGGTTGGGCAATGCACAGCTCCTGAGCAGCCGCACTGATGCCCCCCTTGTTCGCCACCGCCACAAAGTACCGCAACTGACGCAGATCCACGGCATACCCCTTCAGCATGGAATCGATCAAAAAATGGTATTTTGCTGCGCCAGGTGCAGGACATACCATGCAACTCACCGATTCCCGGCGACAAAACAACAGACACCGAGACAAGCACTGACCATGTCCTCTCTCCAGAATGATTTTTCAAAGAGCTACCAGGAAGCTCGCCAGAAGTTCATCGACGCTGCACAGGCCGCTGGTCTGACGGTGCAATCGCACTACCACCCACGCCCTGGCCGTGACGGGGAGTCTCTGGCCATGGACGTGGTGCGCGAAGGCCCTGCGGACGCAACCCATCTGCTGGTCATCAGCAGCGCCTGTCATGGTGTGGAAGGCTACTGCGGCAGTGGTGTGCAAGTCCATGCGCTGCAAAACGCGGCCTGGCGCCAGGCCGCGCGCGATGCTGGGGTGGCCGTGCTCTACATCCACGCGCTCAACCCGTACGGCTTCTCGCACATCCGCCGCGTCACCCACGAGAACGTGGACATCAACCGCAACTTCCACGACTACAGCCAACCGCTGCCGGTCAATACCGCCTACCGCGAAGTGCAACCCCTGTTGCTGCCCGAGGTCTGGCCGCCCGATGCGGCCAACGCCGCGGCCGTGGCCAGGTTCATCGCCGAACGCGGCATGCCGGCTTTCCAGGCTGCGGTGTCCGGTGGTCAGCACGAGTTTGCCGACGGCCTGTTCTTTGGTGGCCGTGGCCCCACCTGGAGCAACCTGACCTTGCGCAATGTGCTGCGCGAACACGGCCGCACCTGCCAGCGCATGGCCTGGATCGACCTGCACACCGGTCTGGGGCCCAGCGGCGTAGGTGAACGCATCTTTGCCTGCGCCGACGACAAGGCTGCTCTGGCCCGCGCGAAGGCCTGGTGGGGCCAGGGCATCACCTCGATCTACGACGGTTCGTCCACTTCCGCCTTCCTCACCGGCTTGATGTGGATGTCCGCCTACGAAGAATGCCCGCAGGCGCAATACACCGGCATTGCACTGGAATACGGCACCCAGGCGATGGACAAA
>JAYRQF010000181.1:0-3106 GCA_041910735.1 Limnohabitans sp.
GCTGGCCGCGCAGCCTGCTCAAACCCGATGTGAACGAGGCCGAGCTCGAAGACATCAACCAGCGCACAGCACTCTGGCTGGCGATGGCCAGGCCCGGGGAGGGGCCTGACATGTTGCCTGGCTTGGCGCAGGATGCAGACGCTGCGAAGCGTGTGGTGCCTGCCGCTGCCGGTACAGGTGCCACTGCTGGTGCCGGTGCCGACTGGACCGGACTGCAGGGCGCTCGCTTTACGCCTGTACCGTCTTCCAGCAACTGGGGCGTGGTGGGGCTGATGCAGACGCCCACAGCCCGCATGCGCCCGGCTGGCTCCTTTAGCCTGAGCTGGATGAAGACCTGGCCTGACACCTGGATCAACGTGATGCTGCAGCCCTTCGACTGGCTCGAGGGCGGTTTTCGCTATGTGTCGGTGTCTAACCGGATGTATGGCGCGCAGGATTTCAGCGGTGACCAGGCCTACAAGGACAAGAGTTTTGAGGTGAAGGCCCGTGTGGCCCGCGAGGGCGACTGGACGCCCGAACTGGCACTGGGCGTGCGCGACCTGGGCGGCACGGGTTTTTTTGGCGGCGAATACCTGGTGGCCAGCAAGCGCTGGGGCCGGCTGGATGCGTCGCTGGGACTGGGTTGGGGCTATGTGGGGGCGCGCGGCCAGTGGCCCAACCCGCTCAGCAGCGTGTTGGGCCAAAAGTTCGACACCCGGCAGAACAATGTGGGCGGGGGCGGCACACTCAGCACCAGCGCGTACTTCAGGGGCCGCACCGCGCCGTTCGGCGGCCTCGAATACCAGAGCCCTTGGGGCCCGGTGCTCAAGGTCGAATACAACGGCAACGACTACCGCCACGAGCCGCAGGACAACAACCAGCCGGTGCGCTCGCCGCTCAACTATGGGCTGGTGTACCGCTGGGCGCCGGGGGTGGACTTGCATGCCTCGTGGGAGCGGGGCAACAAACTGGGTTTGGGCATCAGCCTGTGGACCGACCTGTCGGGCCTGAACATGCCCAAGGTGACCGACAGGCCGCTGCCGCCCGTGTCATTGGCCTACCCCCAGGGCCAGCCCGACTGGAACCGCACGCTGGCTGACATCGAAACCTTTACCAACTGGCAGGTGCGCCAGCTGGTGCAGGACGGCAGCACGCTGGGCGTCGAGGTTTCGCATTCGCAGGACACCTATGTGCAGCCGCGGCTGGAGCGGGTGATGCGCGTGGTGCAGCGCGATGCGCCGGCCGATGTGCAGCAAGTCGAGGTGCGGCACTGGGCTGCAGGCGATGTGCTGGCGGTGGACCGCATGGACCGCGCACGCTGGCTGCAGTCCCTGACCGAGCCGCCGCGCACGGCGCAGCTCGAGCCCGTGTCGGTGCGCGAATGGCCCGAGGCGCACAGCCTGAACAAGCCCGACAACCCGGGCGGGCAGGGCACCGTGCTGCAGGCGCGCGAGGGCAAGCCTTGGTCGCTGTCACCGGGGTTGGGCTTCCGGCAGAGCCTCGGTGGGCCGGACGCCTTCATGCTCTACAAGCTGAGCCTGACGCTGAACGGTGAGCTGCACCTGCCGATGGACTGGCACCTGTACGGTCTGGCCGAGCTGCGCACGCTGAGCAACTACAACCTGTTCAAGTTCCGAGGCTTTGGCACCGGGCTGCCCCGTGTGCGCACCTACCTGCGTGAATACGAAACGCAGTCGCTGCTGACCTTGCCCAGGCTGTATGTGGCGCGCACCGCGCGCCTGTCGGACAGCGTGACGGGGTCGGTGTACGGCGGACTGCTGGAGTCTATGTACGGCGGTGCCGGCGGCGAGCTGCTCTACCGCCCCCGCGGCAGCGCTCTGGCCGTGGGCGTGGACGCCAACCGCGTGCAGCAGCGCGACTTTGACCAGAAGTTCAGCATGCGCGACTACAAGGCCAACACCGGCCATGTGACCGCGTATTGGGAAACCCCTTGGCAGGGGCTGGTGGCGGCCCTGAGCGTGGGCCAGTACCTGGCCGGCGACCGCGGCGCCACGCTCAAGCTGACCCGTACTTTCAGCAACGGCGCCACCATGGGCGTGTTTGCCACCAAGACCAATGTGTCGGCCGAGCAGTTTGGCGAGGGCTCGTTCAACAAGGGCGTGTTCTGGAGCATCCCGTTTGACGCGTTCATGACCTCGTCCAGCCGCCTGCGCGCCAACTTCAGCTGGGTCCCGCTCACGCGAGACGGCGGCGCCATGCTGGCGCGCCCCTTTGTGCTTTACAACGAAACCGCCCAGCTCAGCCCCGGCGCATCGGCCATGCAGCCTGCACCGCCCAGTCAGCGCATACCGGATGATTTGCGCTGACTGGCCTGACTTGATGACTTACGTCGTTTGTACTGACCAAGCGCCAACATGTGGATGCGTTTGATCTGGTTTTTGGCGATGTCGGTGGTCACGGCGCTGGCGCTGCTGCCGCCTGCACATTTGCAGTTGAGCGTGTTTGACTGGTGGGATAAGGCCCAGCATGCACTGGCGTTTGCAGTGCTCACGGTTGGGGCGCTGTGGTTGTGGCCTTCTGCGCTCTGGCGTGTGGTACCGGGCATGCTGGCCTATGGCGCCGGCATCGAGCTGGCGCAATGGCTGGTAGGCTGGCGCTCTGCAGAATTGGCAGATTGGGCTGCCGATGCGGTAGGGGTCGCGCTGGCTTGGCTGTGGATGAGGGTGTGCAGACCTGCCACACGGCCGACTGCGCGGTCTGAGCGTGAGCCAGCCCGTTCGGTGGCAGAGCCTGACCAGGACACCCGAGCTGTCGCGGATGCATCTGAGTGATGGCCAAGAGGTGGCGCGCACGACCACCGCAAGCGCTTGGGTAGACAACTGGCCGAGTTGTGGAAGCGAATGGCCTTCAATGCCTTGGTGGGCAACACTGATGACCACCTTTTCAATACAGGGGGCGGTCTCAAATCTGAAGTGCAACACCTTGTCAAACAGGTAAGGTGACAAGGATGGCGAAACAAAAATACGGCGGATTCAAGTACGAAGCGCAACACGGCTTAACGAGGCATGAAACACCTCGTGGGGCGTCTTGAATCCGAGCCGCTTTCTGGGGCGGTGATTCAATCTGTTCTGGATCATAGTCAACTCCTCATCAGTGACGGTTTCCA
>JAYRQF010000182.1:0-6375 GCA_041910735.1 Limnohabitans sp.
GCCAGGCATTGGGGCACTGGTGCGCACGTCCGTGGTGGCGCGCTGGGCACACACCCTCTCGGCCTTGCTGGCAGCAGGCGTGCCCTTGACCGAAGCACTGCCGGTGGCGGGACAGGCCACCGGGCATCCTGTGTACGAACGCATCAACAAACACCTGCAACGGCGTGTGTCGCAAGGGGGGCGCCTGAGCGAAGGCATGGCCCACACCGGACGGTTCCCGGACATGCTGGTCCAGCTCTGCGCCACCGGTGAAGACACGGGCACCCTCGACACCCTGCTGGGTCGGGCGGCAGCCCTGATGACCGAAGAACTGGACGCCCGTGTGCATGCACTGTCCAGCCTGATCGAGCCCTTGATCGTGGTGGTGCTGGGGGGTGCGATCGGGGTTATCCTTGTCGCCATGTACCTCCCCATCTTCCGGCTTGGCCAGGTTTTCTGAACATGACGCATGACCTTTTGGCCATTGGCTTCATGGCCGCCCTGGGTCTGGCCATCGGCAGTTTTCTCAATGTGTTGATCCACCGCCTGCCGATCATGATCGAGCAGTCCTGGCAGGAGCCGGGCACCGATGCCCCGGCGGAATTGAATCTGGCCTTTCCGGCCTCGCACTGCCCGGAATGCCTGCACCCGATTGCCTGGCGTGACAACCTGCCCATGCTTGGTTTCCTGCTTCTGCGCGGGCGATGCCGGCATTGCCATAGCCGCATCTCCTGGCAATACCCCCTGGTGGAGGGGGTCACAGCCGCACTGTTTGTCTGGAGCCTGCTCACCCACACCGACTGGGCGCCTGCATTGGCCTGGGCCGGGTTTGCCGCCGGCCTGCTGGCACTGGCCGTGATCGACGCACGCACCACCTGGCTGCCCGACGCCCTGACCCAACCGCTGACCTGGGGAGGCTTGATGGCGGCGGCACTCGGCTGGACGGCTGTGGCATTGCCCCATGCCCTGGCCGGCGCGGTGGCAGGTTACCTGATTCTGTGGTCGGTGTATTGGGCGTTTCGACTTCTGACGGGCAAAGAAGGCATGGGCCACGGTGACTTCAAGCTGCTGGCCGCACTGGGTGCCTGGTTTGGCTGGCAACAGCTGCTGGCCATCGTGCTGATCGCCTCGGTATCGGGCCTGCTGGCCGCCTTGCTGCTGATGTGGCGCAAAAAACTGCCTGACAACCGGCAGATCGCCTTTGGCCCGTTTCTGGCGCTGGCCGGCGCCTGGTTGCTTTTCTTTGGGGCCCCGGGCCCTCTGATCATCTGACCTCATGAACACTTCACGCATCTGGCGCATCGGACTGACAGGTGGCATCGGCAGCGGCAAAAGCACGGTGGCCGGTATGCTGGCCAAACTGGGCGCCGCCGTCATCGACGCCGACGCCATCTCGCGCGGCCTCACTGCAGCGGGGGGACGCGCCATCGAGGCCATCCGGCAACAGTTTGGCGCGCACATGATCGGCCCGGACGGCGCCATGGACCGCCAGGCCATGCGCCAGCAGGTGTTTGGCGACCCACAGGCACGGCTGCGGCTGGAAGCCATCATCCACCCGCTGGTCAGCCAGATCACCCGCGAACAGGCCGAAGCGGCCGTACAGGCCGGCCAGCGCTGCCTGGTGCACGATGTGCCTTTGCTGGTGGAATCGGGCGCCCGCTGGCGCATGCAGGTCGACCGGGTGCTGGTGATCGACTGCGAACCCGACACCCAGCGCGAACGCGTGGTGGCACGCAGCGCGCTGCCGCCAGACGAGGTGGACCGCATCATTGCCCAGCAGGCCACAAGGACGCAGCGTCTGGCCTGTGCCGATGTGGTCATCTTCAACCAGGGCCTGAGCCTGGAACAGCTGGACACAGAGGTGCGGCAAGCCGCCCGGCACTTCGGGCTATGATCGCGGGAGTCTGGAAGATCGCCGCGTGATACTGTACGAATACCCTTTCAATGAGCGCATCCGCACCTACCTGCGGCTGCAGGAGCTGTTCGATCGCCTGGGAACGCTGCTCGCACGCCCCGACGCCATTGACCACCACTTCGCGCTGATCACCCTGTTTGAAGTGATGGAAGTGGCTTCACGCCCGGAACTCAAGGCAGACGCGCTCAAGGATCTGGAGCGCCAGAAGCAGACCTACAACAGCTACCGCGGCAACCCGGCCATTTCAGAGAAGGCACTCGACGGCGTCATTGCCCAGCTCGATGCCCACTTTGACAGCCTGAACGCGCAGACCGGTCGGCTGGGCCATGAACTCACCGAAAACGAATTCCTCAACGCCATCCGCAGCCGATCGGTGATTCCGGGCGGCACCTGCGAATTCGACCTGCCCGCCTACCACGCCTGGAAACACCAGGCACCGGCTGTCCGCCAGGCCGATCTGTCACGCTGGACGGCGCCCTTTGCGCCGCTGGCCCAGGCGATCAACCTGCTGATGCAGATGCTGCGTGAATCGGGCATGACGCAAAAAGTCATGGCCACCCACGGCCAACTTCAGCAAAACCTGCCGCAAGGGCGCACCTTCCAGCTGCTGCGCCTGCGCATCGACCCCAACCTCGGACTGACCCCCGAGATCAGCTGCAATCGCATGCTGGTTGTGATCCGACTGATGCAGCAAACCGAAGGCAAGCTCAGCGCGATCAGCGAAGATGTGCCGTTCGAAATGACGCTCTGCGCATGAGCGACCCGAAAGCCTCGCCCGAATCCATCGAGCGGCAGGTGCGTTGCCCTGCATGCCAGCACTGGTGCCTGTACAGCCCGCGCAATCCCTACCGCCCGTTTTGTTCAGCCCAGTGCAAAGGTCTCGATCTGGGCGCCTGGGCCAGCGAGAGCTTCCGCCTGCCCGAAGACACGCCGACAGACGGCGAGTTCGGCGACCCCCGACTGCTGCAGTAACGCCTGTCAGTTGTGCGTCGCGCCCGAAAAGCCTCGCTCCTCGGCCAGCCAGGTCAGCACAGGCAAGGTGCCCGGCAGCACGGGCACCACCTCCACCGGCAACTGCTGCCATGCAAACGACTGGGCCTCGCGCATTTGCAGCTCACCTTCCCACTGCCGCACCTTGCAAAAGTGCAGGCGCACCAGCGCATGCGGGTAATCCACCATCTGGGTCTTCCAGAGTTCGGCAACGCCAATCGTGATGCCGAGTTCTTCGTGCAGTTCACGCCGCAGCGCCTGCTCAACGGTTTCGCCGGCTTCGAGCTTGCCGCCCGGAAACTCCCAGTAACCCGCGTAGACCTTGCCCTCGGGGCGGGACGTCAGCAGGAACGCACCATCGGGCAAGAGCAGCACCCCCACTGCCACGTCGGTCACTTTGCGGTCGGTGCCGCCTTCGCGCACGCGCTCGCCGTCAGCAACCAGTGTGCCGCCCATGCTCAAAGACGTCCCATGTGGTCACGCGCGAACTGGTAAGCCACACGGCCGCTGCGCGAGCCGCGCTCCAGCGCCCACAGCAGCGCTGCAGGGCGCGCCTCCTCGATTTGCGCAGGCGTGGCACCGAGCGCCCCCAGCCACTGGCCGGCGATCGTGAGGTATTCATCCTGCGAAAAGGGGTAGAAGCTGATCCAGAGGCCAAAGCGTTCGGAGAGCGAGATTTTTTCTTCGACCCCCTCACCCGGGTGCACCTCGCCATCGGGTGTGTGCTTGTAGGTGAGGTTCTCGCTCATGTACTCGGGCAGCAGGTGGCGCCGGTTGCTGGTGGCACACACCAGCACATTGGGCGTGGCCGCAGCCACCGAACCATCGAGGATGGACTTGAGCGCCTTGTAGCCAGGCTCACCGTCTTCGAAGCTCAGGTCATCGCAATAGACCATGAACTTTTCCGTGCGCTCGGCCACCACCTCGATGATGTCCGGCAGATCGGTCAGGTCTTCCTTGTCCACCTCGATCAGGCGCAGACCCTGCGGCGCAAAGTGGTTGAGGCAGGCCTTGATGAGCGAAGACTTGCCGGTGCCGCGCGCCCCCGTCAGCAGCACGTTGTTGGCAGGACGGCCCTGCACGAACTGCTCGATGTTGCGCTGCATCTTCTCCTTCTGGTCATCGATCTCCTGAAGGTCATCCAGCGACATGGCCGCCACATGGCGCACCGGTTCGAGCACACCATGCCCGGAAGCGCGCTTGCGGTAGCGCCAGGCCACCGCCTGGCTCCAGTCGGGAGCACTCAGGGGTTGCGGCAGCACCGCATCGATGCGGTCCACCAGCAGGCTGACCATGTCCAGCAGTTGTTCAAGTGTGGTGTTCATGAGCGGTAATCGGCGTTGATGGAAACGTAGTCGTGGCTCAGGTCGCAGGTCCAGACGGTGTCGCTGGCGGTGCCGCGGCCCAGACCCACACGCACGGTGATCTCGGCCTGCTTCATCACCCGCTGACCGTCTTCTTCACGGTAAGCCGGGTGGCGCCCCCCCTGGGTGGCCACATGCACATCGTCCAGATGCAGCTCGATCAGGCCCTGGTCCAGATCGTCGATGCCGGCATAGCCCACCGCCGCCAGAATGCGGCCCAGATTCGGGTCACTGGCGTACATGGCTGTCTTGACCAGAGGCGAATGCGCGATCGCATACGCCACCTGACGACACTCGTCGCCGGTTTTGCCGCCCTCGACCTGAATGGTGAGGAACTTGGTCGCACCTTCGCCATCACGCACGATGGCGTGCGCCAGCTGACGTGCGACCTGCAGCATGGCGGCCTTGAGCGTCTGGCCTTCGGGCGTGGCCCAGGATGTAACAGGCGCATGCCCTGCCTGATGGGTGGCGACCACCACAAAAGAGTCGTTGGTGGACGTGTCCCCGTCGATGGTGATGCGGTTGAACGAGCCATCGGCCAGTTCACGAGCCAGCGCAGGCAACAGCTCGGGGGCGATGGCTGCATCGGTGGCCAGAAAACCCAGCATGGTCGCCATGTTGGGGCGGATCATCCCCGCGCCCTTGCTGATGCCGGTGATGCTGACGGTCTTGCCACCCATCTGCACCTGCACACTGGCCGCCTTGGGAACGGTGTCGGTGGTCATGATGCCTTCGGCCGCCCTGGCCCAGTTTGCGGCTGCGGCATCGCCGATGGCAGCAGGCAAACCCGCCAAGATGCGGTCCACCGGCAGCGGCTCCATGATCACGCCGGTCGAAAAGGGCAACACCTGAGCTGGCTGGCACTGCAGCAATGCAGCCATGGCCTCGCAGGTCTGGCGAGCATGCGCCAGGCCCGGAGCGCCGGTGCCGGCATTGGCGTTGCCGGTGTTGATGACCATGGCCCGGATACCCTGACCGGCCTGCAGGTGGTCACGGCAGATCTGCACCGGCGCTGCGCAAAAACGGTTCTTCGTGAAGACGCCCGCCACGCTGGCCCCTTCGTCGAGCAGCATCACGCTCACATCCTTGCGGTTGGCCTTGCGCACACCGGCTTCGGTGACGCCCCAGCGCACGCCCGCGACAGGGTGCAGTTGCGAAGGGTCAATGGGAGGCAGATTCACGGGCATGGAAGTCTTCCATCTCAATAAACAGGTTCAAGAAAAACGGGCCGAAGCCCGTTGCGTGAAGAAGTGACCGGTCAGCTCAGCTTGCCGTGGCAGGCCTTGAATTTCTTGCCGGAACCGCAGGGGCAGGGGTCGTTGCGGCCCACACCGGCAAACTGGCTCATGTCAAAGCCGTCGGCGGTGGTGACGTGCTGCTGACCGGTTTCGTCAGGCGCGCTGTAGGTGACGTTGTCGATGTGTTCGGCCTTTTCTTCGATGGCGTGCGCGGCTTCCTGCACCTGTTCGCCACTCTGGATCTGCACCGTCATCAGGATGCGGGTCACTTCGTTCTTCACCGAATCGAGCAACTGGCCAAACAGCTCGAAAGCCTCGCGCTTGTACTCCTGCTTGGGCTGCTTTTGGGCGTAGCCACGCAGATGGATGCCCTGACGCAGGTAGTCCAGCGCGGACAGGTGCTCGCGCCAGTGGGTGTCGATGCTTTGCAGCAACACCATGCGCTCGAAAGGCACGAAGTTTTCTGCACCCACCAGATCAAGCTTGACCTTGAAATGCGCATGCGCTGCAGCGATCACGGCCTCCAGAATGTCTTCATCGGTGATGGCATTGGACGCCTGCACCTTGGCCTGCAGGTCAATCTCGATCTGCCACTCGTTCTGGAGCACGGCTTGCAGGCCAGCCAGATCCCACTGCTCTTCGACAGACTCTTCGGGCACGAACTGCCGCACCAGATCGGTGAAGCAGCCTTCGCGCAAGGAGGCCATCTGCGCGTCCAGATCCTGAGCATCCAGGATGTCGTTGCGCTGCTGGTAGATCACCTTGCGCTGGTCATTGGACACGTCGTCGTATTCGAGCAGCTGCTTGCGGATGTCGAAGTTGCGGGCCTCGACCTTGCGCTGGGCGGATTCAATGCTGCGCGTCACGATGCCGGCTTCGATGGCTTCGC
>JAYRQF010000183.1:0-1700 GCA_041910735.1 Limnohabitans sp.
ACAGCAGCGATGCGCGCTGGTGGCAGGTGCGCGCCACCGGCGGCACGCAGCTGGTCTTTGCCCTCTGAGGACGAACCGATGCGGGCGGTATAGACCGGAAGGAGGACGCAAACAGATCGCCCGGTGAATGGACGGGTGTGGCGACGGTGACGAGCATGGACAACCCTGAATGTTTTGTTTCAAGAGGTTTGCCATGTACGTTGTCCGTTGTGTTGTTTCAATACCTTCCACGCCAGCCGTGCCCGCCTGGCCCTCTGACCGCACCCTGCTCAGCGACGAAGAATGGCAGGCGTTGCTCTGGCCGCAGGAATCGCAGCCGGCAAGCGCTGGCGGTGAGGCAGGGAGCGCGCCTGTCCAGGACGCTGCAAGCGACTGCGGGAGGCTGGCATGAACATGGCACCTCAGGATTCGGCGCGCGCCAACCGCATTTTGGGCGCCTTGCCCATGGTGGACTACATGGCGCTGGCTTCCCAACTCGAAGCCGTGGACCTGCAGACCGGGCAGGTGATCGAGGCGCCCGGTGCGCCGGGCGCGCATGTTCACTTCCCGGTGGGGTGTGCGGTCACGCTGGTTTCGGCCACACGCGAAGGCGAGATGTCGGAGCTGGCCCTGATCGGCCGGGAGGGGATGGTGGGGCTGCCGACCCTGCTGGGTGCGCCCTCCAGCGCCCTGCAGTCGGTGGTGCTGCGTCCCGGGCTGGCGTACCGCCTGCCTTCGACCGCGTTTGCGCAGGCCCTGTTGCGTTCTTCGGCTTTGCAGGCCATGGCTTTGCGCCATGTGCAAAACCTGATGCTGCAAATGGCGCAGGGCGTGGTGTGCAGCCTGCACCACTCGGTGCTGCAACGCCTGAGCACCTGGCTGCTGTTCCACGAAACGGTGACCGCCTCCGGACAGGTGCGGGCCACCCACGAAACGATTGCCCACATGCTCGGGGTGCGGCGCGAGTCCATCACGCAGGCGGCCGGGCTGCTGCAGGGGGCAGGCTGCATTTCCACCAGCCGGGGGCGCATCACCATCCACGACACCCAGGGTCTGCGCGGGCATGTGTGCGAATGTTTTGCCATGCTCGAACAGGACCACCTGCAGCTGTGGCAGGTCCATGAGCAGACCCTGCCTGTCGGCAGCGTGGTGCCCGACAGCGGCGATGTGCTGCAGCACCACCAGGCCGATGGCGCAGACGAAGAAGCGCCTGTCCCGAGCCGTTATGCCGACATGTACGACTTCGCACCGGTCGGCCTGCTCAGCGTGGACAGCCAGGGGCGCCTGATCGAGGTCAACATGTCGGCCGCCATCCAGCTGGGCATTTCGCGTTCACACTGTCATCAGTACCGGTTTGTGGATTTTCTGCAGCCCGAATCGCGCCAGACCTTTGAGCAGTTCCACCGCGAAGTGCTCAGTGGCAAATGCCGGCGCCATTGCGAGCTGGGGCTGATGCCCGGTGCGCACCGGCCTGCGGCGGTGGTGCGGCTGGACGCGACGGTCGATGAGAGCGGCGAAGAAAACCGCATGGTCATGGTGGATGTGACGGAGAGCCACCGCCAAATGGCGCAGCTGCTGCATGCCCATGGCCGCGAGGCCAGTCCGCAGCAGCCCCCGCCAGCGGGCGATGTCTGGTGGCCAGCCCCGGGCGGGGCTGCGCTGGGCGGCGTGGGCCGCACCGCCAGTTTTTGACGCGCAGCTGGCTGCACGGCAGGGCTGCC
>JAYRQF010000184.1:0-18291 GCA_041910735.1 Limnohabitans sp.
ATGTGCGCAACGGCCAAATCGTGGTGGCCCGTCTGGGCGACGAGGTCACCGTCAAGCGCCTGCGCAAACTGCCCGACCACATCGAGCTGCTGCCCGAAAACCCGGACTACCAGACGATCGTGGTCCAGCCGGAAGATCCGTTCGACATCGAAGGCCTGGCGGTCGGTCTGATCCGAAACACCCTGCTCATGTAATCCATGCCGTCTGCCCCAGGTGGCGGGCGTTTGCCGGGCAACTGTCGGCAAACCCTGTGGCAAGACGGCCTCTTTTGCAATCCTGCCTGTGTCCAACCTCCAAGCATCTACGAAAGGTTTCACATGGGAATCGCACTGCTCACCCTCTCCAGCCTGTTCCAGGGTTTTTCAGGCCTGACCCGCCAACCCGCTGCGCGTCAGGAATCCACCCATCCGGTCCGTGCCCTGCGCATGGTCCGTCCGTCAGCAGATCGCCGCACCGTCACGCCGCGGCCAGTCACCTCGGTCTGCACGCCTCGCCCCGCGGCCTTGCGCGTGGTGCGTGTGTGTGACAGCCACAATCCGTCTGGCGAAATGGGCCGTCTGGTCATTTCGGGTCGCATGGCCGATGTCTGCGCCGAGCTGGATCGGCTGGTGGCCCGCGAAGCCGCGCAGCAGGCCAGCGCCACACGCCACTGAGCTGCTTGCCACCCCTGGGCCAGCGCAGGGCAAGGGGTCGGCCTGTCCCGGCAAGGCACAATGGAGGGATGAACATTGTGATCCTTGACGACTACCAGGATGCGGTGCGCAAGCTCGACTGCGCGGCCAAGCTCGAAGCCTTTCCGGCCAAGGTCTACACCAACACCATCAAGGGCCTGGGGCAGCTGTCCATTCGTCTCAAGGATGCCGACATCATCGTGCTGATCCGGGAGCGCACTGTCCTCAATCGCGCCCTGCTCGAAAAGCTGCCCAGACTCAAGCTGATCGCCCAGACCGGGCGCGTTGGCAAACACATCGATCTGGCGGCATGCACCGAGCGCGGCATTGCCGTGGCCGAGGGCGTGAGTTCGCCCGTGGCGCCCGCCGAACTGACGTGGGCCCTGATCATGGCGGCCGCGCGCCGCCTCCCCCAGTACATTGGCAACCTCAAGCACGGGGCCTGGCAACAGTCAGGCCTCAAGGCGGCCTCCATGCCGGCCAACTTTGGTCTGGGCACTGTGCTGCGCGGCAAAACGCTGGGCATCTGGGGCTATGGGCGCATCGGCCAGCTGGTTGCCGGCTATGGTCGTGCCTTTGGCATGCAGGTCATGGTCTGGGGCAGCGCCGAGTCGCGTGCCCGTGCCGCCCAGGACGGTCTGGTGGCCGCCGAGTCGCGCGAAGCCTTTTTCAGCCAGGCCGACGTGCTGACCCTGCACCTTCGCCTGAGCGAGACAACCGAACACATCGTCCAACCCGAAGACCTCGCGCGCATGAAACCCACCGCGCTGTTCGTCAACACCTCGCGCGCCGAGCTGGTGGAAACCAGCACCCTGATCCACGCCCTCAACAAGGGCCGTCCCGGTCTGGCCGCCGTAGATGTCTTTGAGTCCGAGCCCATCCTGCAGGGCACTGCCCTGCTGCGGCTGGAAAACTGCATCTGCACACCCCACATCGGCTACGTCGAAAAAGAAAGCTATGAGCTGTACTTTGGCGCTGCCTTTGACAATGTGGTGAATTTCATACGGGGCACGCCCACCAACATCGTCAACCCCGGCGCCCTGCAGGTCCGGCGCTGATGTCCCGGTCCGCCTCCGGACAGCGCCTGCCGAAAGTGCTGTGGCCGCTGATGTTTGGCAACGTTGTGATCGGCATGGGGGTCATGATGGTGCCCGGTCTGATCAACGAGATCCACCACGCACTGAACGTCCCGGTCACCACCGCCGGACAACTGATTTCAACGGCGGCCCTGATCGTGAGCATTGGCGCCCCTGTATTGGCGACGGTGTTGGGACGCCGGGACCGGCGCCTTCTGCTGGCCGGCAGCCTGCTGTGGTACGCCGTCTTTCATGCACTGGCGGCGGTGTCGCCCGACTTTGACAGTCTGCTGTTTTCGCGGATTCTGGCCATGGTGTCAGCCGCCGTGTTCACCCCGCAGGCAGCGGCCTGCATCGGCCTGCTGGTCCCTGAGCATCTGCGCGGGCGTGGCATTACCTTCGTGTTTCTGGGCTGGTCGGTGGCTTCGGTGCTGGGGACGCCGCTTGGTGCATGGATCGGCGGCGTGTACGGCTGGCGGGCCACCATGAGCCTGATGACCGTGCTGTCTCTGGCGTCTGCGCTGTGGCTTTTCAGCAGTCTGCCACGGAGCATCCGTCCGCCCCCTCTGCGAGCCAGCGCATGGCGCCAGACGCTGACCTCGGGCCCCCTGATGCTGACCCTGAGCATCACCGTAGTCTCGTCCGCCAGCCAGTTTGTGTGCCTGAGTTATCTGGCGCCTTATGTGTCGCACCGGTTTGCAGCGGGTGCCTCGGGTCTGAGCTTGCTGCTGCTGGCCTATGGCCTGTGCGGCTTTGTCGGCAACGCCATGGTGTCGCAACGGATTGACCGGATCGGACCATCACGGGCCGTCGCCTTGGCGCTGGGCAGCATGTCTTTGGGCATGGCGCTGGTGGGACTGTCCAACAGCTTAGCCGGCCTGATGCTGGCCATCGTGCCCTGGGGACTGGGCGTGTTCGCCTCCAATTCGTCCCAGCAGGCACGGCTGGTGGGTCTGGCCCCTGTGCTGGCTCCCGCGTCCATCGCCCTGAACACTTCGGCCATTTACGCCGGCCAGGCCATCGGCGCCGGCAGCGGCAGCTGGCTGATCCGCCTGCAAGGGCTGGAAATCCTGCCCATGGCTGGCGCCTTGGGGCTGCTGTGCGCTCTGGGACTGAGCCTGTGGGCCAGCCGCCAGGCCCGCAGGCAGCCCGTCATCACGCCTGTCTGAACAGACGACATAATTGTCAGTTTGCAGACAAGTCATCAACGGATTCCATCCATCCACCAGAGACAACTGAGCATGACACTCGCGTTTTCCAACGTTGCCATCATCGGCGCCGGGGCCATGGGCCGCGGCATCGCCCAGATCGCTGCCCAGGCCGGCAGCCAAGTCTGGCTTTATGACACCCAGCCTGGTGCCACCGGCAAGGCCCGCGAGGCACTGTTCCAGACTTGGGACAAGCTGCTTGAAAAGGGCAAGCTGAGCGCAGAGGCCGTGGCCGGCCACAAGGCAAGACTGAAAGAGGCGGCCGACCTGCAGGATCTGGCCGCCTGCGAGCTGGTGGTGGAGGCCATCGTCGAGAAGATCGAGGTCAAAAAAGCGGTCTTTGCCGACCTCGAAAAGACCGTGGCACCCGACGCCGTTCTGGTGACCAACACCTCCTCCCTGTCGGTGACCGCGATCGCCGCCGGCATGCAGCATCCGGGCCGCTTTGCCGGCTACCACTTCTTCAACCCCGTGCCCCTGATGAAGGTGGTCGAGGTGATTGCCGGCCTCAAAACCGATGCGGCGGTCTGCCAGCGCCTGACCGAATTTGCCCGGCAGATGGGCCACACCCCCGTGCAGGCGCAGGACACGCCGGGTTTCATCGTCAACCACGCCGGTCGTGGTTACGGCACCGAAGCCCTGCGCATCGTCAGCGAGGGCGTGGCCGACTTCGCCACCATCGACCGCATCCTGCGCGACCAGGTGGGTTTCAAGCTGGGCCCCTTCGAACTGTTCGACCTGACGGCACTGGACGTGTCACACCACGTCATCGAATCCATCTACCGCCAGTACTACGACGAGCCGCGCTACCGCCCCAATGTGATCACCGCGCAGCGGCTGGCCGGCGGTGTGGTAGGCAAGAAAGTCGGTGAAGGTTTCTACAAATACGTGGATGGCGTGCAACAGACGCCGGCCGAACCACCCGTGCCGGTGGTCGAGCACTTGCCGCCCGTGTGGGTGTCGCCCCGTGCGGCACGCCGCTCCGAGCTGCTGCAGCTGCTCAAGGACCTGGGCGCCAGGATCGAGACCGGTCAGTCGCCCTCACCGGAGGCGCTTACCATCGTCGCCCCGCTGGGCTTTGACGTGACCACAGTGGCCGTGGTGGACCGCCACGATCCGGCCCGCACCATCGGCATCGACCTGCTGGTGCCCGACAGCGCCACCAAACGCCGCGTGATCGCGACCAACCCCGCCACCCGCAAAGACATGCGCGATGCCGCGCACGCGCTGTTCGCGCGCGATGGCAAGCCTGTGTCGGTCATCCGCGACAGTGGTGGCTTTGTCACGCAACGCGTGGTGGCCACCATCGTCAACATCGCGTCCGACATGTGCCAGCAGCGCGTGTGCACACCGCAGGACCTGGAAACCGCCGTCACGCTGGGCCTGGCCTACCCCATGGGCCCGCTGGCCATGGGCAACCGTTTTGGCCCCGACAGCATTCTGGAAGTGCTTTTCAACATGCAAACCGTCTACGGCGATCCCCGCTACCGCCCCAGCCCCTGGCTGCGCCGCCGTGGCGCGATCGGCCTGTCCCTGATGCACGAAGAAGACCAGTGACCCTGACAGGGACGGTTCACCGTCCCCCAACATTTCTGGAGACACACATGGCTGCGCAACTGATCAGCACGACCGAAGGTCAGACCATGGTCCTGACCCTGTCCAACCCCGAGCACCGCAACGCGCTCGGCCCCGAGATGTATGCGGCAGGCGTGGAAGCCCTGAACGCGGCCGAAACCAACCCGGAGATCCGTGCAGTGGTCATCACCGGCGAAGGTGGCATCTTCAGCGCCGGCGGCAACCTGCAACGCCTGCAGAACAACCGGCAGCAGCCGCCCGAGGTGCAGGCCCAGAGCATCGAAGGCCTGCACAGCTGGATCGAGGCCATCCGCACCTTCCCCAAGCCGGTCATTGCCGCCGTAGAAGGCCCGGCAGCCGGTGCTGGTTTTTCTCTGGCCCTGGCGTGTGACCTGATCGTGTCGGCGGTCAACAGCGTGTTCGTGATGGCCTACAGCTCGATCGCCCTCTCGCCCGATGGCGGCGGCAGCTGGAGCCTGTCTCGCCTGATCCCGCGCCAGCTTGCCACCGAACTGCTGATGTGCGGCGAACGCATCGGCGCAGAGCGCCTGCACCAGATGGGCATCGTCAACCGCACCACCGAACCCGGCCATGCCCTGGCCGAGGCGCTGGCCTGGGCCGCCAGGCTCAACGCCCGCGCCCCCAATGCGCTGGCCAGCGTCAAGGAATTGCTGAACGAGGCCGATGGCAGCTCGCTCAACGCCCAGCTGGCCCGTGAGAGGGACCACTTCGTGAAGAACCTGCACCATGCCAATGCCGGCATCGGCATCGGCGCCTTCCTTAACAAGGAAACCCCCAAATACCTCTGAGGCGGTGTAAGGGCCAACCCGACACCACACTGACAAAACAGCCGCCGGGTCCCGCCCGCGACAAAACCGGCCAAACCAGTCACTGACAAGACAGACCATGGACGAACCCATTCTGACAATGGAAGAACGAGAGGCGATCAACAACGGTCGCTGGTTTTCTTCGCTTTCACCATCGCTTCGGCACGACATTCTTCGATGCGCCTACGTCAAACGCTACAAGGACGGCGACATGATCGCTGCACGCGGGGACCCACCCGAGGTGTGGATCGCCTGCGCCAAGGGCGCGGTGCGTGTGAGCTCGACCTCGGTGTCCGGCAAGCAGATCACGCTGACCTATGTGGAGCCGGGCATCTGGTTTGGCGACGTGTCGATCTTCGACGGGGAACGCCGCACGCACGACTGCTACGCGCATGGCGATGCGACCATCCTGAACGTGGCACGCGCCGATTTCCGCAAGATCCTGTCGCAGCATTCGGAGTTTTACGAAGCCCTGCTGCGCCTGCAATCGCGCCGCATCCGCCAGCTCTACGGTCTGGTGGAAGACCTCAACACCCTGCCCTTGCGCGCCCGACTGGCCAAGCAGCTCAACCATCTGGTGCGCAGCTACGGCACGCCCAGCCTGTCGGACGCCAAGGCGATCCGCATCAGTCTGCAACTGGCGCAGGAAGAACTGGCCCAGCTGCTGGGCGCTTCGCGCCAGCGCGTCAACCAGGAACTCAAGCAGATGGAGCGCGAGCAGGTCATCCGCATCGAGCCGGGCGGACTGGTGGTGCTGGACCGCGACGCGCTGATGGCCATCGTCAACTCGGATCACTGATCCATTTTTCAGGCGGGCATGCCCCCGCCACCCGAGGTTCCCATGAGTGGTTTTGAACATTTCGTGGGGACCCGCCCCGTCTCGGGTGCCCACGCTTTTGACGTGCCGGCGCTCGAAGCCTGGCTGACCCGCCACCTGAACGGTTTTGCCGGCCCGCTGAGCGTGGAGATGTTCAAAGGCGGCCAGTCCAACCCGACCTACAAACTCATCACGCCCGCGCAGCAGTACGTGATGCGGGCCAAGCCCGGCCCCGTGGCCAGGCTGTTGCCCTCGGCCCACGCCATCGAGCGCGAGTTCGCCGTCATGAGCGGTCTGGCCGGCACCGATGTGCCCGTGGCCAAAATGCATGTGCTGTGCGATGACGAATCGGTCATCGGCCGCGCCTTCTACGTCATGGAATTCGTGCAAGGCCGCGTGCTCTGGGACCAGTCCCTGCCGGGCATGACCCCGACCCAGCGCGGCGAGATCTACGACGAAATGAACCGCGTCATGGCTGCGCTGCACAAGGTGAAGTTTGCCGAGCGCGGTCTGGCCAGTTACGGCAAGCCCGGCAACTACATCGAGCGCCAGGTCAGCCGCTGGAGCAAGCAGTACGTGGCCTCCATCACCCAGCCCATCCCCGAGATGGACCTGCTGATGGACTGGCTGCCGAAAAACATCCCGGACAGCGCCAGGGACGAGTCGCTGGTGAGCGTCGTGCACGGCGACTACCGGCTCGACAACCTGATGTTCCACCCCACCGAGCCGCGCGTGCTGGCCGTGCTCGACTGGGAGCTGTCGACCCTGGGCCACCCGCTGGCCGACTTCAGCTACCACTGCATGGCCTGGCACATCACGCCCGGCACCTTCCGCGGCATTGGCGGGCTCGATCTGCCGGCACTGGGCATCCCGTCCGAGCAGGACTACATCCGCCGCTACTGCGAGCGCACCGGCTTCACCACGCCCGAGGCGCTGGCCAGGGACTGGAACTTCTACCTGGCCTACAACATGTTCCGCATCGCCGCCATTCTGCAAGGCATTGCCAAGCGGGTGGAAGACGGTACGGCGTCCAGCGAACAGGCGCGCACCTCGGGTGCCGGCGCCCGCCCGATGGCTGAACTGGCCTGGCAATTCGCCCAAAAACACTGAGCTCCCGTCAAGATCGATCACCAACCAAGGAGAAAAGACCATGGATTTTGAATACACCACCAAGGTCAAAGACATGCAGGCCCGTCTGCTGGCCTTCATGGAGGAACACATCTATCCCAACGAGTTGCGCTACCTGCAGGAGATCGAGTCCTACCGCGCCAGTGGCAACGCCTGGCAGCACTCCAAAGTCATCGAGGAACTCAAGCCCCTGGCCCGCAAGGCCGGCCTGTGGAACCTGTTTCTGCCCAAATCCCACCGTGCGCCTGAAGGCCTGTCCAACCTCGAGTACGCCCCCCTGTGCGAAATCATGGGCCGTGTGCCATGGGCGCCCGAAGTCTTCAACTGCTCGGCACCCGACACCGGCAACATGGAAACCTTTGAGCGCTATGCCAGCGAAAGCCTCAAGGACCAGTGGCTTGAACCCCTGCTCAAGGGCGAAATACGCTCGGCTTTCCTGATGACAGAGCCCGAAGTGGCCTCCTCGGATGCCACCAACATCCAGTGCTCCATCGTGCGCGACGGCGACCACTACGTCATCAATGGCCGCAAGTGGTGGTCGTCTGGCGCCGGCGACCCGCGCTGCGCCGTCTACATCGTGATGGGCAAGACCGACCCGGAAGCACCGCGTCACTCGCAGCAATCCATGGTCATCGTGCCGGCCAACACGCCGGGCATCAAGGTGCTGCGCCCCCTTTCGGTGTTCGGCTACGACGACGCCCCGCATGGCCACATGGAAATTCTGCTTGAGAACGTGCGCGTGCCTGTCGGCAACATGCTGCTGGGAGAGGGCTGCGGTTTCGAAATTGCCCAAGGCCGACTTGGCCCGGGCCGCATCCACCACTGCATGCGCAGCATTGGCGCCGCCGAACGCGCGCTCGAACTGATGTGCAAGCGCCTGAACAGCCGCGTGGCTTTCGGCCGTGAGGTGGCCCGCCAGACCGTCTGGCAGGAGCGCGTGGCCGACGCCCGCTGCATGATCGAGCAGGCACGCCTGCTCACGCTCAAGGCCGCCTACATGATGGACACCGTGGGCAACAAGATCGCCAAGGCGGAGATCGCCATGATCAAGATCGTCGCACCCAACATGGCCTGCCAGATCCTGGACTGGGCAATTCAGGCGCATGGTGCCGGCGGTTTGTCACAAGACTTCCCGCTGGCCTACTCCTACGCCCACCAGCGCACACTGCGCTTCGCAGACGGTCCGGACGAAGTGCACCGCAACTCGCTGGCCAATCTGGAATACGCACGCCACATGGTCACCCCCGGTGATGTCGAGATGCCCATCACCCGTGGCAGCTGAATATCGACAGCCAGACACACGCCCCAATGGCGTGTGCCCGGCCATCGAACCCTGATCAGTCAGGGCGTATGTTTCGCGAACGTATCACCGGCCCCCAACGCTCCAGTTCGCCCTGCAGGTAGCTGGAGAACTCGCTTCGCGTCATCACGCGGGGATCTACCCCCGTACGCGCAAGCGCATCCCGCACTTCTCTGGTTTCGAGAATGCTCTGGATGTCGTTGTGAATGCGTTGCTGGAGAGGCTCCGGCGTGGCCGCGGGGATGAACAGACCAAACCAGCCCCCCGCCATGAACTGGCTGAGTGCAGGAATGCCGGCGCGGCTGATCGCCGGGACATTGGGTAAACGTGGATTGGGCCGTTCATAGCCATGCCCCAACACTTTGAGCTTGCCCGAGGCGACATGTGCCATCGTGGCTGGCGAGTCAAAAAGGGCATCCACCTGCCCCCCCAGCAAATCGTTGATGGCCGGCCCGTTGCCACGGTAGGGCACATGCACAATTTGCAAACCCGCCATGTCGGCAAACTGTTCGGCCGCAATGTGCGGACTGGATGCATTGCCGGAAGATGCGAAAGTCAGGCGCCCCGGGTTGGCTTTTCCCCAGGCAATGAACTCGGCCAGATTCGTCACCGGCAGCCGCGCACTGACGTACAGCACACTGGGGCTGTCTGCCACCATGGCCAGTGGTGCCAGCGCCTTGGGGTCATATGGCAGCTGGGGCACCATGATCTGATTGCCAATGTAGCCAAACGCCGTCATCAGCAAGGTGTGCCCGTCACCGGGCGCACGCGCCACATGAGCCGTCCCGATGGTGGTGCCACCGCCGGTCCGGTTCTCCACGAGCACGTTTTGTCCCCACTTCTCGGCCAGCCGTGGCGCCAGCACCCGGGCCAGCACATCGGTCAGCCCGCCTGCCACGTAGGGCACAACCAAAGTCACAGGCTTGACCGGAAAAGCCGAAGCCTGCTGCGCATGCGCGCTTTGCGCAACAGCAAGAAGCTGCATGAAAACCAGTAGAAAAACAGAACGGCGCTTCATCAGAAAAAACTCCTCGCTGACCGCGTCAAATCTTGATGGACGGACTGTGCCGCAGAGTCTCCAGTGCGTCTGGGGCTGCACAAGCCATGACTGCAGACAGCGTCTGTTTTTGCGATGATCTGCACCGCACAAAGGAGTCCCAATGATCGACCTCTACACTTGGCCCACACCCAACGGCCACAAGATTCACATCATGCTCGAGGAGTGCAAGCTCCCCTGGCGCGTTCATCCGGTCAACATCGGCACGGGTGACCAGTTCAAGCCCGAGTTCCTGAAGATCAGCCCCAACAACAAAATCCCGGCGCTGGTGGACAGCGAAGGACCTGATGGCAAGCCAATCTCGCTGTTCGAATCGGGTGCCATCCTGGTTTATCTGGCTGCCAAGACTGGCAAGTTCATGCCCAAATCCGACCGCGCCAAATACGAAGTGCTGCAGTGGCTGATGTTTCAGATGGGTGGTGTCGGCCCCATGCTCGGTCAGGCGCACCATTTCCGCATCTATGCCCCTGAAAAGATCGAATACGGCATCAACCGTTACACCAACGAAGCCAAACGCCTGTACGGCGTGATGGACAAACGGCTGCAGACCAGCCCGTGGATCGGCGGCAAGAGCTATTCGATCGCCGACATGGCCATCTTTCCGTGGTTGCGCAGCTGGCAAAACCAGGGCATCGACTGGTCCGACTACCCACACCTCAAGGCCTGGTTCGACAAGATTGCGGCCCGTCCCGCCGTGCAAAAGGCGGTGCAGGTGCTGGCCGACGCACGCAAGCCGTTGGTGGATGACAAAGCCCGCCAGAACCTGTTTGGTGCAAGCCAGTACGAAAAACGCTGAACCCGGCGGACCAGCCTGCTTTCGCAGGTAGAATCACGGCCAGTCGGAGCGTAGCGCAGCCAGGTAGCGCATCTGCTTTGGGAGCAGAGGGTCGCGAGTTCGAATCCCGCCGCTCCGACCATTTCCCGCATCAAAGGCCCTTTCAGGGCCTTTTGTGTCTCTGATCTGTCCGTAGCTCAGTTGGATAGAGCAACAGCCTTCTAAGCTGTGGGTCGGGGGTTCGATTCCCTCCGGACAGGCCAAACGCCCCCACCGAGAGCGGGGTTGCAGCGTGCATGAACAGCAGGCCCTGCATCATTTGCGCGCAGCCCCTTTGGCAGCGGGCTTGTGCGGCTGAGCCGCCTGCAGCGCGGCCTGCTGTGACTGTTCCAGGTTGTGCCGCACCGTGTCCCACACGCTGTCAAAAGCATTCATGCTGTTGCGCAGGTAGTCAAATGCGTTTTCCGGCCCCCGTTCGCCAGGCTTGGTCAGATCGCCCATCCAACCGGTCATGTGACGCGACAAAGCTTGCCACTGGTTCTCGAAAGAGCGGCTGAACTCGCGGCCAGTGCCGGAAGCCAGGCCCATCAGGCGGGCACCATACTGCGCCGAATGCTCCGCAAAGGGCTTGAATGCCCCCGTTTGCCAGGAAAAAGCGCCCGGAATGTCGCGGATGTCGCAGGCACTCTGACAGCAGTTGGCCATTTCCTGCAGGGTGTCGCGGCAAGTGCTGAAGTTCAGCTCAAACAGTTTTTCGATCTCGTCCAGGCTTTTGTCAGCCATGTCAAACCACTGGTTCATCTGGGCTTTTTGTGAGGCATTGAATTGCTCGGTATTCATCATGGGGCACTCCTGTACGCTTGGAAATGGAATCAACCGCTGCGCTCAGCACGGGGATGGCTGGCTCAACTCAGGATTGTCAGAACCCATCCTCACCATGCCCATCCACCGGACGGTATAGCCTGCGCTTGAGGGGTGCGCCGATGCACCAGAACATGCTTTTTCTTGCATGAAATCTCGGCACATCAGGGAATCACCTGAGTGCAACAGCCTTCAAACGTGCAACATAATGCATCAAACACTGAACCTGCTCCGGTATGCTGAACCGTCCGAAGCACGGATGTAAAGACCACTGAAGGAGACTGCGATGCACACCCCCATGAACCGCCGCCAGGTCCTGGCCCAGAGCGCTGCCCTGATGGGCACGGCCGCCTCCGGCCTGCTGCTGCCCCAGCATGTTTTGGCCCAGAGCGGCAAGATCCGCGTGGGCTTCATGCTGCCCTACACCGGCACTTTTGCCCAGCTGGGCGTGGCCATTGAAAACGGCGTGCGCATGGCCATCACCGAACAGGGCGGCAAGCTCGGCGGCCGCGAGATCGAATGGTTCAAGGTCGACGACGAATCCGAACCGTCCAAGGCGATCGAGAACGCCAACAAACTGGTGCAGCGCGACAAAGTGGACGTGCTGATCGGCACCGTTCACTCCGGCGTGCAGATGGGCATCCACCGCGTGGCCCGCGAGAGCGGTGTGCTCAACCTGATCCCCAATGCCGGTGTGCACATCGCCACCCGCGCCCAGTGCGCGCCCAATGTGTTCCGCACCAGCTTCACCAACAGCCAGCCGACCATGGCGCTGGGCGAGGCCATGGTCAAGCGTGGCCACAAGAAGGCCGTCTGGATCACCTGGAAATACGCGGCCGGTGACGAGGCCTACGAAGGCTTCAAAGAGAGCTACACCAAGGCCGGCGGCACCATCGTCAAGGAGCTGGGCCTGCCCTTCCCCAACGTCGAGTTCCAGGCGCTGCTGACCGAAATCGCCGCGCTCAAGCCCGATGCCGTGGCCTGCTTCTTTGCCGGTGGTGGTGCAGCCAAGTTCATGAAGGACTACGCCGCTGCAGGTCTGAAGGACAAGATCCCGCTGTATGGTTCGGGCTTCCTGACCGAGGGCACGATTGAAGCTGCCGGTCCTGCTGCCGAAGGCGTGTTGTCCACGCTGCACTACGGTGACGGCATCGAGACAAAGCGCAACAACGAGTTCCGCCTGAACTACGCCAAGACCTTCAAGATGCAGCCTGACGTGTACGCCGTGCAAGGCTATGACACCGGCCTGCTGCTGGTACAGGGCGCCAATGCCGTCAAGGGCGACCTCTCCAAAAAGGCCGAACTGTACAAGGCCATGGAAGGCGCAACGATTGACAGCCCGCGCGGCAAGTGGACCATGAGCAAGGCCCACAACCCGGTGCAGGACATCTACCTGCGTCAGGTCGTCGGCAAGGAAAACAAGGTGATCGGTGTGGCTGCCAAGGCCCTGTCCGACTCGGGTGCCGGCTGCCGCATGTGACCCCCTCACCCGTGCCTTCGGGTCACGGGTGCTGTTCTCCCCCTTGAAAACGGCGGATCAGTTCCGCCGTTTTCACAACCGTCCTCTCACATCCTGCGCCGCATTCGATGGACTTCGTCAATTTCCTCATCCAGCTGCTCAACAGCGTCCAGTACGGGCTGCTGCTGTTCATGCTGGCCGCAGGCCTCACCCTGATCTTCGGCATCATGGGCGTGGTCAACCTGGCCCACGGCAGCTTCTACATGCTGGGCGCTTATCTGGCCTGGTCGATGTCCTCCATGCTGGGCAGCTTTGCGCTGGCCATCGTGGTCGGCACGGCGCTGTCGGTGGCCTTCGGCCTGCTGCTGGAGAAGCTGCTGTTCCGGCACTTCTACCACCGTGACCACCTCGATCAGGTGCTGCTGACCTTTGGGCTGATCTATGTGTTCGAGGAACTGCGCTCCATGCTCTGGGGCGATGATGTGCATGGCCTGCAGGTGCCCGAGCTGCTGGCGGGCTCCATCCCGCTGACCGAGACGCTGTCGTACCCGGTGTACCGCCTGTTCATGTCGGGCATCTGCCTGCTGCTGGCCTTGGGCCTTTACCTGCTCATTTCGAAAACGCGTCTGGGCATGAAGATCCGCGCCGGCGCCTTCAACCACGAGATGACCGAAGCGCTGGGCGTGAACATCAAGCTGATCCACGCGGTGGTGTTTGCGCTGGGTGTGGGTCTGGCCTCGATCGCCGGCATGATCGCCGCGCCGGTGTCCAGCGTCTACCCCAACATGGGCGGCCAGGTGCTGATCATGTGCTTTGTGGTTGTTGTGATTGGCGGCATCGGTTCGGTGCGAGGTGCGCTCATCTCGGCCCTGCTGGTGGGTCTGGTGGACACCTTCGGCAAGGTGCTGCTGCCGCAGGTGTCGGGCATGCTGGTGTATGTGCTCATGGCCGTGGTGCTGCTGTACAAGCCCGAAGGCCTCTTCAAGCAGTGAGGACAAGATGAGCGCTCCACAAACCCATATCGAAACCCTGCCGCGCAGCATCCAGTTCGTGCTGCTGCTGGGCCTGATCGCGCTGGCCGCTTTCCCCTTGGTGGGCAGCGACTTTTATCTCGCCATGGTCAACCGCATGATGATCCTGGCCATCTTCGCCATGAGCCTGGACCTGCTGCAGGGCGTGACCGGCCTCGTCTCACTGGGCCATGCGGCCTGGTTCGGCATTGCCGGTTACGCGCTGGCCTTTGTCACACCCGCCAACGAGCCCATCAGCCTGTACGCCAGCCTGCCGATCGCCGTGGGGGCCTCGGCCCTGGCTGCACTCGTCATCGGCTTTCTGGTGGTGCGCACCCACGGCATCTACTTCATCATGGTGACCATGGCATTTGCGCAGATGGTGTTCTACCTCTTCTTCGACAACAAGGCGCTGGGCGGCTCGGATGGCCTGTTCCTGAACTTCCGCCCTGACGCCGTGCTCTTCGATCTGGAAAACAAGCGTGTGTTCTATTTCTTCACGCTGGGCTGCCTGGTCGCTGTCTACCTGTTCCTGCGCCGCGTGCTTTGGAGCCCGTTTGGCCGTTCGCTGGCCGGCATCCGCGTCAACGAGCACCGCATGCGCGCCCTGGGCTTTGGCACCTTCAGCCACAAGCTGGCCGCCTTCACGCTGGCCGGGGCGCTGGCGGGGCTGGCGGGCTTTTTGTGGGCCGCGCAAACCGGCTTCGTGAACCCCGAGCTCATGGGCTTTCACATGAGCGCCCACGCCATCATGATGGTGATCCTGGGTGGCATGGGCAACTTCGCCGGCGCCATCATCGGTGCCTTCTCGTTTGAATACCTGCTGCACCTGTTCAAGGACCTGCCCGAGATCGGCAGCTTCAACACCGGCAAGCACTGGCAGATGTGGATGGGCCTGTTCATCGTGGCCCTGATCATCTACGCCCCCAAAGGCATTTTGGGTTTGCTGGCCCGCGCCTTCGCCCAAAAGGAGGCCGGCCATGACTGAGTCCAAAGTGCTGATGTCCGCGCGTGGCCTGACCAAGCGCTTTGGCGGGCTGGCTGCGGTCAACGATGTGTCACTCGACCTCTGGCACGGCAAGCTGCATGCCGTCATTGGTCCCAACGGCGCCGGCAAATCCACGCTGACCAACCTGCTCTCGGGCGATCTGCCGCCCACCAGCGGCACCATCACGCTGGACGGCCACGACATCACCGGCTGGACGCCCGAAAAAATCTCGCGCCACCGCCTGGGCCGCAGCTACCAGAAGACCAACATCTTCCGGACATTTACCGTGTGGGACAACGTGCAACTGGCCGCGCAGTCGCGCGTGCAACCCCACCCGTTCAACCCACTGGGCTGGCTGGGCAAACCCGATGGCATGGGGGCAGTGAATGCCCGCGCCGAGCGCGCCATTGAACTGGCCGGCCTGCAAAGCCGCCGCCACACCATCGCAGGCGCGGCCAGCCACGGCGAGCAGCGCCAGCTCGAAATTGCGATGACACTGGCCACCGAACCGGTGGTACTGCTGCTGGACGAACCCTTGGCCGGCATGGGCGTGGCCGAGGCTGAGCGCATGGTCGAGCTGCTGCTGCGCCTCAAGAAAGACCACGCCATGATGCTCGTCGAACACGACATCGACGCCCTCTTCACCCTGGCCGACCACCTGACGGTGATGGTCAACGGGCAGGTCATTGCCAGCGACACGCCCGCGGCCGTTCGCGCTGACCGTGGCGTGCAGGCGGCCTATCTGGGAGAGCATTGACATGAGCGACACCCTGATCCACGCCCACGGCATCCACACTTACTACGGCGCCAGCCACATCCTGCGCGGCATCGACTTCACGGTCGGCCGTGGCGAGACGATTGGCCTGATGGGCCGCAACGGCATGGGCAAGAGCACGCTGCTCAAGTCCATCATGGGCATCGTGCCGCCACGCAAGGGCACCGTCGAGGTCAAGGGCAAGCCGATGAACGGCCGCCCCACCTTCGAGGTGGCGCAGATGGGCATTGCCTACGTGCCCGAGGGCCGTGGCATCTTTGGCAACCTGAGCGTGGTCGAGAACCTGAAAATGGCGGCCCGAGCCGGCACCCGTGGCCAGCGCGACTGGACGTATGAACGTGTGCTGGAAACCTTCCCGCGCCTGCAGGAGCGCCTGGGCCACGGGGGCCAGCAGCTCTCTGGCGGCGAGCAGCAGATGCTGACGATTGGCCGCGCACTGATGACCAACCCCGATGTGCTCATCCTGGACGAAGCCACCGAAGGTCTTGCGCCACTGATCGCCCGCGAGATCTGGCGCATCTGCAGTGTCATCAAGGACAGTGGCATCAGTTCCATCATCGTGGACAAGAACTGGAAGCACGTCACCCAGATCACCGACCGCAACGTCATTCTGGTCAAGGGCGAAGTGGTGTTCGAAGGCACATCTGAAGCGCTGCACGCCGATCCGGGCGTGCTGGAACAGCACCTGGGCGTTTAAAGCAGCGGCCGCAACTCCCGCGCCGCCTCCAGCAGCAGCGGCAACCATTTGCGCTGCACCGCGGCATCGCTGAACTGTTCGGCCGTGCCCACCACATTGAGTGCCGCGAGCGTGCGGCCTTCCATGTTGCGCAGCGGCACCGCCAGTGCGTGGATGCCCAGCTCGTGCGCGTCACGCGCCAGGCACCAGTCGTCGGTCCGCACCTGTTCGATCAAGGCTTTGAAAGCCTTGGGGTTGACCTCGGTCTGCGGCGTGATGCGTGGCAACTCCCGCCCTTTGAGCCAGGCCAGAAAATCCGGCGCAGGCAGACAGGCCAGCAGCACCCGACCTGTCGAAGTGGCATGGGCCGGCAGGCGCGCGCCCAGGTGCAGGCCATAAGCCAGATGCCGAACCGGCTCGGCTGTGCCCGCGCTGCGCGCCACGATGACGCCCTCGCCACCGTCGAGCACCACCGCCGAAAACGAAGCCTGCGTCTGCGCTGCCAAACGGTTGAGCGTGGGCTGCAGCGTGCGCGGCAGGCGCGACGTGGCCATGTAGCTGCCCGCGAAACGGAGCACCCGCGCCGACAGCCAGAAATGGCTGCCGTCGGTTTCCAGATAGCCCAGTTCGGCCAGCGTCAGCAAATGCCGTCGCGCGGCTGCGCGCGTGATGCCCGTGCGCTGCGCGGCCAGGGTGGCGTTCAGGCGCTGGCGCTCTGTGTCAAAGGCTTCGAGCACGGCCAGCCCCTTGGCCAGTCCCTCGATGTAGTCCGCTTTGGCAATCGTCATGACCTGGTTGACCCCCATCAATTTGCGCGATCATCGCACAACTATTCGAATGATCGCACATTAGGTGCAGCCCGGCACAGCGATGACAGCGGGCTTTGCCTAAGCTCACCCCCATCGTTTTCACACCTTGCCAGGAGACATCCCATGACCAAAGCAACCCGCACCCAGGTGGCCATCATCGGCGCCGGCCCTTCCGGCCTGCTGCTCGGCCAGTTGCTCTACAAGGCGGGCATCGACGCCATCATTCTGGAGCGCCAGACCGGCGACTATGTACTCTCGCGCATCCGTGCCGGTGTGCTCGAACAGGTTTGCATCGACCTGCTCGATGAAGCGGGTGTGGGTCAGCGCATGCATGCCGAAGGCCTGGTACACAGCGGCTTTGACCTGCTGTTCAAGGGCGAGCGCCACCGCATCGACATGGCCTCCCTGACCGGCGGCAAGCAGGTCATGGTCTACGGCCAGACCGAAGTCACACGCGACCTGATGGACGCCCGCCAGTCGCTCGGCCTGCCCACGGTGTACGAAGCCAACAACGTGCAGGTGCACGAGTTCGAAACCAACAAGCCCCGCGTCACCTACGAAAAAGATGGCGTCACCCACACCATCGAATGCGACTTCATCGCCGGTTGCGACGGCTTTCACGGCGTGTGCCGCGCCAGTGCGCCCAAGGACAAGATCCGCGAGTACGAGAAGGTCTACCCCTTTGGCTGGCTGGGCCTGCTGTCCGACACGCCGCCCGTACACCACGAACTCATTTACGCCAACAGCCCGCGCGGCTTTGCCTTGTGCTCGCAACGCAGCAAGACACGCAGCCGCTACTACCTGCAGGTTCCGCTGACCGACAAGGTCGAAGACTGGAGCGATGAGGCCTTCTGGGACGAGCTGCGCAACCGCCTGGACCCCGAAGCCCGCGCCAACCTGGTGACCGGCCCCAGCATCGAGAAAAGCATCGCCCCGCTGCGCAGCTTCGTGACCGAGCCGATGCGCTTTGGCCGCATGTTCCTGGCCGGCGACGCCGGCCACATCGTGCCGCCCACGGGCGCCAAGGGCCTGAATCTGGCCGCCACCGACGTGAAGTACCTGTCCACAGCCATCATCGAGTACTACAAGGAAAACTCCGAAGCCGGCATCGACAGCTACTCCGAACGCTGCCTGCGCCGCATCTGGCGCGCCGAGCGCTTCTCGTGGTGGTTCACCCAGCTGATGCACCGTTTCCCGGGCGAAGGTGAGATCGCCCAGAAGTTCCAGGAAGCCGAACTCGACTACCTGATCCACAGCGAATCGGGCTCACGCACGATTG
>JAYRQF010000185.1:0-8880 GCA_041910735.1 Limnohabitans sp.
GCGGCCGAAGGCAAGAAGACGGCTGTCGTCTCCACCATCAACGGCGACTCCAACGTGCCTTTCTACAAGGAACTGGGCAACGCCGGCTTGAAGGCCAAGGACGTGCCGGTGGTCGCCTTCTCGGTGGGTGAGGAAGAACTGCGCGGCGTGGACACCAAGCCGCTGGTGGGCCACCTGGCCGCCTGGAACTACTTCATGAGCATCAAGAACCCGGCAAACGACGAGTTCATCAAGAAGTGGTCCGCCTACGCCAAAGCCAAGAACATCGCCGGTCACAAGGACAAACCCCTGACGAATGACCCGATGGAAGCCACCTACATCGGCATCCACATGTGGAAGCAGGCCGTCGAGAAGGCCAAGACCACCGATGTGGACGCCGTCATCAAGGCCATGGCCGGCCAAACCTTCAAGGCCCCGAGCGGCATCACCAGCAAGATGGACGAGAAGAACCACCACCTGCACAAGTCGGTGTTCATCGGCGAGATCAAGGCCGACGGCCAGTTCAACGTGGTCTGGAAGACGCCGGGCCCCGTCAAGGCCAAGCCCTGGAGCCCCTTCATCGCGGGCAACGAGGGCAAGCCTGACGAGCCTGTGAAGAAGTAAGCCTGTTTCGCGTTCCAGCTTCTATGTCCCCCTCGGGCTCGACCCGAGGGGGACATAGACAAAGACCCCCAAGACGGCAACCGGACAACACGATGAGACGATGGATGACAAGATGGGCTGTTGTGCTCGGCATGCTGCTGAGCTGCAATGCCCACGCGCTGACGGCCGATGAAGCCCTGGGCATGGCGGTGGGCGAAAGCAACGCCCGCATTGAAGCGCTGACCAAGGCCGTGGCGCAGGGCAACGAGCAAACCGCTGCCTATCTGCAGGCCCTTGCCGACGACGCCGTGAAAGTGGCTGCAGGCAAGGTGTTGGTGCTCAAGGACGGCAAGGGCTTGGACCCGGTGAGCGGCCAGGCCATGAATGTGCCGGCGGATGCCGAAGACGTCATGCTCAACAACCGCCTGCGCGGCGAGATCGACACCGCGCTGGCCGCTCTCAAACTCTTCAGCACCGACGCCGCGCTGCGCCAGCAGGCCGCGCTCGCTTTGCTCAAAGAACCCGACGCCAGCCGCCTACTGTTGCTGGAGAAGGCGTTGGCTGCAGAAAAAGACGCCGCCGTGCTGGCCCTGCTCAGGCAGGCGCAGGCCGCCGTCATGCTGACGGGCGACAAGGTCGAAGACCGCCTGCAGGCCGCGCGGAACCTTTCGGAGAGCAGCCAGCCCGAAGTGCTGCTCCTGCTCAACCAGCAGCTGGGCAATGAACAGGACGCCGCCGTGCAGTCGGCCCTCAAGCTGGCCGTGAGCAAGGTGCAGGGCAACCTGCGCTGGGGCGAACGGCTGGGCCAGCTCTTCACCGGGGCCAGCCTGGGCTCCATCCTGCTGCTCGTCGCTTTGGGCCTGGCCATCACCTACGGCCTCATGGGCGTCATCAACATGGCCCACGGCGAACTCATGATGATCGGCGCCTACGCCACTTATGTGGTGCAGGTGGCGTTTCGCCAATGGCTGCCCGGTGCGTTCGACTGGTACCTGCTGGCTGCGCTGCCGGTGGCGTTCATCACCTCGGCCCTGGTCGGCGCCCTGATGGAGCGCAGCATCCTCAAACACCTGTACGGCCGCCCGCTGGAAACCCTGCTGGCCACCTGGGGCATCAGTCTGGTGCTGATGCAGGCGGTGCGCAGCCTGTTTGGCGCGCAAAACGTCGGCGTTGAAAACCCCTCGTGGATGAGCGGTTCGGTGCAGCTCATGTCCAACCTGCAACTGCCCTGGAACCGCGTGCTGATCATCGGCTTTGCGGCTGCGGTGCTGCTGGGCATGTCGCTGCTGATCGCCAAAACGCGCCTGGGCCTGTTCGTGCGCGGCGTCACGCAAAACCGTCCCATGGCCTCTTGCATGGGCATCAACACCGCCCGCATTGACACCTACGCCTTTGCGCTGGGTTCCGGCATTGCCGGGCTGGCAGGTTGTGCGCTCAGCCAGATTGGCAACGTCGGCCCCGACCTGGGCCAGAGCTACATCGTGGACTCTTTCATGGTGGTGGTGCTGGGCGGCGTGGGCCAGCTGGCGGGTACCGTGTACGCGGCACTCGGCCTGGGCCTGGTCAACAAACTGCTGGAGGGCTGGACCGGCGCGGTGCTGGCCAAGATCGCCGTGCTGGTCTTCATCATCGTCTTCATTCAAAAGCGGCCCCAGGGCATCTTTGCGATGAAGGGCCGGAGTGCAGAAGCATGAACAACAAGATTCAACTCCCCGCCGCACCCGCCTTGCTCACCCGCAAAGCCTGGACCGCGTTTGTGCTGTGCCTGCTCGCCGTGGGCGTGCTGGCCCCCGTGCTCAACCTGCTGGTGCCTGAAGGCAGCGCCCTGCACCTGAGTGACTACGCCATCGCCTTGATTGGGAAAATCATGTGCTACGCCATCTGCGCGCTGGCCATGGACCTGATCTGGGGCTACACCGGCATCCTGTCGCTGGGCCACGGCCTGTTCTTTGCGCTGGGCGGCTACGTCATGGGCATGTACCTGATGCGCCAGATCGGCCGCGACGGCCAGTACCAGAGCGACTTGCCGGACTTCATGGTCTTTTTGGACTGGAAAGAGCTGCCATGGCACTGGTGGCTGTCCGACAGCTTTGTGGCCACCGTGCTGCTGGTGGTGCTGGTGCCCGGTGTGATCGCAGGCGTGTTCGGCTTCTTTGCCTTCCGCTCGCGCATCAAGGGGGTGTACTTTTCCATCATCACCCAGGCCATGACCTTTGCGGCCATGCTGCTGTTTTTCCGCAACGAGACGGGCTTTGGCGGCAACAACGGCTTCACCGACTTCAAGCGCATCCTCGGCCTGCCGATGGCCACGCCGGGCATGCGCATGACGCTCTTCGTGCTCACGGGCCTGACGCTGCTGGGCTGCTTCCTGTTCGCCCGTTGGCTGGTCACCAGCAAGTATGGCCGCGTGCTGCAGGCCATCCGCGACGCGGAAAGCCGGGTCATGTTCTCGGGCTATTCGCCGCTGCCCTACAAGCTCAGCATCTGGGTCATCTCGGCCGTGATGTGCAGCGTGGCCGGTGCCCTGTATGTGCCGCAGGTGGGCATCATCAACCCGGGTGAGATGAGCGCCGCCAACTCGATCGAGATCGCCGTCTGGGCGGCTGTGGGTGGCCGGGCCAGTTTGATCGGCCCTATCGTCGGCGCCTTTTTGGTCAACGGCGCCAAGAGTTGGCTCACGGTGACCGCGCCCGAGTTCTGGCTGTACTTTCTGGGGGCCCTGTTCATCGTCGTGACGCTGTACCTGCCCAATGGGGTGGTCGGCTTGTTCCGTGGACGTTTCAATGTTTTCAGTCATTCCCGTTTCAGTCCTTTTCGTCATTCCCGCGAAAGCGGGAATCCAGACGGTGGACCCCCGGTCAAGCCGGGGATGACGGCACCCTTGACAACTTCTGAGCAGAAAGGCGGTGCGGCATGACGCCTGACCTCATGAAACAAGGCGCCCAGCGCGTCCAGCACCATGCCGAACTGATGGCCAGCGCCACCGAATCGGGGGGGCGAGACGCAGGCTACGGCCGCGTGCTGCAAGACCGCAGCGAAGTGGATGTGAGCCACGGCCGCATCCTCTACCTGGAAGACGTGAGCGTGAGCTTTGACGGCTTCAAGGCCATCAACAAGCTCTCGCTGGACATTGCACCGGGCGAGCTGCGCTGCATCATCGGGCCGAATGGCGCGGGCAAGACCACGATGATGGATATCATCACCGGCAAGACCCGGCCCGACGAAGGCACGGTGTACTTTGGCAGCACCATCGACCTGCTGCGCCACAACGAGCCCGAGATTGCCCAGCTGGGCATTGGCCGCAAGTTCCAGAAGCCCACGGTGTTCGAACAGCTCACGGTGTTTGAAAACCTGGAACTCGCGCTCAAGACCCACAAGGGCGTCAAAGCCTCGATGTTCTTCAGGCTCGATTTGGCCCAGAGCGACCGGCTGGCCGAAGTGCTGCACACCATCCACCTGGCTGACCAGGTGGGCACGCAGGCCGGGGTGCTCAGCCACGGGCAAAAGCAGTGGCTGGAGATAGGCATGCTGCTCATGCAAGACCCCAAGCTGCTGCTGCTCGACGAGCCCGTGGCCGGCATGACCGACCACGAGACCGAACGCACGGCTGAGTTGTTCCTCAGCCTCAAGGGCAAACATTCGCTGATGGTGGTGGAGCACGACATGAGCTTCATCCGCACCATCTCCGACATCGTGACTGTGCTGTGCGACGGCTCGGTGCTGGCCCAAGGCACCCTCGACCAGGTGCAAGCCGACGAGCGGGTGATCGAAGTCTATTTGGGGCGTTGACCATGACTTGTCATCCCGGACTTGATCCGGGATCCATCCCTCCAATTTGCCGGTCTCGCAACAGATGGTGCGATCTCATGGAACAGAGAGAAACATGCTTGAAGTCAAAAACATTCACCAGTACTACGGCGGCTCGCACATCCTGCGCGACGTGAGCCTGAGCGCCACCCAGGGCCGCGTGACGGTGCTGCTGGGCCGCAACGGCGTAGGCAAGACCACGCTGCTCAAAAGCCTGATGGGTCTGGTGCCCATCAAGAGCGGCAGCGTCACACTGGCCGGGCAAGACATCACCAATGCCAAACCCTACGAACGCGCTGCGGCCGGCATTGGCTACGTCCCCCAGGGCCGCGAAATCTTTGCCCGCCTCACGGTCGAAGACAACCTGCGCATGGGCCTGGCCACGCAACCCGGCGGCACGCCGATTCCGCCCGAGCTGTTTCAACTCTTTCCGGTGCTCAAGCAAATGCTGCACCGCCGTGGCGGCGACCTGTCAGGCGGGCAGCAGCAGCAGCTGGCCATTGCCCGCGCGCTGGCCGCCAAGCCGCGCCTCTTGATCCTGGACGAACCGACCGAAGGCATCCAGCCCAGCATCATCAAGGACATTGGCCGCGTCATCCGCAAGCTCGCCGACGAAGGCATGCAGGGACAGCGCATGGCTATCCTGCTGTGCGAGCAGTACTACGACTTTGCCGAAGAACTGGCCGACGACTACCTGGTCATGGAGCGCGGCGAGGTGATCGCCAGCGGGCCGGGGAGTGAGATGAAGGCGAAGAACATTCAGCAGTTGGTGGCGATTTGAGGGGCCGCTACAGGCGAGGCCCCAGACTGTAGAAAATTCAGAGAGTGATTTTTATCGTCATGCCCGCAATGTATGGGCTTTATCAACCTTTGGCGCTCAATCTGTAATCGGCTCCCACGCCTTGAAGCCGGTGATAAGGTGCTTGATTTTGCTCTTCGCTTATTTGCCTATGCGTGTCACAGGCGTGAATCGCCCCGGGTTTTCAGGAGGCTGGTTGGTTTAAGTTGAGCTGGCAGTGTCGGTCTTTTGAGCGAGTTGCCGCCAGTAGTTTGCCTCAGCCTCGGCCGGCGGGATGTACCCGATAGGTTCGAGCAGTCGGATGTTGTTGAACCAGTGCACCCATTGCAGGGTGGCCAGATCCACGGATTCCCTGGATTTCCAAGACCCCCGGCGGTGAATCAACTCGGTTTTGTACAACCCGTTGATGGTCTCGGCCAGGGCGTTGTCGTAGCTGTCGCCACGGCTGCCCACCGAAGGTTCAATGCCGGCTTCCGCCAGCCGCTCAGTGTACCGAATGGAGACGTACTGGGCTCCCCTGTCGGAGTGATGAATGAGCTGGTCTGACAGTTGCGGTTGGCGCTCGTACAGTGCCTGTTCCAGCGCATCCAGCACGAAGTCAGTGTGCATCGAATGGCTCACCCGCCAGCCGACAATGCGCCGGGCATAAACGTCAATGACGAAGGCCACGAACAACCAGCCCTGCCAAGTCCGAACATAGGTGAAGTCCGACACCCACAGCTCATTGGGACGGCTGGCGTTGAATTGCCGGTTGACCCGGTCCTGCGGGCATGGCGCCGATGTGTCTGGCGTGGTGGTGCGAACGCGCTTGCCACGGCGCGCTCCAGCCAGTCCGAGCCTGCCCATGAGGCGCTCGACCATGCAGCGGGCAACGCGGATGCCTTCGCGGTTCATCTGCTTCCAGACCTTGTCGGCGCCGTACACCTGCCAGTTGGCATGCCAGACCCGCTGGACCTCGGGGATCAACTCCTGATCACGCTTGGCACGGGCGCAATCAAGTTCCGGATTGCGCTGGCGGGCAGCATGCAGGCGGTAACACGATGGGGCGATCTGCAAAACCTTGCACATCGGCTCGACCCCGAAGGTGTCGCGGTGGCCGTCAATGAAATCGATCAGGACTTGAGTCGGCGGTCGAGCTCCGCCTGGGCGAAAAACGCGCTGGCCAGCTTGAGGATCTCGTTGGCTCGGCGCAGTTCCTTGACCTCGCGCTCCAGGGACTTTATGTGAGCGCGCTCCTCGGTGCTCAGCCCTTCACGCAGCCCGGTGTCGATCTCTTGCTGCTTGACCCAGTCGTTGAGCGTCTGGGGCACGCAGCCTATCTTGGGGGCAATCGATTCAATGCAGGCCCACAGGGAGGGATACTCGCCCCGGTGCTCCTGAACCATTCGAACGGCGCGTTCGCGCACTTCCGGGGAAAAACGGTTGGACTTCTTGCTGTTCATGGCTCCATCTTCTCAGAGTAAGGAGCCTCCTCGATGGCCGGGGCGATTCACGAAGCCTCTGAGCCTTCAGCTAATGCCACTCTGCTTAACTAGGACGGTGCGGCCCCTTTTGGGCCACAGCTTCCAGCGCCTTCAAATCTTCCGCATCAGCAGCCAGTGCTTCAGCTTGGCGGCGCTGGGCATCAAAGCTGTCGTAGCGTTCATGGGCGATCTGCTTCGCCCGCTCATTGCTCAGCTTGCCGCTGCCTTGCAGGATGGGCTTGTCGTTGAAGCTCAGTAGCCGGTCCACGTTCTGTCGCCAGTAGTCCAGCGTGAGGGGCTGGCGGTCTTTGGCGCGCAGTTCGGCCTGTTCCAGAAAGATGACGACCAGCCGGTTGAGGGTGTCTACCTCGTCGGCGCTCAGGTAGTTCTTGGCCACGATCACATCGGCCTTGCGCACGCGGCTGCCTTCCCATGTGGTCAGCCCCATGTTGGGGGCGCTGGCGTCGGCCCGGTCGCGGATGATTTCGGCGGCGGTGTGTTGCGTGACGGCGTAGAGCAGTTTGTTCTGCACTTCGGCAAAGAAGGTCTGGGCGCTCTGATCGTTGGCCTGGTAGTCGCTGCTGAGGGCAAACAGCTCGCGCACCTTTTGGTAGAAGCGCTTTTCGGACGCGCGGATCTCGCGGATGCGCGCCAGCAGTTCATCAAAGTAATCCCAGCCGCCGGGGTTCTTGAGGCGTTCGTCGTCCATGACGAAACCCTTGACCAGGTATTCGGTGAGATGGGCGGTGGCCCACTGGCGGAACTGGGTGCCGCGCACCGAGCGCACGCGGTAGCCCACGGACAGAATCAGAGGAAGGTTGTACAAAGAGACCTGCCGTTGAACCTGTCTCTTGCCTTCGATTTGAACTGTCAAGGATTCCTTGACAGTTGCCTCTGCCCCCAATTCACCTTCGGTCAGGATGTTCTTGATGTGCAGGCTGACGTTTTGTTTGGTGGTGTCAAACAGCTCGGCAATTTCCTGCTGGTTGAGCCACACATTGCCGTCGATGGCTCGAAACTGCACCCGGGCCTTGCCGTCGTCGCTCTGATAAATGATCAGCTCACTCATACCGTCCCCTGTTTTCTTTCGGCCTCACTTTTGCTAGGCGGTATTGTGCAGCTTAAAGATTCCACTACTTGGGCACGTTCCTCGTCAATCACTGCGCTGTGTCGACCCAGTTCTCTGCTTCCAGCGCAGGCACCCGTGCAAACTCTCCCATGTTGTTGGTCACCAGCACCAGGCCTTGGCTGCGGGCGTGCGCTGCAATGTGCATGTCGTTCACGCCGATAGGCTGGCCGAGTTTTTCCAGGGCGGCGCGAATGGCGCCGTAATGTTGCGCGGCTTTGGGGCCATATGGCAGAACTTGCAGGCGACTGCAAAAGTCCTCGATGGCGGCCAAGTTCTCGCTCACGCGGCTGCTTTTCTCTGCACCGTGCAAGAGCTCGGCGAGGGTGATGGAGGACATGGCCATGCGGCTGGCGTTGGCGTTGAAAGTGGAAAGCACCTCGACAGGTCGCCGCTTCAACACGTAAATGACGATGTTGGTGTCCAGCAGGTAACGCAGCATCAGAGCGCCTCACGCTCCGGCTGGTGCTGGCTGGCGCGCTCGGGCAGAAAGTCGTCGCTCACGGTAGGGCCACCCAGAAAGAAGCTGTCCCAGGTTTGGCCCAAGGGGGAGATGATGCGCTCGTTGCCTTTGACGCGTATCTCGACCTTTTGGACACCCTCGGGCAGACGCACGTCCAAAGGGAGGCGAACGGCCTGGGTACGGTTGTTGACGAAAACAGTGCCGATGGACATGGTGACCCCCTCAAGGAAAAGTATATAGCAATTGTATATGGCGTATCCGCGCCTGGCAATGGGGCTGTTTGTTTATGCCCGGTCGGAATCGGTCATTCGACAGTCACAAATTCCACAGCCTCGGCACATTCCCCGGCAAACCCCACAGCACCTGCCGCCACGCCGCCCACACCGGCCGCAGCAGCTGCATGGCCGGCTCCACCACAGGGGCCAGCGCGCGCAGCACGATGACCTGTGGGTGCGGCTGCGTGGCACCGGCCTGCAGGCGCAGGGGGCTGGCGTTCAGTGCGGCGCGTGCGGCTTCCAGCGCGGCTTCAACCCGCTCAGGCGCAATGGTGCTGCCCGCAGCAAACACCAGCGTGGCCATGCAGCGTTGCCCGGCCAGGCCGAGCGGCCCGTTCATCAGGCGTTCGTCGTGCGCGTCCACC